>JAZRFL010000230.1:0-1040 GCA_045661365.1 Acutalibacteraceae bacterium | reverse complement strand
CTTCTGGGGAACGGTATATGGCACAAAATTAGATTTCTACGGACAAAAGACGGTGCTGGTTGAGGATTGCTTGGGGTACTTTAACCATGCGCTGATGCCGCCGCATAGATACAATTCGCAGAGTGTTTCCGACATCCTGACGGTTGCGGTCACGCAGTACAACGCACAGTGTCCAGATAAGCCGATTACGTTGGGAACAGTCGAAACAACACACACGGCACACAATTTGGGATGGTCATCAAATTACGAAACCGTTTTGGATATGCTCATGGCAAATGTCATTGGCAAGAATGGCGGCTATATCCGTATGCGCTATGACCCTACGGACGGCAAGCGGTATTTGGATTATTCCGAGGATTACGGTGACACACTGCAAACAATCCGTATCGGTAGTAACCTGATTGACTTCATCCGGGAGTCCGATGCATCTGAATTGGTTTCCGTTCTGATTCCGTTGGGCGCACGCTTGCCAGAGGACGAGCAAACGGTCGAAGGGGTAGATCTGCGGTTGACCATCGAAACAGATCAGCGGCAGACAGACCGAATTGAGGACAATACGCTTGTTTTGGAAATCGGTCGGAAGGTTAAGGCACGGATTTGGGATTCGGTGGAAGATCCTGACGATTTATACAACATCGGCGTGAACTACCTTGCGAACCAGTTCAAGGATGTCACGATTGAAGCAAAGGCATTCGACCTTAATCTGGCAGATGAACAGATTGACAGTATTCGGTTATACGATGAAGTCCGCATTATTTCCGAGCCGCACAACCTTGACACACGTTTCCCGGTGTTGGAACTGACGATGAATCTTAACAACCCGGCGAATAATGTACTCACGTTGGGCAAGACCGTGCAGCCGGGTATTACGCAGACCACGATTGAATCCGCAGAAAAACTGGATAACGTGCCGACATACGTGGATGTGCAGACCGAAGCCGCAAGGCGTGCCGCTGAAGTCCTTGAATCGGCTACAAATGGATACATTAAGTTCGTTTATAATGATATCAGTGGAGTATTGGAGCAAATTAAGTCGGAGG
>JAZRFL010000229.1:0-3081 GCA_045661365.1 Acutalibacteraceae bacterium | reverse complement strand
GTATGAGGTTTCTCGCCCCAACGCAGACCAATATTATGCTCAAAACGGCACGGTAATGAGCCAAGCACCGGCTTCTGCCTCCGCTTCTACCGAAGCGGTCGCCTACCAAAACCTGATCGGCCGTGGCTTTACCGCCTACCCCATTACCACCGAATACAACATTGACGGTAGTTTGATTGACGAAAAAGAAATTACCGCCACCGGCACCGAACAACACCCCATATACACCACCGTTTATACCACCCAACAAGGCATGGTATGGAGCGTGTTGGAAATCGGGGGTCAAGTCTTTGCTTCTCCCGTTTCCTACAACACCGAATATAACAACACCGTGCCGATACTGCTGTCTGAATCCACCACCATTACCTCTTACGACAGCCAAACAGGTAAATATTATGTAAACCAACCACTTCCCACCGTCACCACAGTAAAAACCGTTGCCCGCATTGATGCGGTAACCTTAGAAAATATGACAGTACAGGAGATGACCGCACAATGATGTCCAAATTAGAACGTTTCGATCAAGTATTGACCTTCAAAGGCATATTCAGTTTGTTTCTCATCGCCTGGCTTGTATTTACCATGGTGATTTTGCCCACGCCCGCCACTACCGCCGAGGCAACCGTAACCGACGACCAAGGGGTTGAACGTCCCATTGTGGTGTCCTTGGGAGATTCCTATTCCGCGGGGGAAGGGATTGAGGCATTTTACGGACAAGAGTTAAAAAACAAGGACAAAGTGCAAAACAAAGATTGGTTAGCCCATCGTTCCACCAAAAGTTGGCCGGGACAATTAAAAGTCCCCGGCTTAGATAAGCAACTAAAGAACTACAAAGATGAGGGCACCCCCATTCCCTATTGGTATTTTGTTGCATCTTCCGGTGCCGAAACAAAGCACTTGACCGGTACGCAAAACAAAAAAGCATCGATCGGCCCATTGGGCGGCAAAGACAGCGATGTCGACCTTCCCGCTCAATTTGATATCTTTAACACCTTGCCCCAAAACTCAGTAGATTATGTTACCATGACCATGGGTGGAAACGATGCCGGTTTTTCCGATATCGTAAAAGATTCTTTTGTCCAAAGCACCCATGCCAACGAATTTTATTTGTTTGACAAATTAGCCGCCACTTGGACGAAGTTTTATAAAAACGGTGGGATTCGAGACGACTTGTACGACGCATATAAAGCCATTGAATCCAAAGCCGGCCCCCAAGCTACTATTTTGATTGCCGGGTATCCCCAATTATTGGAATCCGACGGGCACAGCATCGCTTTCAATTCCAACGAAATCACTGAAATCAACCATGCCGTGGTAAACTTTAATCGCGCAATCGAAGATTTGGTAAACAAGTGTGCCGCCGAAGGCATGAACATCCATTTTGTCTCGGTCGATAAATATTTCGAGGGACATCGTGCTTATGCGTGGGACCCATATATTCACCCTGTTATATTGGGATCCGAACCAGAGGAATTGAAAAACTGGGTGTTGGGAAGTTCCTATTCCATGCACCCCAACGAAACCGGTGCCGAAAAATACGCCGAAGCGGTACAAGATAAAATCAACGAATTAGCAAAACTCCAAGCCGAACAAGAAGAAATGGAAGCCACCAATCCCACACCAAAAGAACGAGAAATCGTCATGGTACTGGACGGCTCCGGCAGTATGGACGGTACACCTATGGATGAAACCAAAAAAGCGGCACACGAATTTGTAAACGCAGTTTTCAAAAAAGCCGAGTGTAACTTGGGTGTTGCCTACTATGACGACCAAGGGTATGTCAGCGCATCGTTAAGCGACAGCCATACCTATTTAGACAAAGCCATTGACCAAATCGATGCCGGAGGCGGCACCAATATCGAAGCCGGATTACACATGGCCGAAAATATGTTGCAGGATTCTACCGCCAAGAAAAAGATCGTGGTACTCATGAGCGACGGATTGGCCAACACCGGCAAAACAGGTCAAGAGCTCATCGCCTATGCCAACCAATTAAAAGCAGAAGGATTTTACATATACACCCTGGGTTTCTTCTTCGGGTTAGACGGATATGAAAAAACCGAAGCGCAATCCCTTATGGAAGGCATTGCCAGCGAAGGCGGTCACTATGAGGTAACCGATGCCGAAAGCTTGGCGTTCTTCTTCGGAGAAATCGCCGCCCAGGCCAGCGGGGACAAATACATTTACGTCAAGATCGCCTGTCCCGTAGACGTAACGGTCAGCTACAACGGCGAAACCATGACCTCGAAAGATCAGGAATCCAGCGTACGCACCTCGTTCGGCTCCATGACCTTTGAACAAAACAGCGACAGTTCCTACGAAGAATACGACAATTACAACTACAGCGAATACGAAGAAGGGTCCGACACCGACGACCGTGTTAAGATCTTGCGGTTAAAAGAGGGTGTGGACTATGACATTGTAATCGAAGGCAACGACTACGGCACCATGGATTACACCATCGGCTTCGTAGACCAAGAAGGCGAATACACCGATATGCGCCGCTTCCACAACGTCAACATTACCGAGCAAACCAAGATCGACACGGTGGCCGGTGTAGCCGAAGAAACCTACATGTACGTAGATGAAGACGGCGACGGCAGTTATGATATTACCTATCGAGCCGAAGCGGGCGGATATGCCGAAATCGTAGATTATACCTACCTCATTTACATTGGCATTGCCATAGGAGTGGTATTGCTCATTGCCATAGCGGTATTCATCTTCATCCGCCGCTATAAAATCAGCCGTTATCTGTAATCATGATTTCTTTTTTGCTCCGTCCAATTGGACGGAGCATTTTTTTGCAATAATAATCCCCCCGTATAACGGGGGGTATTTCATTTTCGGGCATAGCCCTAATACTACTGGCGGCGCACAAGTGCGCTTTTTTGTTGGCCTGCCAGCCACGCAATTTATTTCTTACTTACCCATAAATGGGTCCCGTGTGTCAAACATACTCAATTGATCACTCTCCTGGTCTTTTTTCAATTGATCATTTATGTACTCTTTTATTGCTTTTGTGTTTTTCCCCACGGTATCTACGTAATATCCCTTACACCAAAATTCGCGGTTTCGGTA
>JAZRFL010000228.1:0-1629 GCA_045661365.1 Acutalibacteraceae bacterium | reverse complement strand
ATTTGCTGTATCACGAAAATCCCATTACAAACCGAACAATGAGTGCCCTCGGTTAAGCCCGATTCGGTGCAAGTAGCTTCCTTGGCTGCGTCGGTCACCATGGCATGTCCCTTTGCGGGAATGGTCTGCGGGGTGACAAGAACTTCACCGCACTTGCTACATTTCTTACCGTCGGTCAAACCCGTTTCGGTACAAGTGGGCGCCTTTCCGGCAATCAGCACCGTGTTCTCGTGGGCACATTCCGCCTCACGAACAGCACCACACGTATTACAAGTGGCATCGTATTTGTCATCGTAGCTGTGACCCTTTGCAGGAATCATTTGCTGTATCACGAAAATCCCATTACAAACCGAACAATGAGTGCCCTCGGTTAAGCCCGACTCGGTGCAAGTAGCTTCCTTGGCTGCGTCGGTCACCATGGTATGTCCCTTTGCGGGAATGGTCTGCTGGGCGACAAGAACTTCACCGCACTTGCTACATTTCTTGCCGTCGGTCAAGCCCGTTTCGGTACAAGTGGGTAGCTTTCCGGCAATCAGTACCGTGTTCTTGTGGGCACATTCCGCCTCACGAACTGCGCCACACGTATTACAAGTGGCATCGTATTTGTCATCGTAGCTGTGACCCTTGGCAGGAATCATTTGCTGTATCACGAAAATTCCATTACAAACCGAACAATGCGTGCCCTCGGTCAAGCCCGACTCGGTACAAGTAGCTTCCTTGGCTGCATCGGTCACCATGGTATGTCCCTTTGCGGGAATGGTCTGCTGAGCGACAAGAACTTCATTACAAACCGAGCAATACGTTCCCTCAGTCAGACCGGTTTGGGTACAAGTGGGGGCACTCGCCAAAAGAGTTTTCTCGGTGTGTCCGGTTTTCGGAAGGATAAGGGATTTCATATCAACAACCAATGTCTGTCCCCTATCGGAGTTGCGGCACCCACATTCTGCGCAGGACCAGTATTCGCCACGACCTTCATTTTGGCAAGTAGCGGTAAGTGCCGGGGTGTGCACCAAATTATGAACGTGCTCTTGCTTGTAGGCACTCTCATCACCGTAATACCAAATATAGAACGCTTTATTCGAAGAATTGTCGGAGGGGTTGTCTCTGAAGGAGAAAAGCTCTCCCGAAGGTGATATGAAATAATAAAAATATTGGTGGCACGAAGCAACGTTCTCTTTCCAAATCAAATTCAAATAGCGATCATAACGATAAACAAGGTATTCGGAAGCACCATGAATACCCATTTTTGTTCGGGCAATCTGATAAAAGCCGCCATCGTTTAACCAATATAGTGCATTAAAACCACCGGCCGTAGAAAAGAGATCTAAAACAACTAAATTGATCACATTCAGTTCAGAGTCCAGTAACAACACTATTCTGCAATTGTTGACCTGATCCTCACAGTACACCATTATTGTCCCATCAGTATTTTCATGGACTTTTCTGATGCCCCAATATTGGCTGTCTTTATTTATATTTACCTTCCATTTCCCTTCTTTTTTTGTTTGAAATGTTTCAGGGTCTATCATTTCGAACGCAAAATACAATACACCATCTTCATGGGACGGTGAAGCTCTAAACAATTTACCGTCACGAAGATTATGCGTTAGAATTATATCTTCTTCAAGA
>JAZRFL010000227.1:0-4610 GCA_045661365.1 Acutalibacteraceae bacterium | reverse complement strand
GCCGCTTTGACTTCTACCCAACAAGGTTTAGTTACTAAACTGAGCACCTTGACCGCGGCAGAAACCAAATTGAAAGATTTGAAAGCCGCCAAAGCGGTAGACGATAAGATTGCCGCCATCGGCACCGTAACCTTGTCCAGCGAAAGTGCTATTACCGCCGCTCGTTCGGCTTATGCCGCTTTGACTTCTACTCAACAGGGGTTGGTTACCAAACTCAGCACCTTGACCGCGGCAGAAACCAAATTGAAAGATTTGAAAGCCGCCAAAGCAGTAGACGATAAAATTGCCGCTATTGGCACCGTAACTCTTTCCAGCGAAAGTGCTATTACTGCCGCCCGTTCGGCATATACCGCTTTGACTTCTACCCAACAAGGGTTGGTTACCAAACTGAGCACCTTGACCGCGGCAGAAACTACTTTGGCAAACCTGAAAGCCGCCAAAGCGGTGGACGATAAAATTGCCGCCATCGGTACGGTTACGCTTGCTAAAGAAAGCACCATCACCGCCGCTCGTTCGGCGTATAATGCTTTGAATGCCACGCAAAGAAACTTAGTTACCAAACTGAGCACCTTGACCGCGGCAGAAACTACTTTGGCAAACCTGAAAGCCGCCAAAGCAGTAGACGATAAGATTGCCGCCATCGGTACCGTAACCTTGTCCAGCGAAAGTGCTATTACTGCCGCTCGTTCGGCTTATAATGCTTTGAATACCACGCAAAGAAACTTAGTTACCAAACTGAGCACCTTGACTGCGGCGGAAACGAAATTGGCAGAGCTGAAAGCGACCAACTACATTACAAGTTATAACAAATCCAATTCGGTGAATGGTGCGTACGTAAAAGACACCAC
The DNA here is from genome assembly GCA_045661365.1 of Acutalibacteraceae bacterium. Taxonomy (GTDB): domain Bacteria; phylum Bacillota; class Clostridia; order Oscillospirales; family Acutalibacteraceae; genus UMGS1484. The sequence goes on along the minus strand of JAZRFL010000227.1, from coordinate 3,762 downwards.
CGCCGACACCTCTTATTCCCTTGATGTAAGCGATTTGAAACCCAATACCATTTATCGTTTGAACAAAGCGGTTTTGGCTCCCAGCAATCATAAAGGTCATGCGGATATTGAACGCTTGATTTATAGTTTGCAAGGTCTTATTAACCGTGACTTTGGTATGGATAATAAGCACACCGTTTTGCTGATGGTAGAACGGGATAATTCGGATACCGCATGGCATTCTCAATTGGTAGCCCAAGGCACCATTATGAATGGCATGACCGAAAAAACCATCTCCACTTTTGATGCTTTCTTGACCACCTTCTTGCCTACCATTAAAAAGAGTGGCATCATTTTGTGGGACGGTAACGTTCCCGCAACCTCCAACGTAGCCGCTACCATTTGCGGTTTGGACGGTTACTTGCCGGTGCTCAATCAATCCCCGTTACATACCACTTTGACCGGAAAAGGGGTTACCGTGAAGATGACCTTGGTGGGTCAATTTGTTGACGGTAAAAAGGGCACCACCATTAGCGGTACTTCGGTGAAATCCACCGGCTCTGCTAAAAATGACGCTTATCTGTGGGCATTGGAAAAATATTTCCCCCGTTGTTCTACCCAATATCTTGCTTATATTCTGGATGGTGCGCCCACGCTTGTAAGTTACAGCGCTTATCCCAACCATCCTACCGCTGTGCTTGGCAACTCTTACCGTCGTTGTATTGCTAACCACGACTACCTGATTGCTCGTCGTTGCTTCTTCTTTGACTTGGCTCCTTATGCCGGCGAAGCCGCTTGCGATGACCCTGCACAAAAGAATGGGCAAGCCGCCATTGGTACCGATAACGCTACCATGCTGAAAATCTTCCAAGCCCGCTATGACCGAGCAGGCGGTGCTTACGGTTTCTTGATGGGCTTCCCGCCTTGGTGGGTAAAATACACCGCTTCCGATAACATGGGTTCGAAAGATCCTACTTGGATTGAATGGTTGTTCTGCGAATACATTACCTGCTACAATTTGTCCAAAGAAGCCGATGCCGCAGGTACAGTTGATATGACCAACGGCTCCATGTATTATAAATTCGTTCCCAGCACCAGCAAATATACCAATACCACTTCGCCTTGCGAAAGCGTCACCTATGACAAAAACACCTTCTACTACACCATTTACATGGGTGACTACGACTCTTCTGCTTGGCTGAAATCGGCTGCATACTCTATGTGGCTGAACGGCGGCGGTGACAAAAAACGTGGTACATTGCCCCTTATGTGGTCCATTAACCCCAACTTGTCCGAACGGATTCCCATGGTCTTTGACTATATGTTCAAAAACAAAACGTCAAAAGACTATTTCGTAGGGGGCGACGGCGGCGCAGGCTATATCATTCCCGAAGCCTTGTTCCACGATAACGTTTTGGCTTACATGGGTGAGCGACGTCCCTATGCCAACGGAACCAGCGGCGGAGTGTTCGCCAACTTCTCTAAAAAGTATTACCAACGGTTCGGCATGGAAATGACCGGCTTTATCATCAATGGGGCACAGCATACGGTTTCTGCCAATATCGCAGACTGCGTCAGCCGTTATTCACCCAAACTGAACTTTACCAACTGCCATGAAACTCCCTTGGGTAGATATGGCTCCACCTATTTCGTGTATTGTCATAACGGTGTTGAAACCGGTCAATCCAATGTGATGTATGAGCACGCTGTTGGAACCATGAATAAGGGACTGAATTTCAGCGCTTATCGTACGGTTGTGTTGTCACCCACCAAGATTAATACCATTGTAACCGACTTCAGCACCTATGCTTCGGCAAAGGGAATGAAGGTAAAATACGTTGATCCCTATACCTACTACAATCTGGTGAAAGCCAGCGGCCAAGGTACCAATTTGGGAACGGCTACCAGTCCTTCCACTTCCTCTACACCGCAAGCAGCTTCTCCTCGTCCCTCCACCGTTGTGCTTGACTTTGATACGGTAGAAGGCTATACCGGCAAATTCAACACCTCGATTGCCATTGAAACCAATGAAAAGAAAGAGGGCCACGGTTCCATGCGCTTGGGGTATAATGCTCCTACCGCACAATCCGGCAGCACGCAAATCGGTGGTATGGTGGTACAACAATACGCTTCACCCATCAATTTGTCCTCTGCCAATACCTTTACCTTGGATTACTGGGTACCCCAATCCATTGTCGGTGCGGCGGCGTTGCAGGTGAACTTTGTTACCAACGGTACCGATGACGGTTACAACTTCTTGTTGGATATCAGTTATGCCCAACCCGGTTGGCATACCTTGCGATTTGGTAAAAATGGGGTTTCCGCCACGGCGAACAATCCCAACTGGGCATCCATTTCAGCCATTCGCATTACCTACTTTAACTATTCCAACAATGCCAATCCCAACTTTATGTTGTTGGATAATCTGACTGCGGATGCCAGTGTAACCATTCCTGACCCTGCCGTAAAAACCGGATTGCTTAGTTTCGATTCGGTTAACAACTTTACCGGCGCATTCAGCACTGGCTTGGCGATTGAAACCAACGAAAAGAAAGAGGGTAGCGGTAGCATGCGCTTAGGCTTTAATGCACCTACTGCCCAGTCAGGTAGCAGCCAAATCGGCGGTATGGTTTATTACACCTTCCCGTCGGCGGTGAATTTGAGCGATGCCAAGAAATTCACTCTGGATTTCTACACACCGCAAACATTCAACGGTTCAGCAGGGCTGCAAATCAACTTTGTAACCAACGGTTCGGACGACGGTTATAACTACCTTGTGGGTATTGATAACGCCAAACCGGGATGGAATACCATAACCATAGATAAAAACAGTCCCTCTGCTACCGCCAATAGCCCCAACTGGTCATCCATTAAGGGCATTCGTATTACTTACTTTAACTATTGCAACAGTGCCACTCCCGTGTTCATTCTGCTTGATAATCTTGTAAAAGTAAGTTAATCACCATCGTTTAAACGAAAGGCATCCACATTTTGTGGATGCCTTTTTGTGTGGGATGTAAAGATAAAAAAATAACCGCAAAATACTTGACAAGGTGGGCGGAATGGGCTATAATAATGCCGTTCGGTTGTGACCATTGATAGGTGTGCTGATTTGTTGGTGCCAATATCGGTCATTCATTCGCTCCGACCGCTGCCCGGGGCGTCGAAAATAACATGATGCTTGATGGCGGGACAAAATAATAAAAACTAAATACGCTGGTGTGGCGGAATAGGCAGCAACACAATCGAACGCCGCCTGTGGCGGATGCAGTGAGAATTGTGTTGGCGCCGCGGTCAAAATCCATGGCAACAAATGTTGCGCCCATGGATTTTGGGCACCGCAAGAGTTACGCCCGAGGCGTCGTGAAAAAATAAAACACCTGATGGCACAACAAAATAATAAAATTAAATATGCTGGTGTGGTAACGAGCCCGCCCGCTGCCGGTGGCAGAGGAAGGAAGGGCGCAGTTGGTGCCGCGGTCAAAATCCATAGCAACGAATGTTGCGACCATGGATTTTGGGTACCGCAAACGGCAGAATAGGCATTTTGCCGAAGGCAAAACCGTCGCCAAACAAAAGTTGGTGGCAGTTGCAAATTGATAAAATTAAATATGCTGGTGTGGCGGAATAGGCAGACGCCCGGGACTTAAAATCCCGTGATGGCAACATCGTACCGGTTCGATCCCGGTCAGCGGCACCACATTCCCGCCCTGACTTTGATAGAGTCTGGGTGGGATTTTTCTTTCTATTATTTGATGAATTACCCTTGTTTCTGATAATTTA
>JAZRFL010000226.1:0-10467 GCA_045661365.1 Acutalibacteraceae bacterium | reverse complement strand
GAGTATGTTTGACCCACGGGACCCATTTATGGGTAAGTAAGAAATAAATTGCGTGGCTGGCAGGCCAACAAAAAAGCGCACTTGTGCGCCGCCAGTAGTATTAGGGCTATGCCCGAAAATGAAATACCCCCCGTTATACGGGGGGATTATTATTAGGACGCTTCTTTTAGTTTGTTATCTTCTGCAACACTCTGTGCAGTTTCAAGCATGGTTTCGGCAAAAATACCGTAGCCTTTGTTGGGGGTGTTTACAAAAACGTGGGTGACAGCCCCCACCAGCTTGCCGTTTTGTATAATGGGTGAGCCGCTCACTAGTGTGTCAAGCAGGATACAACAACGATTTTCGAGGTGTTTTTAGCCTTATTTTACCTGAAAATACTCATTTTGACCCTCAAATACGCACGATTTAACCTTTTCTAACGCATTTCGCCTTTCCGCTGTAGGATTGGAGAGCCACTATATGACTATTTTTGCGTTTTATAGCAAAGATTTTGGACGTACAATTCGACAAATAATATATGTGGTTATCTATGAGTCTTTTTCTGAAAATTTAGTTTCAATCTCGTTAATTCGTTCATCCAAATCTTGAATATCACTTTCATTATCGCTAATCATATCCTCAAGTTCGTCAATTCTATCCTTGAGAATTTGAATTTGCTTATCATGCTCCTTTTGAAGTTCTTTTCGCACAATTTTAGCGAGTATTTCGATATTATCTGCCATAGGTTCAACTGTTTCTAATACTTTCTTTAAAAGAATACCACTATCAGTTAATTCTACAGTAATGTCATCAAGTTCGTTATGCTTTAGAATATCACTAAACAGACCCTTGCCATTTCTGGCATTATAGTAACTCGAATGTGTATCGGGGTCTAAAAAAGCTGAGTATTCCTCTGGTATAATAAATTTCATAATCTTTTTTGCGGCAAATGTGTTATCTGACACAGCTATGACAAAACCGTTTTCAGGTATTTTAATTCTTTTATTATCAATGATAACCTCGCCACGTTTGCGGTAATGCGTATGTTCATAAATTATTTTGCTACATTCTTCAAAAGGTTCATAATTATTTCTAATATATTGGGTTCTATAAGCACGCATATGCGGAATGAAAACAATACCGGTAATTTTTGATTCACTATCAACTATAAAAATTATTTTTCCGGTAACTTTTGTTTCAGTGTCCGGATAAACACAATAAATATCTACTTCGTTCTTGTCAATTGCAAGTGTTGAAATTTTTTCTTCAGGAATAAAACCGAAAAGTGCATCAGTTGTAGTAGAGAAAAATTTTGAAATTTCAATCAATGTTCCAACGTCTGGTAGGCTTTGTCCGTTTTCCCATTTTGAAACCGCTTGATAGGAAATATTAAGATGTTCGGCCAAAGAGTTTTGTGTTATATTTGCATCGGTTCTAAGTTTTTTAAGTCGAGTTCCAAAGTTTTTCATAATTTTGACCTCCTTGTACCTTAATTATAAAGTTTTATAACATTAGAAACAATAACGCATTATTTTACATGTATCAACTTTAAGTTGAGTTAATTGTAACACATTTTCTTATAGTTCTCAATATCCTTTTGATATAAAAAAGAAACCAATTCGCAAAAATGCGAGTTGGCTTCTTTGATAATTTCACACTATTTTTCATCAAGAATTTGTTTCATAATAACCCCAATATTAGATGTCAGCTTGCCACGACAAGATCGTATATCATTGTTTAATCTTTTTTCTTGTTCTATCGCTATGTAAACATCCTTAACTAATTCTGCTATATCTGGATCTTTTTTGGGTTGCCTTCCAGACTTATCTCTAAATAACTTCTCAATGTAACGAATTTTTTCTCCTTCAACTTCAACCCATTCATTTTCAATGATTTGTTTGCTATTAGGTGAAATCGTTTCATCATACGAATTAGTATAATGTAACAGCAAAAACAATTCAAAAGATGGATTTGTAACACAAATGGTATTTGTTTTAGAAGCAAGTTCAATAAAGTTAGTATATACCGATGGCTGTTGGTCTTCATATATATCTGCATCAAACACCAAAACCATAATATCATGCTTTGGATCAAAAGAAATTTCTCCGTTTTTTCGGCAATTCTCAGCTAACTCATATATCTTTTTAGGATTAGACCAACTCTTATGTTCTTCCGTTTTCTCAAGATATTCTATGCTTACTAAAGAAGAAATTGAAAAATCTTTTTTCTTATCAATGAATTTTTCAAAATACCACCTTTCGGTATTTTGTCCTTCGCAGATAAAAAAATAATGTTTGTACGGTTCAACTTGCTTTTCTTTATTTGAACTACGAGTATTCCAATTGGTATAAGATCGAATAGGAGCCATAATTATTCCCCCTTAAATTTAAACGTAGTAAAGACGGGAATGGCGCCATATCGACCTTCTAAGTAGGCCTTACTTAACTTCTTGTCATATCTTTCTTTAAACTTATCCAAAGAATAAACATTACTAACATTATTGTTGTTTCTTTCCACAAACCAAATTTCATCTCTTCTAAACAATTCTTGATCCATTATTGAGGATTCATGTGTAGTGAAAATCAACTGCATATTCTTTGACTCATGTATTTGATCAAAAAGATTAATAAACCTTGATGTGAGCTTTGGATGAAGGCTACGTTCAATTTCATCAACAATATAGACGGTATCGTTCGATTTGTTTAGTAACATATCTAGCAAGTCAAACAATCTTCTAGTTCCATCGGATTCTTCTTCATACTTAAAACTATAAAAAGAATCACCATGCTTTAATGAAATAGTAGTAATTTTGGGTTCATGTCCTTTTTTGACCTCAATATTAAAGAAACTACGATCAGATCGCATAGATATCTTAAATTCCATGTTTCTTTCATCTTCTGATTTTTCTTTAATTGTTTTAAGAATATCATCAAAAATAGGTTTTGGTAACTCGTTTCCTAGTTCCTCAATGGAAACTTCAACAATATTAACTTCTGTAATTCCCGTATCAAATGTTTTTATTAGATCATTAATCAATCCCAAAGAAACATTATCATAATAATACTCAAAACTTCTAAGTGATGTATTCGGAGTTACTGTAATTAAATTCTCTTTAATCCATTTATAAACTTCGCGGAAGAAAATAATTTTAGAATCCTCGGCATATTTTTTTCCGCGATTCATTACAGTTAAAAACAAAGAATTCGAATTTTCATCATAATCTTCAAGATAAGTTGTTAACTTAGACTTATCGGAAGTTGTTAAGCTGACATCTTCACCAATAATTGGTTTCTTCCCTTTTTCTCTTTCAAATAATGTTTTTTGCGAACCATTCTGATACAATTCATAAAGCCACTCGGACTCTATTGTTCGAGCACTTAGAACAAGCGAAAAACCATAAGCATAAAATTTATCTCCTATAGTGAACTGTAATTCAAAAAGACTTGGTCTGTTAAAATTACCTTCAGTAGTTTTGCAAAATTTGTCAATTGCATCAATAGGAATGGCTTTTTCAACGCAGTACTTTATAAAACTAAAAACTTCTATAAGATTAGTTTTACCTGCTGCATTTGCACCATATATAGCCGCATATTTTAACATAGAAGTGCTCTTTACATTGAGTTTATGTTCAGGTTTTTTTCGAGTTTTATTAGACGGAATCATCGTTAATTCAGTTTCTTCGTTAAAAGACAAAAAATTGTCAACAACAACCTTAACTAGCATTAAACATCACTCCTTTTCACACATATTATAGCAGTTAATTTTCAAAATGTCAATGATCGATATGCTGATTTAGAGATTTTTTCTCGTTTTGTCGAGTTTTGTCGATGTTATGTACTTTAGATGTTTTATGGATAAACCGAAACTCAAATCGAGTTTCGGTTTATCTTCTTTACGTTTACGATACTTCTTTGAGTTCTTGATCTTCCGCTACGCTTTGCGCCGTTTCCAACATGTTCTCGGCGAAAATACCATACCCTTTTTCAGGTTGATTTAAAAACACGTGGGTGACTGCGCCCACCAGCTTGCCGTTTTGTATAATGGGGGAGCCGCTCATGCCCTGTACGATCCCGCCTGTTTGAGACAACAGCATTTGGTCGGTGATGCGAATCACCAGATTTTGAGACGAATCGGATTTTAAGGTAATGCTTTCGATTTCACAGCTGTACGCACGGGTCGTACCGTCAACACAAGACAAGATTTGTGCACTGCCGGTGGTTACCTGCTGTTTGTGGGCTACCGCCATGGTTTGTCCGCTGGCGGGTGGCTTGTCCAATCGACCGAATATACCTTGTTCGCTGTTGCACAAAATATCGCCCAAGGATTGCTTGCTGTTTAGGGTGCCTACAATAGCGCCGGCTCGACCGGAAACCGCTTTTTTTACTTCTATGATATTGGCGGTTACGATCTCACCGGTCAACAGCGAAACCGTTTGTCCGGTATCGCTGTCGCAAACGCTATGCCCCAATCCACCGTACATGCCGCTGGCAGGATGATAAAAGGTCATAGTGCCCAGCCCCGCCGCCGAATCTCGCACCCACATTCCCGCACGGTATTTTCCGTCGGGAGCAAGGGCGGGGATCAAGGTAAGCTGCAAATTCACGCCGTTTCGTTGTACCGACAGGGTCATGGGATCGCCTGCCGACTGTTCTACCAATTCCTGTACACGGGCGTTGGTGGAAACGGTTTGATTGTTGATTGCCAGAACAATATCCCCTTCTTTTAATCCGGCTTTTTTTGCAGGATTGGTGTAGCCGCTTTGGGTGGGAATATCGTTAAACCCAACCACCAACACCCCTTGGGACATGATCTTGATACCAAAGGGCGTTCCGCCCACCACCACGTAGTCGTCATCTACAATGGTCACTTGGGTCTGCCCAATGGGAATAATGCCAAACAAATTGACCGAGGCGGTGTAAGAACCGTCGATTATGGGCGTGTTTGCTTTGGCGGTCAAGGGTACCCGAAGGGGCAGGTCAATATCGTTGGTGTCGCCTGCTAACAAAAACTTGGGCAGGGTGCGGGCAGAGATCAGCCCCAGTACCAACAACAATGCACATACAATAAAAAGTATTTTTGCTATTATTTTTGGGATTTTTATAAGAACAATGGTGATCACTCCTTTCCCACCATTACTTTGCCCCATTGCTTTGGGGTTAACCATGGCAAAAAATAAGTAAAACACCTAAAAATTTTTTAAAAGTTGACAGCAACGCGGGAAATGGGTATAATAGCAACCGAAGGATGTGAAAGCATGAAACAATCCCATATCATTCGTGCCATTTCGGTGGACGGCAGTGCGTTTATTCACGCCACCGACACCACAGCCATTGCGGCAAAGGCACGGGAATTGCACCAAACCTCGAAAACCATGACCGCGGTATTGGGGCGGGCGCTGACCGCATGTGCCCTTATGAGCGCACAGTTAAAAGGAAAAGACAACACCATGACGTTGCAGTTTCAAGGCGACGGTCCCGGTGGCATGGTGGTGTGCGTAGGGGACAGCCACGGTAACGTAAAAGGGTACGTGAGCAACCCCGAAACCGAGTTGCCTCCCAACGCCAAAAACAAATTGGACGTTGGCGGTGCGGTAGGACATGGAACGTTGCACGTAATCAAAGATTTGGGGATGAATGAGCCCTATCACGGTATGTGTCCCATTTTGACCGGCGAGATCGCCGAAGATATTACCGAATACTATGCTACCAGCGAGCAAACCCCTTCTGCTTGTGCTTTGGGGGTGCGGGTAAACCGAGATTTGACAGTAAAATCCGCAGGCGGCTTTTTGGTACAACTGTTGCCGGGTGCTGACCCCGACATCATTACCAAACTGGAAGAAAATTTAAAAAATATTGGTTCGGTTTCCCAAAAAATTGCCGAAGGCATGACACCCATGCAATTGATCGAGCAGGTGTTCGACGGCATTCCTTTTGATATTTTGGATCAAAGCGACATTTCTTATACCTGCAATTGCAGCAAAGAAAAATATTCCCGTATTTTAGCAACCTTGAATCAAAAAGACCTGAAAAGCTTGATCGACGAAAACAAGCCGGTGGAAACGGTGTGCAATTTCTGCAACAGCAAATATGTTTTTGAGATTGATCAATTGAAAAAATATGTAAAATAATCAGCAAAAAAATCGACCTGTAACTGCCATGAGCAAGTACAGGTCGATTTTTTGTTTATTTGGATTGAATATATTCGTGAATTGCGCCTGCGGCGGTTTTGCCTGCACCCATCGCCATGATCACGGTGGCGGCACCGCTGACCGCGTCACCGCCGGCAAACACCCCTTCGCGAGAGGTTCTGCCCAGTTGGTCGGTAACGATACAGCCATGCTTGTCGGTTTCCAAGCCGAGGGTGGTGGTACGGATCAAGGGGTTGGGAGAGGTGCCGATGGACATGATCACGCAATCTACGTCCAGAGTGAATTCCGAGTCAGGCTTGACCATAGGTCGACGACGCCCCGAAGCATCCGGCTCACCCAGCTCCATTTCTACACAGGTCATGGCAACCACACGATTGTTGTCATCGCCCAAAATAGCGGTAGGATTGCACAAGGTTTTAAAGCAGATTTCTTCTTCTTGTGCGTGGAGGATCTCTTCTTTACGAGCGGGCATTTCTTCTAATCCCCGACGGTAAACCACCGTTACGTCGGCACCCAAACGTTTGGCGCAACGGGCGGCATCCATGGCTACGTTACCGCCGCCTACCACCGCTACCGATTTGGGGCGTTGAATGGGGGTGTCGCTGTCGGGTAAATATGCTTTCATTAAATTGATGCGGGTAAGAAATTCGTTGGCGGAATATACGCCGTTTAGGTTTTCACCGGGAATATTCATGAAGCGAGGCAGACCGGCACCGGTTGCCAAATACACCGCTTCAAAGCCGTCTTCAAACAGCTCGTCCACCGCCATGGTTTTACCCACTACCGAGTTGGTTTCGATCTTGACACCCAAGGCTTGCAGACCTTTGATCTCTTTTTCTACTATGGTTTTGGGTAGACGGAATTCGGGGATCCCGTACACCAAAACCCCGCCTGCCACGTGCAAGGCTTCAAAGATCGTTACGTCGTACCCCATGCGAGCCAAATCCCCCGCACAAGACAGTCCCGACGGCCCCGAGCCAACGATCGCCACTTTGTGCCCGTTGCTGGGGATCGTGTTGGGCCAGACCTTGGCATGGTCGTTGTGGCGATCGGCTACGTACCGTTCCAACCGCCCGATGGCAACCGGTTCGCCTTTTAGTCCGCGCACACAACGTTGTTCGCATTGGGTTTCTTGGGGACATACCCGTCCGCAAATGGCGGGTAACGAGGTGGAGAGAGAAAGGATCCGATAGGCGCGCTCTTCGTCCCCTTCGCGTATTTGTTTAATAAATCGGGGAATGTCAATGTGTACGGGGCAACCGTCCACACAAGGCTTATGACGACAGTCCAAACAACGCAAGGCTTCTTCTTTTGCCATTTCGGCGGTATAGCCCAAAGCCACTTCGTCAAAATTTTGATTGCGTACCAAGGGGTCTTGGTGGGGCATGGGTTGTTTCTTCGGAGACATATTTGCCATGTTACTGCGCCCCCTTTAATAAATTGCAATTGTGCTTTTGCTCGGGTTGTTTATACATGGTACTGCGGGCAATGGCTTGGTCAAAGTCTACCAAATGTCCGTCAAATTCAGGACCGTCTACACAGGCAAACTTGGTTTCGCCGCCAACGGTCAGACGGCAACCGCCGCACATTCCCGTACCGTCGATCATAATGGGATTCATGCTGACCACGGTGTTTATGTTGTATTGCTTGGTAAGGGCACAAACAAATTTCATCATGACCAACGGACCAATGGCAATCACACGGTCGTATTGTTCGCCGGATTCGATCAAGGCTTTCAGCGCGTCGGTGACCAACCCTTTTTGTCCCGCCGAGCCGTCGTCGGTCATTAAGCAATAGGTGTGAGAAACCGCACGAAACTCATCTTCTAAAATCACCAGGTCACGATTGCGGAAACCCACCACCGAGTGCACACAGCAACCTTGCTCGTGCAATTTTTTTGCTACGGGATAGGCAATGGCACAACCTACCCCGCCGCCGATAACCGCTACCTTTTTCAGCCCTTCGGTTTCGGTGGCACGACCCAACGGACCTACCAAATCGTGTAAGCGATCGCCTTCGTTTAGGTTGTTGAGCTTTTGGGTGGTAACCCCTACGATTTGAAAGATCAAGGTAATGGTGCCTGCCGCGGAATCGTAATCGGCAATGGTCAGGGGAATCCGCTCGCCGTTGTCATCTACCCGCAAAATAACAAACTGACCCGGTTGCGCCTTGGCGGCAATGCGGGGAGCCGATACCACAATGCGAGTAACGGTGGGATTCAATTGCGTTTTGGTTAAAATGGTAAACATGAAATACCCTCTTTAAATTGATACTAACCATATTATTCTACCGAAAAAGAGGGCATTTGTAAACAGTTTTTTTACAAAAAGTTTTACGGCAATAACCATCGTTGCAGATTTTGCCAAAATTGCTCCCAAAAAGTCGGTGCGGGGTCTTCGCGGTCGACCTGCTCGGTGGCGATGATGGGGGTGGACAGTAAAAGCTGTCCGTCGTAAAACACCCCTTGTATACCGACCGTTTCTCCAGTTTCTATGGGAGCGTATAAAAATGGGGCAAGTTGGGTCTGCACCGACAGTTTGTTTCGGTGTGCTGAGGGGATCGACACTTGCAAGGGAGCGTAGGTTAGCTGAATCTGCGGCTGTGTGCCGCCAACGGTGGGCAAGCAAAAGGTGCGTTCGGGAAAAGAGATCGACTCCATTTGGGCAAAGCCGTAATCCAGCAAGGCCTTGTGGTCATTCCAATCGTCGGGAGCCGATAAGGTGACACAAATCAAGGTGGCGCCGTTGCGACGGGCGGCGGTGACCAAACAGCGACCGGATTTTTTTGTGAATCCGGTCTTACCCCCCAGACAGCCGTCATATTCTTTCAGTAGTTTATGGTGGTTGGTCAGGGTTCGCTTGTAAGGCGGATTGCCGTAGGCGACTTGTGCCGTAACGGTTTGGGCAATTTGACAAAAGTCGGGATTTTTCATAGCGTGTTGCATGAGAAGTGCCATGTCATAGGCGGTGGAATAATGCCCGTCTGCATCCAGTCCCGACGGAGTAACAAATCGGGTGTTTCGCATACCGATTTGTTTGGCTTTTTGGTTCATTTGTTGGGCAAATTCTTCGAAAGAACTGCTTAAGCTTAGGGCGACCGTGTTGGCAGCATCGTTGCCCGAAGAGAGCATCATACCGTAACAAAGCCCCTGCAGGGTAATGTGGTCGCCTGCCAAAAGACCCATACCCGAGCCTTCTACCGTTACCATTTCTTTGGTAGCAACGATTTCTCGGTTGGGGTCGTTTTGCTCTAAGGCAAGCAGGGTGGTCATGATTTTGGTAGTAGATGCCATGGTGCGTTTTTGGTCGGCGTTTTTTTCAAACAGAGTCTCGCCCGTAAAAGCGTCCAACACCACCGCCGATTGTGCTGAAACGGTGGGCTCTTGCAAGGAGGCGGCTTGTGCACCGTGACAAAAGACGGCAAGTGATAACCAAAGGCAAAAAAGGAGTGAAAAGAGTTTTATCATTGGGACACCTCGTAAAAGGTTTGCAAAGCGATTCCGTTGTCCTCTTTTTTCAGTCCATGCATAAATCCGTCTAAGGCGGCGGTGCAAATATCCCCTGCAATAACCGTTTGGTCGTAAACCAACAAATTGGCATGCACGTCGGTAATGTCGTGGGGATAATTGAGCACCCGATAGGTGTATCGCTTGACCGTTTTACCGCGGAATTCGGTTAGATCAAATCCTTGTGAAAGTTGCAGGTCGTTGTATTGGGTGTACACCTTGTCAAATTCTTGGGGAATGGTTACGTCGCATACCTCAATGGGTACGGTGGAAATCTGCCAACCGTATTCCGACAAAAACTCTGCTCGTGCCAAATCGGTATTTTCTTTCAGGGGAACTGCCACCGCCAATGAATCTCGTCCCAAATCGGTCATGTCGATGATCACCAAAGCAACCAGTAAGACAATGGCTGTAATCAGTAAAATTCGTATTCGTTTGGAAATGTGATGAATGGTGTACATAAAAACCGTCCTCTCCATGGTGGTTGTTACCATGTATATGAGAGGACGGTTTGGTTTAACACCGATCACGAGGACAAAAGCTCCTTTTGTTTGCGACGACAAAGCCATTGTGTTGCCGTAACCGAAGCAATGACGGCGGCGGTTTTCAGCAAGGCAAGCTTACGAATTTTGGACGCTAAACCATCCAAACAGATTACCCCGGCCACGCCTGCCGTCGTTAAGGCGACCGAGGGGGTTGATCGACGATTTTGCCAAGCACCGATCGCCAACACAACAGCAGAGAGTCCCGCAAAAAGCCAAAGCAATTTTTTCATAATTGTCACCTCGGACATAGTGTTTACCGCTTTGACAAAAATATGTAAAAAAAGACGTAT
>JAZRFL010000225.1:0-6618 GCA_045661365.1 Acutalibacteraceae bacterium | reverse complement strand
ATCTAACAACGATTTTTGGGCAGAAGTAGCAGAAGAATACATAATGCGTTCCAACGAGCCGCTGTGCACCACAATGCTTGCGGTCTGGTTATTGGTGGTACCGTTGATGGTAAGGCCGGGACCCGCCTCGAAACCGGAACTTGTATTACCGCCGGTAACAGCAGCCAAGTTGGTACCGGCCTGGTTGCCCAAAGGTTGGGTAATCAAAATTTGGTCGGTTGCAGAACGAGAGAAATTATGATGCCCACAGGTACTAAGGGGCGCCGCCGAAACGGTAGGAATTTTATTTTCAGGAGGTAAATACACGCAAGCGGTGATTGCCACCACAAGGCACATGACAAATGATAAGCAACGTTTCACGATCATCCCACTCCTAAACAATGAATTTAGGGTACAGTACCCCTTATAGTCTCTTTAATTATACCTTAATACAAAAATAAATGCAACCTTTTTTCATAATTATTTATGCTATATTTTCTTGAAAGCAAACCAACCCTGCTCGGGTTACCGAGCAGGGTTGGTTTTGTAACAAGTTATTTACGATTGGCTTCGCACTTAGCAATCAAAGAAGCAACATAGTCAGGGTCAAAGCTGTTGACACCCAAGGATTTGGATACAGCTGCTTTGGCATCTACGGTGTTGGCTTCTTGCCATGCTTTTCCTTCGGGGGTATTCAGCGCTTCTTGCAACTTTTCTTTAAAGAACTTCATTTCTTTTTGTTGCATGGCGGTTACGTAACCGTCGCACAGATAGTCTTCCCACAATACACCGGGAATACCACCGTTTTCGTAGGTGGCTTTAAACCAACCAAACAGTGAAATCACGGTGCTGATATATGCGCCACGATTGGCTTTTTCGCCCAAGTTATACCGCATAGAGTAATCTTGACCGTAGTGGGGGTTGATGGCAACGTCGCGCATACGGTCGGCTTGAATCATGTGCATGGGCATAATTCCCATATCCATAGACCGACGGGTCAAATCGGCAACCTCTTCGGGAGAATAAGGCAAGGTACAATAGTCAGAATGGATGCAAACAATGCCGGTATCCGCCATTTGACGAGGCATAGCAGCCACACGGCGTTGGGAATAATACACGTGACGGTACCGTTGATTGCCCGAATCGTAAGGCACTTCGGCGGTCCAGTTCCCGCCCTCGGTACGCATACCGATAATACCGTCGAACAAATCGCTGTTCATATCCAAAATGGTTTGGTAGTTGCCCATACGAGAAGCGGTACGGAATACGTCTAAATCTTCCAGGGGACGACTCCATTCGGTAAACACCGCATCTTCGGTGGTGTAAGAAGGATGACCGTGGTCAATAAAGGTGCCTTCTTCCGGCTCAATAGAGGCAAAGTCGGCATAGTCGGTGCCCCAGGTTTCGTTCACATCTTCAATGGTACCGTATTTTTCTTTAACGTATTCACGGAAGCTTTCTTTGGTTTGGGCGTCCATAGGATGACGGTTTTGAATGTCAATACGGTGCCAACCACGGGTATCTTCGGCCAATACAGGCACTTTGCCGTCGCCCAATACAAAGTAGTTGTCACCCCAACGTTTGAACTGATACTCGGTCTTAATACCGCAAGCTTCAGCAAGCAAGGGATCGTCTACGCTGGTGATCTTATTGGGGTCATATTTATCGTCGCCGGTAATCCAGCGAGCTTTTGCCACGTTGGCTTTGGAGTCATAAGGATAGGTAATCCAACCTTCCAACTTCATGCCAAGTTGTTTAATGGCATCGCACATAAACCAATGGGCATCGCTGTTATGGTTCGAGATGGGCGGGGTATCACGGGTAATGAACTCGCTGTCGGCAGGAGTCAAAACCGTTTCAAACGCAGCGGTGGTGGAAATCAGGTTGACACCGCAATCCTTCATGTCAATCAATTCATTGAGCACAGTTTGGTCGGCTTCGGGTCCCAGGGCAACGTGCACACGCATATCGCACATGGATTGGGCAATAACGGCGGGTTGCCGTTTGCCTTCATCGTCAATGATGTAGTTCATGTGCTCGGTATCCAATTTCACCTTGATGGAGTCGGTTTCTACCTTAACGGGAATGGATACTGCCACCTGATTCATGGCGTTGCCGCTCATTAATTTTAAGGTGATGCAATTGGTCCAAGGGCCGCATTGCAAATACATGACTTGTTTGCCGGTACGAACAGGGTCAATTTCAAAGGGATTGAGCCAACTGTCGAAGGAAGTCATGAATTCTTCGTAAGTATGCAACCAAGTATTCCGTTGGGTTTCTAATTTATAGGTATAGGTGATTTCTTTCGGTTCTACTTGACGGAAAGTATCTTCAATGTCAAATTCGAAATAGGCGGTTTCGTAGGTACGGCCGCCCCAAATATTGGTAACAAAATTTTCGGGGTTGGCGGTTTCGTTACGAACCAAGCAGTTGATAATGACACGATATTTGCCCACGCCAATGTTTTCGGCATGGTCAAAGCTCACGTACATATCCCCTTCTTCACCGGGATACAAATCGTCCAGCAAACGGATGAACAGGTTGTTTTGGGCACGATGGTGCACCCAATTGCCGTTTTCATCCAATTTTTGCAAAATCGGTTCAAAGCAGAAGGTACCGTTGCCGTTTACGCTCAAAATGGTGTCGCCGGTGTTTTTGTAGTGGAATTTCAGCCAAAAATAGTCCGAATTGGGCATAACACCGCTTGCGGTTAAATCGGTAGCATCAAAATGAGGGTATTTGGTGGCTTGACGGTCATTTTCAAAATTCCCGTGATGTAACGCACGGCGTTCTGCATGGTTTTCGGCAGTTACGTAGCCCAAATAATCGAAATCCACTTTAATGGTACCGGGCAAAATATTGCTGTAGAATTCCTTGCCGTTTTTGCGGTCAATATCCTCTAAACCGGTGGCCAAAAAATGCAAGGTGTCATAGGTAACACGGCTTTCCCGTTGATCGCAACTGGGGTTATAAAAGGTATATTCAATGGGCACCATGTCATAAGCGGTAAATTCGGTGGGCAGATTAAAATAAATAACGCTACCGCTTTCGATTTCCAGTTTGCCTTCGTAATGCGGCACGTCGGCATAGGATTTATAGCCATTTTTCAGGCGGTCACGAGACAGGGGATTATAAATCATCCCTCGGTCATTGTGAATTTGATACGCATCCGAAACATCGGTACGGGGGGTATCGGTTTTACGTTTGGTTGACATAAGGAATCTCCTCCTTGGATTCACACCATATGGTGTATATTCTAAAAGCAATGTACCATATTAAGCATAAAAAGTCAATCAAAAATCGGGCATTTCGTTTGGGATTTTTATTGATATTTGCTCTTTTGTTTGCGGATGCACAAAAACGAGCTGTGTACACACAAGTCGGAAATTCTGACCGTTCTGTTCCTCTCCGTATAAAAAATCATATAAAAGAGGGCACCCAATCGCCGCCATATGCACCCGAATCTGGTGGGTACGACCGGTTACGGGTTGCACCTTGACCCACGCTCTGTTGTTTCGGGCAGAAACGGTTTCATAGCGAGTCAACGCAGGCTTTCCGTTTGGTTGAACCTGCCGTTTTATGACACTGCCTTCTACTCTGCCAATAGGCAAAGACACCGATCCTTGCAAAGGTTCGGGAATTCCGTCGGTTAATGCAAAATAGGTTTTTTGAATGATTCCCTCTTTCGCTTGACGGCACAAGTCGGCAGCCGCCACGGGGTTTTTGGCTATCAGTACAATTCCTGCGGTATAGCGATCCAAGCGGGTAATCGGATGGAAAGTAAAGGAGGTGTTTTGAAAATAATACGTCACTCCGTTGGCGAGGGTGTCTTCATGATGTCCTTGGGAAGGATGTACCGGCATACCCGATGGCTTGTTGACCGCAAGCAACCAATCGTCTTCGTAAACAATCGTTAGCTCCATGGGAATCGGAACCAATTCGGTTTTGACCTCGGGTAGGCGTACGGTCAAAATCTGTCCTTTTTGCACAAGGTGTCGCACCGTAACCGAAATGCCGCTCAGCCAAATTCCGTCGTTTTGCTTCAAACGACGAATCATAGCGGTAGAAAATCCGTTTTGCAACAAGATACTTTTCACCGTTTGTCCGTTTTGTTTCTCTGTGATGGGATAGAACAGTTCTCTCATAATTCCACTTCCTTTGCCGTTTCTTATTATAAAGGATTGACCACGGTATTGTCAATGCTACGTCCTGTTGACTTTTTTCTTGTGTTTTACCACAAAGTTTAGTATAATAAGAAAAAACCGCCAAGGAGGCTGTTTTGCCATGCAAGTAATTTTAGCGTCCACCTCTCCCAGACGAAAAGAGCTTCTTACCACGTTAGGGGTTTCTTTCACCTGTGTAGCCCCAAACGTAGATGAAACCACCGATTTGGTATCCGCCGATCAAGTTACCACCGTTTTGGCTCGTCGCAAAGCCGATTGGGTCGCCAAAGAATTAACCAACCAAGGGGTCGACCTGACCGACACCCTGATCATTGCCGCCGATACTGCCGTGGTACACAATTTGGAAATATTGGGAAAACCCACAGGCCCGCAAAATGCCGTTTCTATGCTGAAGCAA
Organism: Acutalibacteraceae bacterium; assembly: GCA_045661365.1. GTDB lineage: Bacteria > Bacillota > Clostridia > Oscillospirales > Acutalibacteraceae > UMGS1484. The sequence continues at coordinate 2,058 of JAZRFL010000225.1, read as the reverse complement.
CTAAGCGGAAACAGTCATTTTGTAGTAACCGGATTATGTGTTAAATACAACGGCATGGTAATACAAGCCACCGAAATGACCCGCATTGAATTTACAGAAATACCGGAATGGCAGATCAACGCTTACGTTGCCACCGGAGAACCTTTGGACAAGGCGGGCAGTTATGGAATCCAAGGAATTGCATCGATGTTTATTGATCGGATCGAAGGAGAATACACCAACGTGGTTGGCTTCCCCGTGCCCTTGTTTTCCAAAACGCTGACTGAATTGGGTCTTGTTTTGGTACCGGGAAAGGGAATCGTTAAATTGACCGACCTAAAAAAGAGAAAAACACCCACGCCAAAGCGCCCCAAAAAACAATAAGCAACAAGTTATGTTACATGTAAAAAGAGTCGTCTTGACCAACAAACGGTCAAGACGACTTTTTTCAGATTCAGTTTTTCACACTACCCTATGCATTTTCATTCTTTTTCCGTCTGATCTTATAAGGACGCCGACGGACAACCAATCGCTCCAACGCTTCTTCATAGGGAATCAAGAATAATTGCGAAAGGATCTTTGCTTGCTTTTGTTCGATCATCAATTCTCGTTCAGTGGGCTCGTAAGGCGGCGTAACAGGTGCCTCACCTGTCAAAAACAAGGTCATAATAACACCGTCGTCCACAGGATCACGGTAAAACCGTTTACGACATCCAATGGTAGTAAATCCATGGGTCTCATACAACCGTATGGCATCCAAATTTTTACTGCGAACCTCCAAAGACAGGGTAGCAACGTCGCTGAGAATACAATCTGCGATCAAGCCTTCCAGCAACAAGTGCCCGATTCCTTTGCGGCGCATTTTTTTGGTCACGGCAATGTTGTTGACAAATGCCTCGTCCCCTACTTTATAAAGAGAACCGTAGCCGATCAATCGATCTTCCCAAAACGCACCGACAAAGCAACCCTCTGTGGGCGATTTTTCCAATTCCCCCACAATGGATGCCAGACTCCAAGGATGGGTAAAGCATTCCTTTTCCAATTGTTCTACCGCTTGGGCATGAATTGGTTGTAAGCGCATAACGGTCAACGAATCCATCATTTTTTTGTCCCCCCGTCTTTCATCGATCAAGTTACGCATAAAACGGCGACAATAGTCCAGCACTTCGCCTCGCACACGGCGGTAATCCTCCAAGCGGCCGCCCATGGGTTGATTCAGCTTGGCAGGTTTGCCCAGCCGTGACGATTTGCGTTGCAACACTTCTCGCACACCGCGCCAAATCACCTCGTCTTGCGGAATGACCAACGAGGAAGAGCGCACCAAGTTTTTTTCCACCCGTTTGGCTTGGTAGCGGGTCAAGTCGATTCCCAATTCTCCCGCTACCCGTTGCATGGCAATATCCACTGCTTGACCGGCACTTCCCCAAAAGCCACAGCTTTCAAAAACAAGGTCTGTGATGCCTTTTTTGGCACACATTTGATTCAGAACCGCGGCGCACAAAGGCGCCACGCACGTGTCGGTATAACCGACCACCAAAATCCGTTTTTTCAACCCACTCACCCCTTTGCGTCATACCAGGTTTTTCCAATATGAGCATCTACCTGCATGGCAACCTTTAACGCAACCGCTTGTTCCATTTCGGTTTGCAAAATGGTCAGCACACGATTCGCTTCGGATTCGGGCGCTTCTACGATCAGTTCGTCGTGCACCTGCAAAATTAATTTGGCTTGCAGGTTTTCTTGAGAAAGACGGTCTGCTACCCGAATCATGGCAACCTTTATAATGTCTGCCGAAGTCCCTTGCACCGGCATATTGCGAGCCACCCGCTCACCGAACGAACGAGTAACGGCGTTGGAGGCTTTTAGTTCGGGAAGATAGCGACGACGTCCCATAAGGGTGGCAACGTAGCCGGTTTCCTTGGCGGTTTCTACCACCTGTTTCATATAATCTGCCACCCCTGCATAGGTGGTCATATAGTTGTTGATATATTGTTTGGCTTCTCCGAAAGAGATGTTCAAATCTTGAGAAAGAGAGTACGCACCAATACCATACACAATGCCGAAATTCACCGCCTTGGC
>JAZRFL010000224.1:0-1109 GCA_045661365.1 Acutalibacteraceae bacterium | reverse complement strand
GGCCTCTTCGAAATTATCGGTTTGAGCCTCTTTTTTAATTTGATCAGCTGTTGCACAAATCAAAAGTTTACCGTTTTTCATAATAGCAATACGATCCGAAAGTGCTTCCGCTTCTTCCATATAGTGCGTTGTCAGAATAATGGTAACCTTCCCTTTAAGAGAATGTATGAAATTCCACAAATCGCTTCGGGCAAGCACATCAAGACCAAGCGTAGGTTCGTCAAGGAACAATATCTTCGGTTCGCTGATCAGTGCCATTGCAATACTCAGTCTACGTTGCCAGCCGCCGGACAGTTTGCCTGCCTTTTTCTTGATAACAGATTCCAATCCAAGCAGTTCGGTCAGCTCTGCAATTTTCGCATTTTGCTTGCCCTTTGTAAAGCTGTGAACACCGCACATCAGTTCAAGGTTCTCCCGAACCGAAAGTCCGGGCGCAACCGCAGTTTCCTGCGGAGAAACGGCTATAAGCGATTTCACGGCGGCAGTATCTTTGCAAATGCTTTTTCCGTTAAGAAAGGCATCTCCGCTTGTGGGTTGTGTTAGGCATGAAAGCATTTTAATTATTGTTGTTTTGCCGGCACCGTTTACGCCTAATAAAGAATACAACTCCCCTTGTTTAACCTGCAAATTTAATTGATCTACCGCAACTACACCCTTATACTGCTTGGTTAAATTATCTGTCCTTATTGCATACATACAATTCTTCCTTTCTGTGAATCGTTTTGCTGCATTATAGCATTTCCATTATAAAAAATCTCGTTTTTCATTTATTCGGTTCTTTTTTTCATGTAAGTGGTATTCTTGTGCGTACATTATTGCGGTGCCATACAAAAAGCATTAGCCGTGACCGGCTAATGCTTTCATAAGACTATATTTATAACAGTGGTTTGTCGTAACAACATAACATTGCTGACGAGTTCATTTATCGTAAATCTATCGTAAACCGCCTTTTTGAACATTATTTTGGATTAACAAAGAGCCGCAAACGCTAGGAATTAAGCGTTTGGGTCATAATTTTACTCTGTAAGGGGCTTCATGGTGGGGAACAAGATGACCTCACGGATGGTGTCGGTGCCGGTGAGCATCATGACACAGCGGTCGATGCCCAT
>JAZRFL010000223.1:0-3387 GCA_045661365.1 Acutalibacteraceae bacterium | reverse complement strand
AGCCGAAGCCCGAACCAAAACCAACACCGACAAAATCAGGCTACACCGGCACGTTCCCGACATTACCGCCGAAGACGGCAAAACTTGCGGTCGAATGCGCTTACGCTTACGGAACGAAATTGTCGAAGTACAAGTACAAGGGCGGAAGCCCGAAAGCCGCATACAAAAAGCGCCTCAACGAAGCGTACCCAAACCGCAAAGGCTGGAAGTATGCGAAAAGCCGTGCCGGCGCTTCGTGCGACGTATTCGCTGGTACCGTTCTTAAATGTTCCGGCTACAAGTCAGCACCGCACGCCATGTCGAAAATGGTCGCATGGTGTAAGAAGCACTTAAAAGCCGTCAAGACCATGCAGAACGGCGACATACTGACACGAACGAATCACGTCATGGTATGCGTCGACCTCAAGGGCAAAAAACGAGTAGCGAACGCGCATTTCCAAGACCACGGCGGAACATACGGAATAATTCAGGCGGTCGGCAAACACACGCATATATGGAGGCCGTCCGGGGTTTCGTACTTCAGCAAGGGCGACACGTTCACGGACGTTAAAAAACTGCAAAAGTTTCTTAACTGGTATGGCGGTTACGGACTGAAAGAGGACTTCAACTTCGGCTCAAAAACAGAAGAAGCGATAAAGGACTTCCAAACTAAAGAGGGCATGGCCATAACCGGACGGTTTGGATCTGCCGAACTTGCAAAATCAAAGGCTTGTAAAAAATGAAATTAATTATTGCGTTTTTAATACTCATTGGACTGGCCTTTTCTTTAACGGCCATATACGAAACAGACAAAAGAAAAAAGGGCGGTAAGCGACCATGACAGAGGGAATTATTATAGCGATCATAACCGGCGCGATAACGCTTATTGGCGTTATCATTTCGAACAACGCGCACGACGCAGTAACCGACGAAAAAATCGAAGAACTGACGCGCGAAGTTCGGGAACATAACGATTTTGCGAAACGCATTCCGGTTATTGAAAACGATATAAAGACGCTATACAAACGCGTCGACGAAATCAAGAGGTAAAAGTATGTATAGAGCAACAACACCGACACACGTTTTTACGTTACCGTTCGACGCGGACGCATGCAGCGAAATACAAGTAACCTATAAGCAGAACGAACACGTTTTTGTGAAGCATTACCAGGACGGAACGCTGCCGGAGGGTATGACGCTTGACGGTAAAGACGTAAATATTTTCCTTACGCAAGAAGACACGCTTGCGTTCACGCGCGGAAAAGCGCAAGTACAAATCCGCGTATTAAAGGGCGGTAAAGTCATGGCCTCGCAGAAAATGAACGTTTCCGTTTATGACGTTATCAACGAGGAGGTTTTATCGTGAGTGGATTTCCGGCACAATTCGACGTTGTATTCGGTAAGGAAGAAACGTTCGTGTGCGGAATGCAAGACGAAACGGCCTTTACCGTTTCAATGGGCGAAGCGTTCTTGCCTGAAGAATACAAAGGTTCGGTGGATATTACACCGACAACAAGCGTTCAGGTTCTTGAAACGCAAGGTAAGTTAATGGCAGACAATATTATTGTTGAACCGATCCCGGACAATTACGGTTTAATTACCTGGAACGGTTCTTATTTGACCGTTTCATAGGAGGTTTTTTTATATGGCAACGATCGTGATTAATAACATTACGTATAGCGACGTTCCGGAAATCAACGTTCCGAAATCGGGCGGGGGAACTGCGAAGTTTTACGACACTTCAAGCGCAGACGGCGCGGCGGCAAACCTTTTGACCGGAAAGAAACTTTTCGGTGCTTCCGGCGAAGTCAACGGAAGTATGGCGAACAACGGCGCGACCGGCGGCACAATAGGCACAAAGGCCGGCACCGTTGTAATTCCGGCGGGTTATACGTCAGGCGGCACGGTTTCATTAACAAATGTTTCCGACTGTATCGCGTCGAACATTCTTTCAGGGAAAAGCATTTTAGGCGTGAATGGTTCGCTTGCAATGCCGTCAATAAGCCAGGATTCGTCAACCAAAGTATTGACGATTTCATAAAGGGGGTGCTTTTATGGCACAAAACCTTACATTATGGGACGGAACGACATATAGTAACGTTCCGGCCGTCAATTTACCGAAAAGCGGGGGAGGGCTTGCAAAGTTTACCGACGTAACCGACACGACCGCAGCGGCCGCAGACGTTGCGACCGGCAAATATTTTTACGCCGCAGACGGAACAAGAACACAAGGCACAAATAGCGGTGGCGGCAGTGGTGATATACAAGTGGGGGAGGAGTGGGCAGACGAATTGTCTGTTGCTGGTAGTACGTTAACATTCTCCAACTTATTGGGCGAGCCGACATCTTTTTACATTATGGTTGATGATGATTTGTCTACGGGCGCACAACCGTGGAAAATCGCTTCGGTGGTGTATGACGGGGTTTCGTTTCATGGACAAATCGTAACGAATACAAGCAACGCTAATGCATCTTATTTGAGTAGCGGTTTCAGCATGGCATATTCAAATAACACCCTAACCATAACCTCAACGGACGCATATTTTCAACCAACGGCGTATTTTATTTGGTACACATACGGTGGAAGTTCTGCAAACATCAGCACACAAGATGTGCAAGTTGGAAGTGGTGCGACAAGCATAACTTTTACAGACCTACCAGAAGAACCGATTGTGTGGTCTTGTATTTTCAAGTCAAACTTCGGAACATCAAGCGGTTATCAGCGTGTTATGTCAGTAGGTCATGGCTTTGGCACATCGGGAGTTGCTATGGACTCTTCGGCTCACTCTATGGGTGCATGGAGTTATTCATATAATAACGGTTCGTTGACAATTACATCGCAAGGGACGAACAACGGCGGATATTTTCACCAGCCAGGTTATTATCAATTAACATACGCGACTGGTGGAGAGGTTCAAAAGTATCAGAAAAAAACCGTAACGCCGACAACGAGTCAGCAGACGATAACGGCCGACGCTGGTTACGACGCCCTGAGCGAGGTAACAGTAAATAAAATCCCAGACGAGTATGTTATTCCGACCGGCAATCTCGCAATAACAAGTAACGGAAACAATATTAACGTTGCAAATTATGCGACCGTATCGGTTAACGTTTCGGGCGGGGGAGTATCATACGACACCAAAACCGTAACCGCTTCAAACTATCCCGTATCGCTTGACTTCACGTCAATGAAAGGCCAGCCGAAATTTTTCGCGGTACGGCTTAACGCGTCGGTTTCATCGTCAGGAAGTACAACATATTATTATATTGTTGACATCATAAGCAACGGAACGACTACGCATGGTAATTGCTTCCGAATCGGCAGTACAAGGCAAGTAACAAGCATTACAAGTGGTTATTCGTGGAGTTACAGCGGTACGACATTAACCATCACATCATCGGCCGCTT
>JAZRFL010000222.1:0-6111 GCA_045661365.1 Acutalibacteraceae bacterium | reverse complement strand
GAAGGTGATATAGGATATCATTTAAGAAAAGGATCACATTATTTTAGTCGAGAGGACTACAATAAACTGATAAAATTCATCAATCTACATTAAGTAGATAAATTGTTTGAGAGGAGTGAGACAAGTGCTGGATAAGTTTATTTTACATTCAAATTACAAGCCAACAGGCGACCAACCACAAGCAATAGATTTGCTGTCAAAAGGTATCCTTCGCGGTGAAAAGGAGCAAGTATTGCTCGGTGTAACAGGCTCCGGCAAAACTTTTACTATGGCGAATATTATCGAAAAAGTAAACCGTCCTACGCTTGTTCTCGCTCACAACAAAACCCTTGCCGCACAACTTTGCAGTGAATTTAGGGAATTCTTTCCTAAGAATGCGGTGGAATATTTTGTTTCCTACTACGATTACTATCAACCTGAGGCTTACATTCCGGGTACTGACACCTATATAGAAAAAGATTCAGCGATTAATGATGAAATTGACAAACTGCGTCACTCTGCAACGTCTTCGTTAAGCGAACGGCGTGATGTAATCATTGTTGCCAGCGTTTCTTGCATTTACACTTTGGGGAATCCCATTGATTATCGTAGTCAAGTGATTTCGTTGCGTCAAGGTATGGAAAAAGAACGTGATGAACTTATTCGCAAATTGGTAGATATACAATATGAACGCAATGATATTGCCTTTACCCGCAATAAATTTCGGGTGAGGGGAGATGTTGTTGAGATTTTTCCTGCTTACTCGGGTGATAAAGCGATTCGTATTGAGTTTTTTGGTGATGAAATTGATCGTATTCGTGAAATCAACCCGCTCACGGGGGAGGTTCTCAATACAATGTCTCACGTTGCCGTTTATCCGGCATCCCACTATGTAATCGATGGTGCCAAGAAAGAATTCGCCTTGGAACAAATTCGATTGGAAATGGAAGAACGCGTTGCATGGTTTAAGGCAAACGATAAATTATTGGAAGCACAGCGACTTCGTCAACGAACCGAACACGACATAGAAATGCTGCGTGAAATCGGTGTTTGTAAAGGAATTGAAAATTACTCTCGCGTTATGAGCGGACGTCCCATGGGAAGCAAACCGTTTACTTTACTGGATTATTTTCCGGAAGATTATTTGATGTTTGTTGATGAATCCCATGTTACTTTGCCTCAAGTGCGTGGTATGTTTGGTGGTGATTATGCGCGCAAAAAGAATTTGGTTGATTTTGGTTTTCGTTTGCCTTCTGCTTATGATAACAGACCGTTGAATTTTGATGAGTATTATAACCATATAAACCAAGTTATTTTTGTTAGCGCTACTCCGGGGGATTTTGAGTTGTCACACTCATCCGAAACAGCTGAACAAATCATTCGTCCGACCGGTTTGTTAGATCCTGAAATTATCGTTAAGCCCACCGAAGGACAAATTGATGATTTATATGGTGAGATTTTACAACGTGTAAAATTGGGTGAGCGCGTATTGGTTACAACATTGACCAAAAAAATGGCAGAAGATCTTACAGAATATTTTACGGGTTTACAGGTTAAAGTTCGGTATATGCACCATGATATAGACACGATGGAGAGAATGGAAATCATTCGAGATTTGCGCATGGGTGAGATTGACGTGCTGGTCGGTATCAACTTGTTGCGTGAAGGGTTAGATATCCCTGAAGTATCATTGGTTGCGATTTTAGATGCGGACAAAGAAGGTTTTTTGCGTAGTGCCACCTCGTTGATACAAACAGTTGGTCGTGCTGCTCGAAATGCCAACGGCAAGGTCATTATGTACGCTGATTCTGTTACACCATCTATGGAGCAAGCAATCGTAGAAACTGAGCGCCGCCGTAATATTCAAATGGAATACAATCAAAAACACGGGATTATACCGAAAACAATTAAGAAAGATGTTCGCGATATCATCGAAATATCGACCAAAGAAAAAGAACTGTCACACAAATCGGTTGCTCGTATGCCCAAAAAGGAACGAGAGCAATTGATTGCACAGTTGGAAAAAGAAATGCGGGCAGCTGCCAAAATGCTGGAATTTGAACATGCCGCTTATTTGCGCGATCGTATTTCAATGCTTAAAGGAGAAAATAAGAATGGCCAATGATAAAATTATCATTAAAGGTGCAAGAGAAAATAATTTAAAAAATGTTGATCTCACGATTCCTCGAGATAAATTGATTGTTTTTACAGGGGTTTCCGGTTCCGGGAAATCGTCTTTGGCTTTTGACACCTTGTATGCCGAGGGTCAGCGCCGTTATATGGAATCACTTTCTTCCTATGCTCGCCAATTTTTAGGACAAATGGAAAAACCGGATGTGGATAGCATAGATGGTCTGTCGCCGGCTATTTCAATTGATCAGAAAACCACTTCCAAAAATCCGCGTTCTACGGTTGGAACTGTAACCGAAATATATGATTATTTGCGCTTGTTGTATGCACGCATTGGAATACCACATTGTCCCGTTTGCGGGAAAGAGATTAGCAAGCAGTCGATTGATCAAATTGTAGATAAGATCTTGCAGTTGCCTCTTGGAACGAAAATACAAATATTGGCACCGATTGTAAAAGGCAGAAAAGGAGAACACAAGAAAGAATTGGAATCTGCTCAAAAGAGCGGATATGTTCGCGTGCGTGTTGACGGAAACATCTATGATTTGTCTGAAGATATTTCTTTAGATAAAAACAAAAAACATGATATTGCACTTGTTGTTGATCGTCTTGTTGTTAAAGAAGATATAAAAAGTCGTTTGACCGATTCGGTAGAAACAGCGCTATCGGTGGCAGAAGGACAATTGATTTTGGACGTTATAGAGGGAGAAGAACAACTCTTTTGTCAAGATTATGCCTGTCCGGAACACGGGATCAGCATCGATGAATTGAATCCGCGTATGTTTTCTTTTAACAATCCCTATGGTGCTTGCACAAAATGTGACGGGTTAGGTGCGTTTAAAAAGATCGATCCCGATTCAATCGTTCCCAATCGTTTGCTTTCCGTGAATCAAGGGGCTATTAAAGCCAGCGGTTGGAACACAACCGGTGCTTTTGGCGCTATTGCAAAAATGTATTTTGACGCGTTGGCAAATTATTATAATTTTTCATTAGATACCCCGTTTCACTTGTTGCCGAATACGGCGGTTAATGCATTGTTTTACGGTACCGATGGTTTGAAAATTCCGCTTGAACGTGAATTTATGGGTAAAACGATACAAACAAGTGGTTCCTTTGAAGGTATTATCAATAACTTGGAACGTCGGTACGTCAGTACAGGTAGTTCCTATTCCCGCGATGACATCGAATCCTATATGACCGAGCAAGAATGTCCGCAATGTCACGGTGCGCGACTTAACGAAAAATCTTTGGCGGTCACCATTGGTGATAAAAATATTTACGAAATGTGTTGTATGCCGGTAATCGATCTATTGAGTTTTTTGGATTCTTTGCAATTGAACGAAAGAGAAAAAATGATCGGTGAGCGCGTGATAAAAGAAATTAAAGAGCGACTTGGCTTCTTAAAAAGTGTAGGATTGGGATATTTGACATTGGCTCGTTCTTCTGGCACACTTTCAGGCGGGGAAAGCCAACGGATTCGTTTGGCAACGCAAATCGGTTCATCCTTGACAGGGGTCTTGTATATTTTAGACGAGCCCAGTATTGGTTTGCATAAGCGCGACAACGAGAAGTTGATTGCGACCTTGAAAAAATTGCGCGATTTGGGGAATACCTTGGTTGTGGTTGAGCATGACGACGAAACTATGTTTGCGGCCGATTATATTGTTGATATTGGACCGGGAGCCGGGGTGCACGGTGGTGAAATATTGTGTTCTGGTTCCATCGATAAAATCCTTAAGTGCAAGCATTCTTTGACTGCTGATTATTTGTCCGGTCGTAAAGCCATTCCGATTCCGGTGAAACGTAGAGACGGCAATGGTAAAACATTGCAAATTATAGGTGCTTCGGAAAATAATTTGAAGAACGTTGATGTTACAATTCCCTTGGGAACGTTTACCTGTGTGACAGGGGTTTCGGGTTCCGGTAAATCTTCTCTTGTAAACGAAGTGTTATATAAAAATCTGGCCAATGTATTAAATGGAGCCAGAAAAAAAGCAGGAAAGCATAACGCAATTACCGGATTGGAGTTTTTGGATAAGGTTATTGATATCAATCAAGCACCTATTGGCAGAACGCCACGTTCTAATCCGGCAACTTATATTGGTGTATTTAATGATATTCGCGAGTTGTATGCTGCCACACCCGATGCGAAAGCGAAAGGATATGGTCCCGGTCGTTTTTCTTTTAATGTCAAGGGTGGCCGCTGCGAGGCGTGTCAAGGTGATGGCATCATCAAAATCGAGATGCACTTTTTACCGGATGTTTACGTGCCGTGTGAAGTATGTAAAGCCAAACGATATAATCGCGAAACTTTGGAAGTTAAGTATAAAGAAAAAAGTATTCACGATATTTTGGAAATGACCGCGGAGGAGGCTTTGGAATTTTTTGCTCATATCCCTAAAATTAAGCGAAAAATACAAGCGTTGTGTGATGTTGGTTTGGGTTATATTAAACTTGGTCAACCGGCTACTACCTTGTCCGGCGGTGAAGCGCAACGGGTTAAATTGGCGAGTGAGTTGTGTAAAAATCCAACCGGTAAAACCATTTACATTTTAGACGAACCAACCATAGGCTTGCATACGGCTGACGTTCATAGGTTGTTAGACGTTTTGCATCGATTGGTGGATAGTGGCAATACCATTGTCGTGATCGAACACAATTTTGATGTAATTAAAACTGCCGACTATATTATTGATATGGGCCCGGAAGGCGGTGCTGCCGGCGGTTCTGTTGTGGTGGCCGGTGCGCCTGAGGTGATTGCTACATGCTCAAAATCCCATACGGGACGCTACTTAAAACAAGTGTTGTAATTGTCTTTGGAACCCAACGGAAATCAGGTTATGGTGAAATTTCAGAAAATTGTAAATGGTTCGGCATATCTCAAAACATCAGCCGATTACTATCTATATGCTCCGAATGCCAAGATTGATTATGTATATGGAGACTTGGTTGACAGCGGTGACGCCCAGCGAGTATTGTAAATCGAATCATAAGTGTTAATTTCATCAACATCCCATGAATTGTGAATTTACAGTTTATGGGATGTTTTTTTGCTTTCTATTTGCATTTCATATATATTTGTGATATAATAATGCAAATTGGGGTGTTATAACAATGTTTGGTTATATTAAAACCTATAAACCGGAGATGAAGATACGAGAATTTGACGCCTATAAAGCGGTGTACTGTACTCTTTGTAAACAATTACGCAAAGACTATGGCTTCTTTGCACGATTTACACTTAATTTTGACTATACATTTCTCGCTATGATTAGAATGGCGGCAAACAATACGAATGTTGCAGTAAAAAAAGGTAGATGCCCCTTCAATCCGCTTGCCAAGTGTAACCACGTATGTTGTGATGATGTATCTTTGTCGTTTTCAGCGGCGGTTGCGATGCTAATGGTATACTATAAACTAAAGGATACTTGTCATGATGAGGGGATTGGAAAACGTTTGGTTGCCTATATGGTTTTACCTTTTGCATCTCGTTGGCATAAAAAGGCTGCTAAACGTTATCCTGAAATTGAATTAATTGTTGCAAAGTTTTGTCAAGAACAAGAAAGGATCGAACAGTCTGATACTGTGAGTTTAGATGCTTTTTGTCATTCCACAGCACTGGCACTTTCCAAAATTTTTTCCTATGATATTCCCGATGAGTCTTTGTCTCAGGGATTAGAAAGGTTGGGATATAATATTGGGAAATGGGTGTATTTGGTTGATGCGTTGGACGATTGGCAGGAAGACACAATGAAAAAACGTTTCAATCCTTTTATTCGTCGTTTAGGGGAAAAAGCAACCTATGAACAGGTTTCGGAATTTGCTCTTAGGCAACTTAATGTATGCATTGATGAAGCTTGTTTCGCGTACGATCAATTGAATTTAAAGAATTTCAACCCAATTATTCGTAATATTTTAACGTTAGGACTTGCGGAAGTTCAAAAAAATGTTTTTGGAAAGGTGAAACAAAAATGAAAAATCCTTATGCGGTGTTAGGCGTTG
>JAZRFL010000221.1:0-10808 GCA_045661365.1 Acutalibacteraceae bacterium | reverse complement strand
AATGGTAGCACCACGAAACGTATAAATGCTTTGGTTATCATCGCCCACAACACAAATATTGCCATGCTTTTGTGCCAAAAGCTTTACCAACATATATTGGGCATAGTTTGTATCTTGGTATTCATCAACCATAATATACCGAAAACGATTTTGCCAATAAGACAAAATATCCGGATGGTTTTGAAACATATAAACTGTTTGTGTAATGATATCATCAAAATCCATGGCATCGGCAGCCTTAAGTTTTTGTTGATACATTCGATAAACTAAGGAAATCTTTTTAAGCCGAAAATCGTCCCCTGCCTGGTCAGCATATTCTTGAAAAGAAATCAAACGATCCTTAGCACGACTGATTTCTGACAAAATCATACGATGCGGCAAAATTTTGTCGTCTATATTTAATTCCTTTTGACAATCTCGGATAATGCGTTTTGAATCATCGGTATCATAAATAGTAAAATGGGAGGAATATCCAATTCGATCGGCAAATTTACGCAGCATGCGTAAGCAAGCCGAATGAAAAGTAAATGCCCATACCGAATCGGCATCTTCATTCATCAATGAACGAAGCCGCTCTTTTAACTCCCCTGCTGCTTTATTGGTAAAAGTAATCGCCAAAATCTCATAGGGCTTAGGCGGGTTGACCGTAGTCAATTCCAAAAGCCGAAATTCATCACCGATACCACCGTTAATAGCCTTCTGCAAAAGAGCTACATCGTCCACAGAGATACATTCAGGCAAGCGCTTACTATGATAAGCACTGCCATATTTCAATAAATTACCAATACGGTTAATCAAAACCGTCGTCTTTCCACTCCCTGCACCCGCCAATATTAGTACAGGACCTTCGGTAGCAAAAACAGCACAACACTGTTCTGGATTCATTTTCGCAAAATCTTGTTGTATTAATTCTTTTCGCAATGCCAGCAATTGTTCTTGTAATTCCAAGCAAAACGCCTCTTTCTTGTCTATTAATAAGATTCTAATACTATTTTTGTGCCAGTCGAGATATACGATTCAATAGAGCTTGTACTTCAAAATTACGATTAAATATCGAAGGCGATATACGAATAGCCCCATATGAAATCGTACCTAACCTTCGGTGTGCCGCAGGAGCACAATGCAATCCTGCCCGCAACGCAAATCCTGCTTGATTCAACTGTTCTGCCGCCTCAGCACTATGATACGTGCCAATGTTAAAGCATAAAACGGGTGCAAACAGATCCGGCTGAGGATAGGGTGTGTATAGCGTAACACCTCGAATATTCTTCAGTCCTCGGTAAGCGGCTTGAATCAAGCCCATCTCATATCCGTGAATGCGCGGTATGGTTTTTTGATTGACAAAACCAATTCCTGCTTTTAGACCGGCAATCCCGGGCAAATTAACCGTACCGCTTTCCATGCGCTCGGGATATTCATCCGGTTGAATCAAACTTACCGAATGAGTACCTGTACCGCCTTCTGTTAAAGTAATCGCTATATCTTTACCGCAAAACAAAACCCCTGTTCCCATAGGACCGTATAGACCTTTGTGACCGGGAACGCACAAAAAATCGATGTGCATTTTTTCCATGTCAATGGGTAATACACCTGCCGATTGCGCGCCGTCTACCGCAAATAAAACGCCACGATCTCTACACAATTGGCCAATTTGTCCAATAGGAAGAATGGCTCCGCAAACATTGGAAACATGGGTACAAATCACAAGTTTGGTGTGATCGTCAATTAAACCGTTAAACGAGCGTACCGTTGCTTCCGGATCATCCATAAACACTTCTGCTACTGCAATGGTACACCCTTGCTTTTTTAGTTTTTCCAGAGGACGCATTACCGCATTGTGTTCCAAAGAAGACGTTACAATTTTACAGTTATTTAAATTCAAACCTTTTATAACCATGTTAATAGCATGGGTACAATTCAGCGTAAAAATGACTCGTTCCGGGTTAGGAAAGCCAAACATTTCGCTCAAAGCCACTCGGCATTCATACACCATTTGAGAAGCGGCAAGAGACAGGTCATGCCCGCTTCTTCCGGGATTGGCAGAAAGATTCTTTAGCGCATAGGCTACCGCATCTCGTACCGCCTCCGGTTTGGGAGACGTGGTAGCGGCATTATCAAAATAAACCACTACGCACCGCCTCCAATGCGGCGAACCACCCGAATGTGATGATCTCGCAATATTTGTTCGGCACGGTCGGTATCGTGATCCACATAAATACTGTAACCGCAGCCATCGGTTTCCAAGCGACCATGACTACGCTCGATATAGGCTTTAAACCCTTTGGAGCGGAGCAGATCACGACCTTTGATGGCATAGGTTACAGAACTGACTACTATTCGATCTTGTTTCATTTTTCTCACCTCGTATCAATACCAATGTATGATACAAAGGGAAAAATGGGACAGGTTATTTTTTTATAATTAAACAAACTGCGTGCGCAGAAATTCCTTCACAACGTCCGGTAAAACCCAATTTTTCTTCGGTGGTAGCCTTCACGTTTACACAATCCAACGCAATTTGACAGTCATCGGCAATATGCATCGCCATTTGAGGAAGATACGCAGCAAGCTTCGGTGCTTGTGCAATCACGGTGGCATCAATATTCCCAATTATATATCCTTTTTGCTGTACCAAAGCCACAACGTGACGCAACAATTTGCGACTGTCAATGCCGCAATAAGCAGGATCATTGTCGGGGAAATGCTTACCGATATCCCCCATAGCAATGGCACCCAATAAGCTGTCAGCAATTGCGTGAAGCAAAACGTCGGCATCGGAATGTCCCAATAACCCATGGGTATGAGGGATCGTAACGCCGCCTAAAATTAATTTTCGCTCCTCTACCAAACGATGCACGTCATATCCATGCCCAACTCTAAACATCTTGTTCCTCCCGTTGTAACAATGCCTCGGCAAAAATCAGATCTTCAGGCGTTGTAATTTTGAAATTCAAATAGTTGCTCGGCGTTATGTAAACCGAATAGCCGGCATCCTCACATATTGCACAATCGTCAGTAACCGTCAATCCTCGTTGTTTGGCTAACGCAAGAGCCTTGCGATAAATAGACAAATCAAACACCTGTGGTGTTTGTATTGCGTAAAGCAGATCTCTTGGAAACGTTTTTTCAATTTTCCCTTCCACCACTTGTTTTATGGTATTTTTTACCGGTACCGCCAATGTAGCGGCGCCTCGTTCACAAGCATCTTGCACCACCGCTTCGATCAATTGCGGCGTAATCAGCGGTCGTGCGCCATCGTGAATCGCTACATAAACCGTATCGGAAGATAAAGCTGCCAGCCCGTTTTCCACAGAGTCCTGTCGCTCTTCTCCCCCCGCTACAACTGCAATCAGCTTGGTAATTTGATATGTTTCTGCCAGTTTTTGCACATCAGCAATCTCATCTTGTTTGGAAACTACAACAATATCTCGGATACGGGCACATTTTTCAAAAGCAATCATGGTTCGAGCCAATACAGGAACGCCCAACAGCGGAATCATTTGCTTGTTACATCCCATGCGAGTACCGTTGCCTGCAGCAACAATTACAGCGGCACACGGCAAAACATTGTCTTCTAAGTAGGTATATTCTAACTCAAACTGCGTTGTGACTGACATAAAATTCTCCTTGTATAGGGCTATTTATGCCCCTTTTTGGGATTCCATTGGTTTCCCGCTTTTTGGTTGGGTTTTTTTATAAATTTTGACCCGCTATGTATCGCCGCGTGCTTTGCAGATGGAACCAAACATTTTTCACCGCTTCCAATTAAATCTTTTCTCCCGATAGAAAGCAGTGCTCGGCGCACCACTTCTTGATTTTCCGGTCTAAAATACTGCAACATAGCACGTTGTGCGGCTTTTTGTTCAGGAGTTTTGGGAACAAAAATCGGTTGCAACGTATAGGGATCCAGTTCGGTATAAAACATAGCGGTTGAAATCGTACCGGGGGTAGGATAAAAATCCTGCACCTGTTGAGGACGCAAACGATTTTGCTTCAAAAACAGCGCTAACTCAACCGCATCTTGCAAACGGCTTCCCGGATGAGAAGACATTAAATAGGGAACCAAATACTGTTTTTGCTTCAATTGATGATTAATAGCGTAGTATTTTTGTTGAAATGCCAAATAAGTTTCAATATGCGGTTTTCCCATAGCATCTAATACTGCCGCCGAACAATGCTCCGGGGCAACTTTCAACTGACCGCTTATATGGTGTGCGACCAATTCTTTGAAAAACGTGTCATTTGAATCTGCCATTAAATAATCAAACCGAATACCGGAACGAATAAACACTTTTTTTACTTTGGGAATGGCACGCAATTTACGCAACATTGGCAAATACTCTTGGTGATCGGCAATTAAATTTTTACAGGGTGCAGGTGCTAAGCATTTTTTCCCTTTACACAAGCCGTTTTTCAACTGTTGCTTACAGGCCGGGAAACGAAAGTTTGCTGTTGGCCCGCCGATATCATGTATATACCCCTTAAAGCGAGGATTCTGTGTCAATCGCTTAGCCTCATCAAGCACCGACTGTTCACTTCGGCATGAAATAAAACGACCTTGGTGAAAAGCCAAAGAACAAAAATTACAAGCACCAAAACAGCCGCGATTGTGCGTAATAGAAAACTCAACCTCTTCAATCGCAGGTACACCGCCCACAGACTCATAAGAAGGGTGATAATACCGCACATAGGGCAAACTGTAAACCCAATCCAACTCCTCTGTAGTGAGTGGTGGCATAGGTGGATTTTGTACCAAAAATCGATTGCCATGCTTTTGAATCAATCGCTTACCGCGTATGTGATCCTGTTCGTCCAATTCCATGCGCGCTGCTTTGGCGTATTGCTTTTTATCACGGCAAACTTCTTCATAAGATGGTAAGAAACAACCTTCCAAAGGTTTTGCCGAAATATAACAAGTACCCAACACGTCGGTTATTGTATCAATCGATTCCCCCTGCGCCAGACGCTCAGCGATCTGTATGGTCTGATTTTCACCCATACCAAATGACAATAAATCGGCACCGCAATCTAAAAGAACCGATTGACGCACATCGTCTTGCCAATAATCGTAATGAGCAAACCGCCGAAGAGAAGCCTCCAAGCCGCCCACAATTATCGGGGTATGGGGAAATGCTTCCCTTGCACGATTGGTGTAGACGATCAGCGCGCGGTCAGGACGCAACCCCGCTTTACCACCCGGTGAATACGCATCGTCACTGCGCTTCTTTTTGGCAGCAGTATAATGTGCAACCATGGAATCGATGTTACCTGCATTGATCATGATTCCCAAACGAGGTTGCCCAAACTGTTTGAAATCATCAAGATTCCGCCAATTTGGTTGGCTTAAAATCGCTACGCGATATCCCTTTGCCTCCAACACACGGCCAATAATGGCAGTACCAAACGAGGGATGGTCTACGTACGCATCCCCCGTAATCAGTAAAAAATCAACTTCGGTCCACCCTCGTTTAGCCACTTCAGCGGGCGTAAGAGGTAAAAATTCATTTCGATAATCAGTCACTTTGACCCATTCTCATTTCTTCATATTGGCTTCTGGTAATCAAGACTTTTCTGGGCTTTGAGCCTTCAAATGGCCCAACAAATCCTTTTGCTTCCAGTTCATCAACAATTCGCGCTGCACGATTATAACCGATTTTAAACCGACGTTGTAACATAGATGTTGAAACGCTTCCGGTATCGATAATATATTCAGTAGCTTGCGGTAACAGCTCGTCGCCGTCATCACTGTCAGCCTCATCTGCTTGAGCATTGCTCTTTTTATTTTTGCTTTCAACCGCAATTCGCTCAATTGCATCGGAAATATCTTGGTTATATTCGCTGGAACGATCGCCAACAATATAGCTGACAACGTTTTTAATTTCGTCATCCGACACCCAACAGCCTTGTACACGGGTGGGTTTGGGCATGCCAACGGGATAAAATAACATATCTCCTCGTCCCAGCAGTTTTTCTGCCCCTTGGGTATCCAAAATAATGCGAGACTCCATAGCATTTGCCACCCGCAAAGAAATACGGCTGGGAATATTGGCCTTGATCAAGCCGGTAATAACATCGGCAGATGGTCGCTGTGTAGCAACCACCAAATGCATGCCGGCAGCACGAGCCTTTTGAGCCAAACGACAAATAGAATCTTCTACCTCAGCGGGTGCCACCATCATAAGGTCTGCAAGCTCGTCCACCACAATTAGAATTTGCGGCATTTTTTCAAACCCGTCATTCTTCTCTGCAAATTGGTTATAGCTATTTAGGTCACGAACACGACATTCCCCAAAAAGCTTATACCGACGTTCCATTTCTTGTACCGCCCATCCCAAAGCACCGGAAGCACGCTTCGCGTCGGAAACCACAGGAACCAGCAAATGAGGGAGCCCGTTGTAAACCTCAAACTCAACCACTTTAGGGTCGATCAACAACAGTTTCACTTCATCCGGGGTCGCCTTATACAATACACTCAACAAAATACTGTTAATGCATACCGACTTACCCGAACCGGTAGTGCCGGCAATCAACAAGTGAGGCATTTTGGAAATATCGGTAGTAATAATATTTCCGGTAATATCCTTGCCGACCGCGCCGGTTAATTTACTCTTGGCAGAATCGAATACCGACGAATCAATGATATCGCGCAAACGAACCGATGCAACAGTTTTATTGGGGACCTCGATCCCAACAGCAGCCTTGTTGGGAATAGGAGCCTCAATACGCACCCCGTCGGTTGCCAGATTCAAGGCAATATCATCGGCCAAGTTTTTGATTTTCGCAATCTTTACCCCTGCGGCAGGTTGCAATTCATAACGCGTCACGCTGGGACCTCGACTAATATTCAATATACGAGTCTCCACACCAAAGCTTCGTAATGTATCAACCAGTAATACGGCATTGTTTTTTAATTCATCTTCCATAGAGCCGCCGGAAACGTTGATGTTTTGTTCCAACAAATTAATTGGCGGATATCGGTATTCTTCCTTTTGTTCCACGTCAATTTGAATACCTGAAAAAGTCTGTTGACCGTCATTTTCTTCTTGCAAAACCATAGCCGTTTCATCTGTAACTTGACTCAAATCCGATTGTTCCGCCTCAAGTACAGGTACAGAAACGATCATCTCTTCTGGCTCAGCCGAAAAACTACCCGCCTCGCGGTTGATTTCATCAATTTCTTCCTGCGGCACCATTTCGCCGTCTGCTTCTTCTATCGGTTCATCGCGATATTTGGAAACCAACCGTTTTCCCTTGGTTTCAATATCTGCCGTATCTTTTTTAATCGGGTCAATGGGCTCATCGGGCATACCATCCAAAGAGATATCCCACTCTTTCTCTTCGCGATTGCGTCGATGATGCTCAATTGCCTCCTTGGTGTTAGCAGTGATTTTTTGCACCGGTTTAGACATAGCACCCAAAAATTGTTGCAAAGTAGTGCGAGTCAAAAGTAAAACAATCACGCACAAAATAAGCGAAAGTATAATAATTGCTCCAATTTTACCGAACAAACTCCCCAAGGGATACGAAAGCACAGCACCTAACACACCGCCACCTCCTATACCTGCGGCATAGGAGGAGTGTATAAACCCACCGTAGGTAGTGGTACCATCGTTAAAAGCAACGATCAATTGGGTAAAAGTCCCCAACGAAAATAACAGTGAAGCGATTCCGCACATACGTGCCCCTTGGCCAAGCAATTTACCAAATGCCGAAGCACCTAAGATATAACCTGCCAAAACCAACCAAGGGAAGACCCAAAAACCGCCTACCCCAAGCAAAAAATTATGTATTATATTCCAAAAATTTTCACCGGGAATCACTGCAACAATAAAAAGCAAAAGGGTAACAAAAAACAAAACAATGGATAAGACGGGATGACCCTCGTTTCTTACCGAAGTTTGTTTTTTGCTTTTTGCAGATGAAGATTTCTTTTTTCTCTGCGCCATTCTTTTTACTCCGTTTCTTTATATTCTGTAAAATTTTATTAACTATATAACCTTAGCCAGGGATAAAACGATAACCAACACGCCCAAGGTCAAGCAATAGTACCCAAACAACTTATATCGATCCTTTTTGATCAACCATTGAATTGCCTTAATAGACAACACGCCAAATACCGCCGCAGAAAGCATACCCGCTACCATAGGAGCAACCTCAACCGACAGCGATGCGCTTGACTCCATAACAGTTTTCGCTTCGGTAGCCGCTGCTGCCAAAATAGGCGGTATACTCATAATAAAAGAATAGGCAACCATATATTCACGAGAAAGACCGCAAAGAAGTCCCGAAGCCATGGTGCTTCCGGAGCGAGAAATCCCTGCTATGGTAGCAACACACTGCGCTCCCCCTATAACAAGAGCGTCTTTTACGTTAGGTATCGTGCGGCGATGTTGATATTTAGCATTCACAATAAAGGTAACGATCAACAGTACCCCTGTAATCATAAAAGCAATTCCTAACGGGATTAAGCTTTCAAGTTCATTTAGCATTTCCAAATATTCCATGAGGTTATGACTGCCGAACGGAATCAACATAACCAACAACACCGCTGTGGAAATAAATACCATAACCACCATGCGGCGGGTATCGTTCATGGCAGACCAACGAAACCGCCCGGTAACCAAATCTTTAACCAATTTAAAAAATTCAACAATCATGTTCCAAATCAAGGCGTGGTATACAATAAATACCGCTACCAACGTACCCAAATGAAGCATGATGGAAATGAATGAATTCTCCTCACTTTCAAATCCAAATAAACTTTGAAACAGTTTTAGATGTCCACTACTGGAAATAGGCAAAAATTCAGAAAACCCTTGCACCAATCCCAAGAAAATTTGTTTTAAAACCTCAACCATCTTGTTTCCTTCTTTCTATCAAATGGTATAAATAATCCAATGCATCTCTCAACCCGCCCAGTTTATCAATCAGTCCTTCTTGTACTGCAGAAGTGCCATCAAGTACCGATCCGATATCGGCGGCCAACTGAGAGGTGTTCATCATAAGCATTTCAAACCGTTGTTTGGCGATGGAAGAATTACGCACGACAAAATCGGTAATTCTCTCCTGCATCCGCAAAAAATAGTCCAAGGTTTGCGGTACCCCCAACACCAATCCGTTCATACGGACAGGATGAATCGTCATAGAAGCTGACGGAACAATAAAAGAGCAATCAGATGCAACAGCCAACGGCACGCCGATAGAATGGCTACCGCCCAATACCAGCGACACTGTAGGTTTTTTCATTCCGGCAATTAATTCCGCCATAGCGAGTCCCGCTTCCACGTCACCACCTACGGTATTCAATAAGATAAGCAAGCCTTCTATCCCATCGGTTTCTTCCACACCAACGATTTGAGGCATGATCACTTCATACTTGGTAGTTTTATTCTGTTCAGGCAACACATAATGCCCTTCGATTTGTCCGATTATCGACAAACAATGGATCGCGTGTTTTCCGCCGGCGTTGGTAATGGGAGAAATAGGTTCCGATTGCACGGACACCTGCTCGCATCTCTCCTCCTCGTTTTGTACGCAAGGAGTCACTTCGGGAATCATTTCATTGGCAAACATAGGTACCTCCGTTATTTGGAATTTTCCTATATTTTTCCCGCGTAACAGCAATTCTTGCAACAAATATCGATATACTAAATTATTATATCACTTCCCACTGATTTTCACAACCATTAATTATAGTTTTTTGAACTTTTTTGCATAGAAAATCGGTTTCGTGAAACACTACAACGAATACAGAACCATAACGTCGCTGTTTATAATTTTATTTGCACCAAACAAGTATAGATCCTTATGATTTTACCCTTGCAAATGCACAGACAATTTGATATAATATTACAATATGGAGGTGTATGTTGTGAAATTAAAAACAACCAAAACTTCTTTGGCTTCCGAGATAACTGGACTTGCCATTAAAACCGACAAATTTAAAACAACACGGATCACCTTGTCCTTTGTTTTACCGCTATCCCCCCTGGATGCATCTTTGGCCTCTATCTTAACCAAATTGTTAACACGATCTACCGCTGAATATCCAACTGCGGTTGCATTGCAACGCAAACTGCTTTCGTTATATGGGGCGCGTTTTTCCTCTTACGTAAGCAAGTTGGGCGACAATCAATTGTTGAATGTCAGCATTTCGTTTATTCATGACCGTTTTGCATTAAGCCAACAGTCAATTTCCCGTGAAAGTACCGACTTTTTATGCAAAGCTATATTTTCCCCCAACTTGATAAACGAACAATTCGATTATAACGATTTCGAAGTTTGTCGGCGTTTGTTAATGGAATCAATTGAGAGTTCAATCAATGACAAACGGAAATATGCAATTTCCAAACTGTATTCACTTATGTGCAACCAAGAGCCCTTCGGAATCGAACCCGGTGGCGATATTGCGACCGCCAAAAAAATCGAACCTAAACAAGCAGCCGAATACTGGGAAACCATGTTAAAAACTGCACCCGTAATCATTACAGTCATTGGTAACCAAGAGGCAACGCCGATCTTTCAACAAGTATTGAATCATTTTGATCAGATCGACCGTTCTCCTTGCGGTGTTACTCCGTGTTTTGATTACAAACAGCCCCACGTGGTTCGCGAACATGCAGAAACCATGCAGTTGACCCAAGGAAAGTTGGTCATGGGTTTCCGTTCTCCCATCTCCTCGATCAACCAAGACAATATGGCCTTACGCATGATGTGTGATATATGGGGCGGAGCTCCCTATTCTAAGCTATTTACCGTTGTGCGTGAACAACAAAGTCTATGTTACTATTGTACCGCACGCCTTGTTT
>JAZRFL010000220.1:0-14505 GCA_045661365.1 Acutalibacteraceae bacterium | reverse complement strand
CACGGAAAAAACCCATGATCATTCCTGTAATTATGGAAGTGTAATATTGTTTTAGGCGGTGATCCCTATGAATAAAAAGAAAAGGAGTCGACAAGCAGCAAAAAGAAATCGCTCCAAAGAAGTGGACAGCACGACTTTAGTTCGCTTGGTGGTTCTGTTGGCGGTTGCTTTGGTTTCTGTTTGCGTTGCTATGTACTTTACCGGCAATAGAATCGTGTTTTACGGTGCCGCAGGCATTGCTGTTGCTCTATTGATTTGGGCTTACACCGTGGTTCATAAAACCGGTAAAGCTGTATCGGGGTTTTATCGGTCAGTCATTAAACGCCTTTCTATGCCGAACTCCGATATTTATAATCAGTTTCGATTACCTGTGGTATTATTGCAGGGAAACAATGTGATATGGTACAACTCGTTGTTCCGTTCTTTGGTTTTGCAAGGAAATGATATGGTCGGTCCGCTACCGGACGAAATTTTGTCCCAATCGGAACGTTCGGCACTACGGATGTATGAAAAAGTTGACGTTGAAATTAATGATCGTAAATTTACGGTGTATTCTTCGGGTTATCAAGACAAAAGCACTACAACGACCGTGTTGTATTTTGTCGACGTAACCGATTTGAAAAACATAGAACGTGAATATTTTGAAACCAGACCGGTGGTAGCGATTTTTTCAATCGATTCTTATGATGAATTGACCAAAGACATGGCAGACAGTGATCAAGCCAAGTTTAAAGGTGCGATTGACCGCGAAATTGAACTTTTCACCGAAAAACTTCAGGGCGTTACCAAACAATTGAAGAACCATCGTTACATATCTTTGCTGGATGAACGGGGTTTGTCTTTGTTAAAAGAAAACAAAATCGCCGTGCTGGATCGGGTTCGAAATCTAACCTTTGACGGTGGAATCAAAGCAACTCTTTCTATTGGGATCGGGCGCGGAGAAGACAGTTATAAGGCGTGTGAAATTTCGGCATTACAAGCGTTGGAAATGTCACAAGGTCGCGGCGGCGACCAAGCTGCGATCAAGACGGACGATACGTACGAATTTTTCGGAGGTGTGTCCAGCACGGGGGTGGAAAAGCGAACTAAGGTTCGTACTCGTGTGGTAGCGTCGGCCTTAAAAGAACTGATTCGCGGTAGTGATCGCATCTTTATTATGGGACATCGCTTTGGTGATATTGATAGCTTAGGTGCATCTTATGCTTTGTGGAATTGCATCCACGCTTTGGAAAAAGAGGCATATATTGTGTTAGATGAAAAAACACATTTAGCACAAAGCTTAATACAAAAAATTAAAGCGGATGCCGGCAACGAGGTTATCATTACCGAGAGTGAAGCGTTTGAATTGGTAACACGGCAAAGTTTGTTGATCATATGTGATACCCATCGACGTGATTTTGTTGAATCCCCCAAACTGTACGACCAAGCGCATACTACCGTGGTAATCGATCACCACCGCAAAAATACCGATTATATTGACAACAGCGTTATTTTTTATCATGAGCCCCATGCTTCATCTACTTGTGAAATGGTGGCGGAGTTGCTTCAGTACATCGATGCTGCGGTGGTTGGGAAGTCTCAAGCAGATGCTTTGTTGGCAGGTATTATGTTAGATACGCGTAATTTTGTTTTGCGTACCGGTGTACGTACGTTTGAGGCTTCGGCATTTTTACGTAGCAGGGGCGCGGATCCTGTTGCCGTGAAAAAATTGTTTGCAGACTCCTTCCAAGTGTACCGTGAACGAGCGTTGCTGGTTTCGTCGGCCGAATTCTATCAAAACCATGCAATTGCTTTGGCCAAGCCCGGTGTTTCGGTTTCGCGTGTAGCAGCTTCACAAGCTGCAGACGAATTGCTGAATATTGAAAACGTAGATGCCTCATTCGTTATGTTTGCAGTAGGAGACGGTGTGAATATTTCTGCTCGCTCTTTGGGTAAGGTTAACGTACAAATTATTATGGAAGCTTTGGGCGGTGGCGGACACCATACTATGGCCGCGACGCAAATCCCTAAAACAACCTTGGAACAAGCAAAACAAAAATTGTTGCATATTTTAAAACAAATGCCCGGAAAGGAAGAATAGTCAATGAAAGTTATATTAACTGCTGATGTTAAAAATATAGGAAAAAAAGGGGAGTTACATCAAGTGTCTGACGGTTATGCCAGAAACTTTTTGTTGCCCAAGGGACTTGCAGTAGAAGCAGGAGCCCAAGCTATGACAGAATTGAAGAATCGTGAAGATTCCGACGCATTTAAAAAGAAAAAAGCAAAAGAGGATGCCGAAGCCAATAAGGCAAAGTTGGATGGTAAAACTGTTCGTATTTCTGCCAAAGCAGGCTCGGCCGGGCGTTTGTTTGGTTCGGTAACCACCGGTGAAATCGCAACAGCAATTAAAAACGCCACCGGTTGTGATGTGGACAAGCGCAAAATCAGTTTAAACAGCGACATTAAAAATTACGGCACCTACACCGTTGAAGTGAAATTACATCAAGGAATTTCGGCTCAATTAACTGTAGAAGTCGGCGAATAATAAAAGAGGAGTACTATCATGGAACAAAAAACCTTACATATCGTATCCCACTCCCACTGGGACCGTGAGTGGTACATGAGTTTTGAACAACACCGTATGCGGTTGGTGGAATTGTTTGATACGTTGATTGAAACAATGGAAAACCATCCCGAATACAAGTATTATCACATGGACGGACAATACGTAGTGATTGAGGACTATTTGGAAGTTCGTCCCCAAATGAAAGACCGTTTGTTTAAATTGATTCAAGACGACCGTATTCAAATTGGACCTTGGTACGTATTGCAAGACGAATATCTCACCAGTGGTGAAGCCAACGTTCGTAACATGCTATATGGGATCAAATTATGCAAAAGCATTGGAGCAGATCCGGTTATGTGTGGCTATTTCCCCGATGCTTTTGGCAACATTTCGCAAGCTCCCCAAATTTTGCAAGGATTTGACATTGATACGGCTGCTTTTGGTCGCGGTGTACGTGCTATTTTGGAAAATAATACGGTGGATGGCAGTCCTGTTGTCAATCCTTCGGAAATCATTTGGCGTTCTCCCGATGGCTCGGAAGTTGTGGGTGTTATGTTTGTTGCGTGGTATCACAACTCCATGGAATTGCCTACCACAGCCCCCGAATTGAAAGTTAAGTTAGATGAAACTTTGGGTAATCTTGCACCGTCTGCCGCAACCCCTCACTTATTGGGTCTTAATGGATGCGACCATCAACCGGTGCAAACCAACGTATACGAAGCAATTGAATTGGCCAATGAAATTTATAAGGACGAATATAAGGTGATTCATTCGAATTTTAAGAATTATATCGATGCCGTTCGTCCGTATAAGGATTCCTTCCCGCTGCAAGAAGGGGAGATCAACGGTCAACAAACTCCGGGTGCCGTTCCGTTGATCGATACCGCCTCGACCCACGTTCCTCTGAAACAAAAAAATCACAGAGGGCAAAATGCGTTGGAACGGATTGCCGAACCTCTGAGCGTAATTGCCATGCACAGCGGTGACAAATATCGTTACGATGAATTGTTCTACGCTTGGCGTACTTTAATGCAAAATCATCCTCACGATTCCATTTGCAGTTGCAGTTGTGACGACGTTACCCGAGAAATGGTAACCCGTTTTGAAAAATCCTATCAAGCAGCTAAATTTGTTGCCGATGAAGCCATGGACGGTGTGGTAAAAACTATTGATACTCATGATTTGGCTGAAAACAATATCGTTGTTTTCCATACCAGCCCCTTCAAAACTACAGATACGGTTACCACCTTTGTGGATTTCCCTGAAAACACCGACATAACGGCAGTTTCGGTAACCGACCGTTATGGTAACAATATTCCTTGTAGTTTTAAAGATTTGGGTCGCACCTTTACTTATACCTTGCCCAAAGACAGTTTTCGTAAACCCAGATACGTAAAGCGCTTCGAAGTAACTATTCTGATCACTGCTGAAGGAATTGGCTATAATACGTATTTGGTACAACCCGTTGCCAAACAAGTGGCTTGTGATTTGAAAGTGTGCAAAAATGGCGCCGAAAACAAGTTCTTGTCTTTTGTGATTGAACAAAACGGATCTTTGACTATTACCGACAAACGGAGTGGCCGCGTTTATAATAACAACAATATCTACGAAGATTTGGGTGACGTGGGTGAAAGTTATAACTTCCGCCCCGTAAAAGATGACGTTGCCATTACCACTGCTTCCGACGTAGCAAAAGTATGGCTTGCCGAACAAACCGATCTGTCGGTGACCTTTGGTATTGAAAATCATATCGCCATTCCTGTTGGCGCAGTAAATAAATTGCGTACCGGCGAAACCATTGACCATACCATTAATACGTTTGTAACGTTAAAGGCCGACGTTGCACGTATTGACGTGAACGCGAAGTTTAATAACCAATCGGAAAACCATCGTTTCCGTGCGTTGTTCCAACCCAAACTCGTGTGCGACACCTGCTTGGCAGAAGGTCAATTTGACGTGGTTGATCGTGAAATCGTTCCCCATAAAAACTGGCAGAATCCTTGCTATTGCCAACGTATTCAATCCTTCGTTGGAATGCAAGACAAAAATGACGGCATGGGCCTCATGGTTGCGGTACGCGGTTTGAACGAATATGAAGTGCTACGCGACGGTCAAAACACATTGGCTTTGACTTTGCTTCGTTGCGTGGGTGAAATGGGCGACTGGGGTTATTTTCCAACACCCGATGCCCAATGCAAAGGGGACCACTCCTTATTCTATTCTATTATTCCGTTTGCTGCCGATACCCGCGCGAATGCATATCATGAAGGTTTTACCTTTAATGGTGACGCTTTGCACGCGGTTACTACCGGCAAGCACGACGGCGCTCAACCTGCCGAAAAAACCTTGGTTAAGGCAAGTGGGGATTATATGTCTTTCGTTGCTTTTAAAAAGGCAGAAGCCGACGAGGATGCCGTTCTTCGTTTCTACAATGCCGATCGTGATACAACTGAACTTGATTTGGCCTTTCCCCAAGGCAAACAAACGGTTGTATCGGTCAATTTGGCCGAAACCGAACAAGAAACCTTGTGTGGTGACCAACTGCAACTGAAGGTTCCCGGTAAAAAAATTGTGTCTTATAAAATTCGATTCTAAACCATTGTGGAGTATCATCCTTTCGGGTGATACTCCTATTTTATGACAAGATTTTGTAAATACTTTGCATAAAAATATAAAGACAGGGTTTACATGTGTATTGTATAATATAAAAAACATCATTTAAGGAGAGTTGAATATGGGATTGTATGATGAATTTCGCTTTAAACCCGCTCCGTGGCTTCCTCACAGTAATTTGCCCCTGGAAGAACTGGAACGCGTTCGTAATATTAAGCGGGAAGATATGGAATATACAAACGAAAATGGTTTTTCTGTCAAGGTGGTTATTGACCCCACTTTGCACATGGTACAAGATATGTTTTATCGGATTTTGATGTCCGACTTGAACGATACCCCCTTGACCATTATTTGCCCCAACCAATGGCCCGGTGCCTATTCTGCAGTAGCCAATATGCTGAATCAACACAATGTTTCTGCTCGTAACGTACATGCTTTTGCTATGGATGAATGGGCAGATGAAGACGGTAACGTAGCACCTCTTACTTACGGTGCCGGCTTGGGCTATTCATTTATGAACCATTTCTATGGTCGTATTCGCGAAGATTTGCGCCCTCCTGTTGACCATTGGCACGTGCATACCAATGAAAACAAGGGTGAAGGTGTATATTCTGCTATGATCGAAGAAATCGGCGGCGGCGGTGCTGACGTGGTTTATACCGCAACCGGTTGGCCGGGCCACACTGCATTTATTGACCCCCATACCGACGAGTTTAAGGCCGATTCTTTAGAGGAATTCTGCAAATTGGGTTCTCGTATTGTAACGACCACGCCCTTGACCATTTGTGAAAATTCTATGTTTAGCCCCATGGGTAATTCGGGTGACGTTTGGGCGGTACCTTATAAATCCGCTACGATTGGTCCTCGTGATATTGTCAACGCCCGCGAACGGTTTGAACTCCACAATTTGCTGTTGAGTGAATCGGGTGTTACCTGGCAACGCATGATTTCTCGTTTGGAATTGTACGGTCCCATTTCCATGGAATGCCCCGCTTCTATTATCCGCCTTGGTAAAGGTACCTGCTTTGTTTCGGAAGCCATTGCCAAACCCTTTGCCAGCTGGCATTGCGGTATTGAAGATAAAGATATCTGATTATTACACAAAGAGAAAAGCCCTCGGAGTTATCCGAGGGCTAGTTTCTTGCAAAGTTATTGGTTTTCACATGCTAAAATAAACTGTGTGGCTTGTTCTAAAACGGTTGAAAGGTCGGGTATGCTGGCGGTTTGATCGGCGGCAGGCAGACAACAGTGATCTCCCCCTCTACACAAGGTGAATTGGCTGTTAATTCCAGCGTGGGTTAGTGCTTTATGCAGAATATCGGAGTGAATGGGAAGTACCAAATCATCTTTATCTCCGGCGGCTAGATAGGTTGGAGGCGTGTTTGAATTTACCATGTAGTAAGGACTAAAACGGTCGTATTCCTCGCGTGTTTCCTCAGCAAAGATAGGCTTAATGTCGATCGGCGTGTATAACTCTCGATTTTCAAACGGCAAAATAGTAGCGGGAGAGATTGCAACAACTCCTTTTACGGTGAAAGAATCGGTATATATTCTTTCACTTCCGTTTTGACCATTGGCATCATCATATGCCGCTACTAATGAAAGATGAGCACCGGCCGAGTGCCCCATGGTATATATGTGATGAGGATTGATTTTTAATATGGCGCTATAATGAGCCAAGTAGCCCAAGGCGTCAAATACATCGCACACAATTTCTCGCATGCTAACATGGTCTGCTTGCTGTCCGCGATAAGAAATGGTGGCAACGGCAAACCCATTGGCTCGTAAAGCCTCGGCAGTTGATTGTGCCATATTGTACATGCTGATTGATGTGTTACGTTGCCACCCTCCGCCCGGAATCAATAACAGTACCGGCGCCAACTCCCATTTGGTTTGTGCGGGGGGGAAGAAATACATGTCATTGATGCTTTCACCGATTTTTTTATAAAGTAATTGTTGTTGAGAATTATCGATTGGCACGGTGTTCATATGCAGATCCTCCTTGAATTTATGTTTATATATTATAAATTATACCGTTAATAATGTCAATGGATATACGTCATAATTCTGCTTGTCTTTCATAAACATAGATAGACAACGATGTTGAGGAGGCAGATCATATGACAATGTTAAAAATCATAGGAACGATTTTAGGAGTTGTTGCATTTATATGGATGTTTGTGCGTTTGGTTAGACGAAACAATCCTATTAAGACATTTGGCGTTTCGGCACTTTGGGGGATTTTAGCTTTGGTATTGGTCGGTGTAGCGGGACAGTTTTTTTCAAAAACTCTGCAAATTAATTGGTATACCGTCTCAACATCAGCTGTTTTGGGAATTCCCGGTGTAATATTAATGGTTATGATTCATTTGATATGGGCATTGTAGTAAAGTAACTATTGAAAAATAATTCTAATGGAGTATAATAATATGGATACTTGTTGAAAGGATTGATTACATGAATACAGCCATACAAGAGTATTATAATACATTTCGAGGGAAGCGTGTCGTGTTTTGCGGGATTGGTGTAAGTCATCAACCGTTGATTGAAATCTTTGCACAAAACGGTGCGTTGGTAACCGCTTGCGATAAACGCACCTCGGAGCAAATGGGAGATTTGGTGGAAAAATACCAAAACATGGGAGTTTCGCTTTGCTTGGGCGAAGGATATATGAATAATTTGCAAGGGGATGTTATCTTTCGCACTCCCGGAATTCATTGCAACCATCCTTCTCTGATTGCGGCTCGAAAGCAAGGCGTTACTGTAACGTCGGAAATGGAAGAATTTTTTAAAGTATGTCCGGCAACGATTTTTGCCATTACCGGCTCCGATGGTAAAACAACTACCACGGCGATAACAGCCGAGCTTTTAAAAACTACGGGGAAAAAGGTTTTCTTGGGTGGAAATATCGGTACACCATTGCTTCCGCTGGTTGATCAAATGACTTGTGATGATTTTGCGGTGGTAGAATTGTCATCATTTCAGCTTATGTCTATGAAAAAAGGTCCAAAGGTTGCAGTAGTAACCAACGTAACTCCTAATCATTTGGATGTTCACAGGGACATGCAGGAATATATCGACGCTAAGAAAAATGTATTTTTGTATCAAACGACTGACAGTAAAACCGTTTTGAATTTCGAAAATGACGTAACTCGTTCGTTTGGCGAATCGGTTGTGGGTAATTGTGTCTATTTCAGTCATCAACGAGAAGTTGATAACGGATGTTATTTGTCTGATAATCAGGAAATTATTTTAAAGAACGGTGGGCAACAAAACGTTGTAATGCTTGCTGACGAAATTAAATTACCCGGTGCACACAATGTGCAAAACTATATGGCCGCTTTTGCAGCGGTAAGTGAATACGTTACTTTGGACAATATGAAAAAGGTCGCTATGGAGTTTGGTGGTGTTGAGCATCGTATTGAATTCGTTCGTGAAGTAAAAGGTGTTCGCTATTACAACGATTCTATCGCAACCAGTCCCACGCGCGCCATTGCCGGGTTAAACTCTTTTGATCAAAAGCAGATTATTATTGCAGGTGGTTATGATAAACACATCCCGTTTGATCCATTCGCTGAGCATGCAGTGAAAAAAATCAAATTGTTAATTTTAACCGGGGATACTTCCGATGCTATTGAGGCCTGTATTCGTAAACAACCAAATTTTAATGAAGCGGAATTGACTATTTTGCGAGCAGAAGATATGGAACAGGCCGTAGTGTTGGCATATGAAAATGCACATAGCGGTGATATTGTTTCGCTGAGTCCCGCGTGCGCCAGTTTTGATCGTTATCCTAATTTTTCGGTGCGTGGCAGACACTATAAAGAATTGGTTGGTAAATTGGCGGAGTGATCAATATGAATTGGAATGAAACATTAACCAAGTTAACTGCATCGTCACCGTGTGACATTGTCGACGTAGCTGAGTCTCTGTTCCGCAAATATGTAACCGTTTCTCATTCTCCGTTGGGAAATTTTTACGGAGAGATCCCCGGTGCGTCGGACAATGTGATTTTATTGGATGCCCATATAGATGAAATTGCCATGCTGGTAGTAGGAATCGATGCCGACGGATTTGTTTTGGTCGATAAGTGCGGTGGCGTGGATGTACGTACTCTTGCAGGATGCGAGGTAACCGTTTGGGGGAAAAAGCCTTTATATGGTGTGTTTTCGATCGTGCCGCCTCATTTAAAAAAAGGCAAAGACGATGAACCCCTTGATATGAAGCAAATGGGTATAGATATTGGTTTGAGCCAAGAGCAAGTAAAAGAGCTTGTGAAGCCGGGGGATTGGGTGACGTTGCGGATGCCGCTAACGGCGCTTGCTAACAATTGCGTATCATGTAAAGGATTAGATAATCGAGCCGGTGTAGCCGTTTTGCTTCGGGTTTGTGAACTAATCAAACAATCAAAGAAAATGCTGCCTCAAAAAGTTGTAATTCAATTGACACAAATGGAAGAGGCGGGCACCGGATTTGTTGGTGGTGTAACCGGTGCACAAGCCTGGCAACCAACTCAGGCAATTGTAGTAGATGCGGGGTTTGCCGCATATCCAGGATGCTCGTATGCTACACCCGGCGGCTTTTTTAATGGCCCTATGATTGGTATTGCGCCGATTCTTTCGCGTGTTATGAGTGATCGATTGCAAAAGATAGCACTTGAACAGCAAATCCCGTTTACGCTTGACGTGACGGGGAAAAATACGGGTACCAATGCGGATCGAATCGCATCTGTGGGAGTAGGGGTTCCAACAGCACTTGTGTCTTATCCATTGCAAAATATGCATATGCCAACAGAAATTGTTTGCACAGCCGATTTGGAGCATACGGCACAACTGATATATGCTTACCTTATGAAAGGGGGCGATTTGGGTGAGTAAGACCGAACGGCTTTTGCAACTCATTCAAGACTTGTCCCAATTAAATGGTCCGTCGGGACAGGAATCGTCGGTAAGAGATTATATTATTGAGCAGATCAAAAATTATACGAATTATCGTATAGATGCTCTCGGCAACATTATTGCAGAAAGAAAAGGGGAAGCCCGTCCTTCTGTTAAGATTATGCTTGATGCTCACATGGATGAAGTGGGGGTAATCGTTACCGCAATCCGTCCCGATGGTTTGTTGCAATTTGAAACGATAGGCGGTATTGGTGTTGACGCTTTGTTTGGTAAGCAAATTGCTTTTGAGAATTGCAAGGGTGTAATCGGAGGATTACCGTCTCATTTATTATCATCCGAGCAAAAACAAAGATATCCTGCGTTATCTAATTTGTATATCAATATTGGGTGTACAACTCAAGAACAGGCACAACAATTGGTCTCGGTAGGGGACAAGGGGGTGTTTGACAGTCAATTTGTGTCATTTGGTGATGGTTTTATTAAAGCAAAAGCTTTAGATGACCGAGTAGGTTGTGCGATTTTGATCGACATGATTCAGTCGGACTTGCCATATGACATGACATTCACTTTTACCGTGCGAGAAGAAGTGGGGCTGGTAGGAGCAAAAACAGCGGCATTTCAGGTGCAACCTCAGGTTGCGTTGGTATTGGAAACGACCACAGCTGCTGATATTGCCGGCTCAACTGAGTTGAATCGAGTGTGTGCATTAAAAAAAGGGGTAGTGGTGTCTTTTATGGACCGTGCGACCTTATATCATAGAGAATTATATGATTTTTCGTTCAAAATTGCAAAACGAAATGGTATTGCTATACAATCAAAAAACGCTGTAGCGGGTGGTAATAATGCGGGTGCGATTCATGGTACCGGTAAGGGGATTCCCACATTGGCCTTGTCTTTACCCTGCCGATACTTGCATTCTCCGTCCTGTGTGATCCATGAATTTGATTTGCTTGCTACGGCAAAAATGGCTAAACACTTGTCAATTGCATTGGCAAGCGGTGAAAAATTTGCCGAAACCCTTTGATTTTTTAAAAAAAGCCTTGACAAGGCTCTGAATCGGGTTTATAATCCACACATAGTTAAATAGCAAAGGCAATGACGAAGACGGTCGGATGCATTTTGTTTCAGAGAGTTGACGGTTGGTGCGAGTCAATAACAAATTCTTCCAGGACCCATCACTTCTGAGCCGAAGGTCTGAACGATTCAGTAGGACTTTCCGTGCATGCTACGTAAGTGCATAGAACTTGTCAGAGTTCGAAGAGTGGCAACAAATGTGTTGCAATTTGAGTGGTACCGCGAGTGATTTTTCACCCGTCTCAAAGTTTTTCTTTGGGACGGGTTTTATTTTTTATCCAGGAGGTTTTTTTATGCAAACCGTATCTGAAAACAAATTATTGGAAATTGCTGTCCGTATTAAGGAGATGCGCGAGATTATTGGTTACAGCGTAGAAGAAATGGCGCAAAAAACCGAAGTAACGCAGGAGCAATATCTGATTTTTGAACAAGGCAAAGAAGATCTTCCGTTTAGCTTTATTCACAAATGTGCCTTGGCGTTTGACGTTGAAATTACCGATTTGCTGAAAGGCCATAGTGCTCATCTTTCTTCCTATACGGTAACTCGTAAAGGGAAGGGACAACAAACCGTTGATGAAGATGGTATACAGATTCAAAATCTGGCTCCTCGTTTCCGCTCGAAGATAGCAGAGCCTTATTGGGTGAAATATGAATACTCCGCTGATCAACAAAATCGTCCGATTCATACCACCACGCATAGTGGACAGGAGTTTGACCTGGTAATCAGCGGAAGTCTGAAAGTGCAAGTCGGCAATAACACTGAGATTTTGCACGAAGGGGACAGTATTTATTATGATAGTGGTACCCCCCATGGTATGATCGCTGTTGACGGGCAAGACTGCCTATTTTTGGCTGTTGTTTTACCTGGTGAGGATGCTGAAGAGCAACAAGTGCGTGAAAGCATCGTTACCGCCAGAACCATGGAAAATTTGGTTTCTGACAAGTTTGTTAAGACCGAAGAAGATGAAAACGGCTTATTAAAAAAGATCGATTTTATCAACGAAGATCAGTTTAATTTTGCGTTTGACATCGTAGACGGTATTGCAGATGCCCATCCGGACAAAGTGGCAATGGTACATATTGCCAAAGACGGAACCGAACGTAAGTTTACTTTTAAAGATATGAAACGTGCTTCCGCGCAGTCTGCCAATTACTTTAAATCTCTCGGTATTAAAAAAGGCGACCGTGTTATGTTGGTGCTCAAGCGGCACTATCAATTTTGGTTTGCGATTTTAGGATTGCACAAGCTGGGCGCTATTGCCATTCCTGCTACTTGTCTTTTGCAAGAACATGATTTTGAATATCGCTTTAATACCGCGGGCGTTTCGGCTATTGTTTGCACTGGAGACGGTGACGTGGCTCACCAAGTTGATATAGCTGCTGAAAAATGTCCCCAAGTGACTACCAAAATTTTGGTGGGCGGCCAACGTGACGGATGGCATGATTTTGACAGCGAATACGAGCTGTTTACCGGTAAGTTTGACCGTGCCGACGATACTCCCTGTGGTGACGATCCCATGATCATGTTCTTCTCTTCCGGTACAACAGGTTATCCCAAAATCGCTATGCATAGCTACAAATACCCCTTGGGTCACTACATTACCGCTAAATATTGGCATAGCGTAGACCCAAATGGCCTGCATTTCACTATTTCCGACACCGGTTGGGGTAAAGCTTTGTGGGGTAAACTGTATGGACAATGGTTGTGCGAAGGCGGTGTGTTTACCTATGACTTTGACCGCTTTGATGCTGCCGAAGTGTTGCCGATGTTCGCCAAGCACAATATTACTACCTTCTGCGCACCTCCTACTATGTTGCGGATGTTGATTAAACAAGATATTTCCAAGTACGATTTATCTTCCATCAAGCATATGACTACTGCGGGGGAAGCGCTGAATCCTGAAGTGTATCATCAATTTAAAAAAGCAACCGGCTTAAAAATTATGGAAGGTTTTGGTCAAACCGAAACCACCTTATCGGTAGCCAATTTGATGGGATCGGGTCACAAAATCGGTTCTATGGGAAAACCCACTCCGTTGTATGATATCGAACTGCATACCGCTGAAGGAAAGATTGCCGAAGTGGGCGAAGTAGGGGAGATCGTGATCAAAACTTCCGAAAAAGTTCCTTGTGGTCTGTTCCTTGGCTATTACGGTGATGAAGCAAAAACCAAAGAAGTCTGGCATGATGGGTACTATCATACCGGAGATACCGCTTGGATGGACGAAGATGGCTTTTTGTGGTATGTAGGACGAACAGATGACGTAATCAAATCTTCCGGTTACCGCATCGGACCTTTTGAAATTGAAAGCGTTATCATGGAATTGCCTTACGTTTTGGAATGTGGTGTTTCTGCTGCTCCCGACGAAGTACGTGGCCAGGTGGTAAAAGCCAGTATTGTACTGACCAAGGATACTGAACCCAGCGAAGAATTGAAAAAGGAAATCCAAAACT
The DNA here is from genome assembly GCA_045661365.1 of Acutalibacteraceae bacterium. Classification (GTDB taxonomy): domain Bacteria; phylum Bacillota; class Clostridia; order Oscillospirales; family Acutalibacteraceae; genus UMGS1484. The sequence goes on along the minus strand of JAZRFL010000220.1, from coordinate 918 downwards.
ATGTAAAACAACGTACCGCACCCTATAAGTACCCCCGCATCGTTGTTTTTAAAGATGAATTGCCCAAGACCATCAGTGGAAAAATCATTCGCAATAAACTGTAAAATTTATTGGGTATAAATATTCTTGACATTTTAATATAAACATGCTATAATTTGTGTGTAAAGGCGATGACGAAGAGTTTTGCTCGTAGACCCTTTCAGAGAATTGGCGGTCGGTGCAAGCCATAAGGTAAAACGAGTTGATTGTAGCTTCTGAGCCGAGAGGAAGAACACGTTTTTCGTTAGTAGACCCTCTCCGTGATTGCTGCGTTAATGCATAGGGTTTGTTGGAACCCAAGAGGTGGCGGTTTTTCCGCAATTTGAGTGGTACCGCGGGCGTAGAAGATTTATGCTCGTCTCAAGGATTCTACTATCTTTGGGGCGAGCTTTTTATTTGCCCCCATACAGGAGGTTCGTTATGAATTCTATGACAGGTCTTGATATCAAGATCCGCGAAATGGCAGGTCGTATTCGCGAACTGCGAGAAATTGAGGGGTTGAGTGTGGCTGAAATGGCCGCCAAAACCGATGTTTCCGAACAAGAATATATGCAGTGTGAACTAGGGTTAAAAGATTTAAACTTTGCCTTTATTTATCGTTGCGCAGGAGCTTTTTCGGTTAACGTAACCGATATTATTGAGGGCTATAGTCCTAAGCTCAGTTCTTATACAGTAACAAGGCGCGGCGAAGGTCAGGAAATTGCTGAGGCGCACGGAATGACCTATTATAACTTAGCGCATGCTTTTCAGAACAGAATTGCAGAACCTCTTTATGTTAAAATGGATTATAACCCTGAGGCAGAGAATAAGGAAATAGAGCTAACAAGCCATTCAGGGCAGGAATGTGATATTATCGTTGAGGGTAATTTGCTTGTTCAA
>JAZRFL010000219.1:0-12603 GCA_045661365.1 Acutalibacteraceae bacterium | reverse complement strand
CATGATCGATGCCATGGCAACCGAGCACCCTGCGGCGGACAAAGTCAGCGCGGCAGATACCCCGGCAGGACCGCTGCCAATGACCAAAATGTCGAACATTGTCATCCCTCCTTGCGGCTATTATACCACAAGGTGAGAGGCTATGCAACCTTTAATCGCAAACGAAGCTTGTCGGCGATCAAAGCAATAAATTCCGAATTGGTTGGCTTGCCGCGGATGCTGTGAACGGTGTACCCAAAGCAGGAGTTCAGGGTTTCCAGATCCCCACGATCCCAAGCAACCTCTATGGCGTGACGAATGGCTCGTTCCACCCGTGATGAGGTGGTTGCGTGTGCCTTGGCAACGGTAGGGTACAACAGCTTGGTAACCGCACCTACAAAATTAGGATCTTTGACCGACAACAAGATTGCGGTGCGTAGGTAGTGATATCCTTTAATATGAGCGGGCACACCCAGCTGATGGATCATTTCGGTCACCATAAGCTCCAGTTCGGTTTCGGAAAACAGCGACCCTTGTTCCCGCGTGCGTCCCGCTACCGATTGGTGTCCCGTAAATTGAAAAATTCGCTCGGCGATCATTTCCAACTCAAAAGGACGTAAAAAGTAGTAATCGGCACCCGCTTGTAACAGGCGGCTTTCCAGGGTGCGGTTGTCGCTTTCCGAAATGACCATGCAGATCGGTTTTTGTTTGGGATCCATGGATTTCAGTTGCGCCAACACCCCCAAAGCATCTAACTTTGGCATAAACACGTCCATGATCAATACGTCGGGTTTAAACCGTTTTACTTCACCAAAAACCTTGGAACCGTCTTTTTCCAACGTCACGACCTCCATGTTAAAGGTTTTAAGTAAGTTCGAGCAAGGATGACCGAATTCGCCGGAATCATCCGCTAATAATACACGTAATTTCTTTTCCATATGGTTTCCTCCTACAAATTTTTGCAGGAGTATTCTACCATATATGCCCATAAAAGTCAATGCAATCGACACAAAAACACTACAAAATGTTATTCACGCCAACATTTTCCTTGTTTTCTGTATTTGCGACAGCGTTTTCTTCTGTGAGATGATAGGTTTTGACAAAAATCGCAAAAAATGACAAGTTCTACGGTAGGACAATCAAAAAAAGAAATAAAAAAAATTCCCTGCATACACTTGGTATGCAGGGAAAAGGGTAAGTGATGTTGACAAAATAATCATTGCAGGAACGACACGTTGGTGGACGTGTACCCCCACAAGAGGATCATTTTCCTACAACTTTCCGTAAAACGATCAGCGCATCTTCGGAGTTGATTTTTTGGTCATCGTTCATGTCTGCCAGCAAGACCTCTTGGTCGGAAAGGATACGTTTTCCCACCACCGATTGCAATATGTACAAGGCATCGGCAGCGCTGAGTCTGCCGTCCATGTCCAAATCCCCCGGCGCATAGGCCAAACCGGTGGTAACGGTTACCGATTGGCTGACCACAAACGTTTGCTCCTTTTGAATCCCGCACAAAACGGTGTACGTGGTGTTTTCGTTTAGTTGCTCAAATATGGGAGAGTCTTGCCAAGTGGTACCATTGTCAATGCTGAACCAAAGACCGACAAAGGATTCGTCCAAAACGATGGTGTTGTGGGTTACGGTTTGAACAATCGGCGAGGACGGTGGTTGGGTGAAACCGCAACTGTCGCAGGTGTAACCGCCGTCCAGCACAAGGTTGTGTTGCGGTTCCATGGCGGTGTCGCAGTCGGCACAGGCGTTGTCACAAGGGGTTGGTCGACTGTGACCGGGAGCGACCCGTTGAAAAGGACAATGCTCGCAAACCGTGTCTTCGCAATCGGTAAATACATGATCGGGGACCGCTCTGGATGCACCACATTCGTTGCAATCGGAATCACAAACGGTGTCGTAAACATGGCCTTTCACGGTGCGGGTGATACCACATTCGTTGCAATCCGTGTCACAAGCGTTGTCAAATATGTGATTCGGCACGGTACGGGTAAGACCGCATTCATTACAATTCACGTCGCAAGCGTTGTCGTACACGTGATCGGGCACTACTCTGACTGCACCGCATTTATTGCAATCCACGTCGCAAGCGTTTTGGAATACATGCTCGGGAACGTCACGAATATAATCACACAGATTGCAAATGGAGTCGCAGTCGTTGTCGTAGTGGTGGGTGGTGGTACGGGTGGCGCCGCATTCATCGCATTGGGTGTCACACGCATTTTCATAAACGTGGTAGGTCATACGAACGCTTCGGCATATGTTGCAGGTGGTGTCACACCCATTGTCGTAAGTGTGGGTAATGGTGCGGGTGGCACCGCATTCGTTGCAATTGGTATCGCAATCGTGGGAATAGATGTGGGTGATATTCCTGTAAAGATTACATACGTTGCAATTGGTGTCGCATCCATGATTGTAAGTGTGGGTGGTGGTACGGGTAGCACCGCATTCATTGCAATCGGTGTCACATGCATTGTCGTAAACGTGGTAGGTCATACGAATACTTCGGCATATGTTGCAAGTGGTGTCACACCTATTGTCGTAAGTGTGGGTAATGGTGCGGGTGGCACCGCATTCATTGCAATTGGTATCGCAATCGTGGGAATAGATGTGGGTGGTATCCCTGTAAAGATTACATACGTTGCAATTGGTGTCGCATCCATGATCGTAAGTGTGGGTGGTGGTACGGGTAGCACCGCATTCATTGCAATCTACGTCACACGTATTATCGTATACGTGATTGGGTACGGTGCGTAGTTTTCCACATTCGTTGCAATCGGTGTCACAAGCATTGTCATACAGGTGATTGGGTACGGTTCGGGTAAAACCACACACGTTGCAGTCGGTGTCGCAAGCGTTGGCATATACGTGATTGGGTACCGTGCGCGTGGCTCCGCATATATTACAAGAGGTATCGCAAGCATTTTGAAATACATGCTCGGGAACATCACGGGTATGACCGCATACGTTACATACCGCATCGCAGGCGTTGTTATACGTGTGGGTGATGGTGCGGGTAGCACCGCATTCATTGCAATCTACGTCACACATATTATCGTATATGTGATTGGGTGTCGCACGGGTATACATACATACGTTACAATCGGGATCGCAGGCATTGTCGTATACGTGATCGGGTACGGTTCGGGTAAAACCACACACGTTGCAGTCGGTGTCGCAAGCGGTGGCATATACGTGATTGGGTACGGTTCGGGTAAAACCACACACGTTGCAGTCAGTGTCGCAAGCGTTGGCATATACGTGATCGGGTACCGTGCGCGTGGCTCCGCATATATTACAAGAGGTATCGCAAGCATTTTGGAATACATGCTCGGGAACATCACGGATATGACCGCATACGTTACATACCGCATCGCAGGCGTTGTTATACGTGTGGGTGATGGTGCGGGTAGCACCGCATTCATTGCAATCTACGTCACACGTATCATCGTATACGTGATTGGGTACGGTGCGTAGTTTTCCACATTCGTTGCAATCGGTGTCACAAGCATTGTCATACAGGTGATTGGGTACGCTTCGGACATGGTTGCACAGATTGCAAATGGAGTCGCAGTTGTTGTTATAAACGTGGGGAACGGTGCGAATATCCCCACAGATATTACAGGTAATATCGCAAGCATCGAAATAAACATGGGTAATGGTGCGGGTTTGTTTGCAAACATTGCACTCGGTGTCGCAATCGTTATCGTAGGTGTGGGTAATGGTGCGGGTATATCCACACACGTCACAGGCTGTATCACAATTGTTTACATAGGTATGGGGCGTTGTTGTACGCGTGTATCCACATTCGTTACAATCGGTATCACATACCGCAGTATACACGTGGTCAGGTACTGTTCGTTGATCACCACATTCGTTGCAAAATTCGTCACAAGCATTGCTAAATATGTGGTCAGGCACCATGCGAACAGCGTTGCACACGTTACAATCCAGATCACAGGCGTTGCTGTATACGTGATTGGGAACGGCGCGGGTTTGTCCGCAAACATTACACTCGGCGTCACAAACGTTGTCGTAGGTGTGGGTTATGGTACGCTTGAATCCGCATTCGTTGCATTCGGTGTCGCAGGTGTTGGTGTAAACGTGATCGGGAACGGTACGAGTGTTTCCGCATTCGTTACAGGTAGCGTCGCAAGCATTGTTATACACGTGTGTTATGGTTCTGCTGTTGCCACACACGTTGCAGTTGGTATCGCAGTTGTTGTCATACACGTGATCGGGTACGGTACGGGTTTCGCCGCACACGTTACAAACCGTGTCGCAAGCATTGTCATACGTGTGGGTGATGGTTCTGTTTTGACCGCACACGTTACAGGTTTGGTCACAGGTGTTGGTATACACATGGTCAGGCACCGTGCGAGAGGCATTACAGATGTTGCAATTCGCGTCACAGGCATTGGAATACACGTGGTCGGGTACGGTGCGAATATCTCCACATACGTTACAATCGGTGTCGCAAGTGTTGTCGTAGGTGTGGTCAGGGCCGGTACGAATGAGATCACATACGTTACAGTAAAGATCGCACACGCCGTCATATACGTGATCGGGTACGGCACGAGCTTCCCCACATACGTTACAAATATCATCGCAAGCGTTGTCGTAGGTGTGGGTGATGGTGCGAGAACGGCCACACAGGTTGCAAATGGTATCGCAGCTGTGGTCGTAGGTGTGAGGAGCGATTCGTTTGTAGCCGCAACCGTTGCAGTCGCTATCGCAAGCGTTGCTGTATGTGTGTGGCGGCGTGCGGGTCAAGCTGCATTCGTTGCAATCGGCATCACAAACATCGGTATACACGTGGTCGGGTACCGTGCGGATGGCACCGCATTCGTTACAATCCACATCACAATTATTGTTGTACACGTGATTTGGTCCTACTACCTTGATCGGAATCTCAAAGGTAAATGTATGATACGTAACGGTTGCAATTTTTTGGCCTTGTGTTGTGGTATCAACTGCGCTTACTGAAAACCCGGTGGATATAATGTCTTGCTTCCCATTGCGATGCGTTAGCAACAAGGTAAGACCGGTGGGGTCAAATTTTTCACGTCCGGCGTGGTAGACTAATTTGTTAAAGGAGGTGTTAACGGAAACGTCAGCGGGATAGTAATAGGATATAATATCATTCTTTATACTGCTTGTACCATCGCCGGTTATCGCCTTCCAATCCTCTTGGAAATCGGTGTAATATACATTGGTTAGCTTGGTACATCCGTCAAAAGCACCGGTTCCGATATGGGTGACCGTTCCGGACATTGTTACGGTTTCAAGTCGGTCGCAATCAATAAAGGCGTATTGACCAATGCCTGTTACCCCGTCGGTTATGGTAATGTTTCTGATCCCGCTATTGGCAAATGTATAATTAGAAATATAGCCTTTCGTAATGGTAACGGAAGATAAACTTTCGGGGAAATTACCATAGTCAAACGTGCGCAAAAAGTCGTTAGCAGGATAATACGAATAGTAGTAATTATGAAAAAGGCGAGAGGGATAGAAGCCGTATTCGTCTCTGTGTCCGCCTACTTGGTAAGTGGTATATGGTACGCTAGTTTTCGATTTTCGTACTTCATCTTCATAAGCGGTCGCGTCAAATAGATACGCGGAATGATTCGCATATTGGCAATCCCAGGCAAGTGCACTATAGTTTTGCACGTGATGGAAATATCCACTAGAGTCTTCCGTTTGACGATAGCCATCAGCATTATATACGAAATGATCGAAATAAAGACGGTGTACCACGTCGCCTTCGCTGGCAGATCGCTTTGTACAGACATAGTCGCCAGCCGATAATACGTTACCGCCAAAAAGGTAAGCAAATAAATGGGGGTTGTCCGCCATGAAGTCTAGGGTTTCCGATGAGCTATTGATACCGGAAAAGGTTACCATTGGCATGGTGATGGAGGTAAGCGCTTGCAGATCGGCAAACGCACCAAATTCGGCTACTGCGACGGTATCGCTTATCACAAGGTTGGTGATCATATTGCAGTCCTTGTTTGCTAAAAAAGAGTCAATATGACTTGCGCGGATTCTACCTGTACCGGTGCTGGTGATTTCAAGGGTTCCATCGTCATATAGGCGATAGGTACACGACTCGTAGGTTGCGGTAGCCAGCAACTTACCATGACCGGTATCGGCCACAGCATATGTTGGCAAATTGACGGTAAACAATAGTGCCAAACAAAGTAATAAACAAAGAAATTTTGCGGGTTTCTTCATGATAGACAACTCCTTTTGAAGTGGACGTGAGATGGTGGTTTGCGAAATTGGGTATATTTGAAATTTGAAGACAGATCGGTTCTTTCGAACGATCCACATCAAATCATTTGCAATAAATGATTGGCTACCGACCGATTCCTTTCCAAAATCGCATGGTTAATTGCGGTGGTATGGGCGGTGGTTTGCCCCGTTTCTTTTCGGTATGGATCGGTTGGTAAAGGGATAAACGCCAAATGGGAAATTACAGCAGAGAACGCAAAAAACACGGTGATGGTACATACCGTGCTTTTTGCGTTTCCTATATTACCGTTCCCGGAAGGAGATGGTATAAGATTTTGCGTTGGCATCGACCGGCAGACCAAAGGTGCCCTGGAAGAGGCCTTGTTCGTTTTTGGCAAGCTTGTTGGAAGCGACCGTGTTGTTGTCACAGATCAACCGACCGTTTTCATCCTTGACCACTACGTACAGAGAAAGCAGTCCCCGATCGCTGTCGGGCGAGCTGTCGTTTTTGCGGGTGATGTCTGCTTCGATTTCCATGTAGTAATGGTCGATCGAGTAGTAGCATCTGGCTTGGCAAGAGGTCATGGTAAAGGTGCGGGAATAATGAGAAAAGGTGGCAGGGAAGGAAACGTCAACGGTTACGTTTGGTTCTTCTCTGGTTAGCTTGGCGCCCTCAGTTTGACCACAGCGACTACAGGTTTTGGGTTGTGCGTGGGTGGCTTCTTTCCAGTTGTGACCCAGGGGGCTTCCCTCGGTTGCATTGCAAAAATAACAGGTTTTCGGTGCGGTACAAGAGGCGTCACCGTAAATGTGATCACAAGCGGCGGTTGAGGATTGACCGGTGGTGGAGCTTATATGGTTGTAGCTGTCGTCATACGGGTCGTTGTAGCTGTGGTCACCTTGGGGTTTCTTTTCGCTGTCGGTGGACGGCAGATTTACGGTGTCGTCACCGGATGGTACTTCGCTTGCTGATTGAGAAACCGAGGCGGACGGTTGGTCGGTGTCTTTGGTGTCGCACCCAACGGCGGTCACTGCCAATACGATACACAAGAAAAGAATGATCTGTTTTTTCATAAAATTTTCCTCCTATACTCCATAAATGTTGAACACTATTCAACAAAATTTTAGCCATTATAGCATACAATAAAAGAAAAGTAAATAGTGTTCAACAAAAAATGGGGGTTTTTTATGTTTAAGATAAAAGCCGCTGACGGAACCAACAATCTTTGCGGGGCAACTATTGCACGGTTGCGCAAAGAACGAAGGCTTTCGCAACGAAAATTGGCGGCCAAAATGCAACTGTTGGGGTTTGATGTAGACCATTACTTTATCCGTCGGGTGGAAAACGGTGAGAGGTTTGTCACCGACATTGATTTAGTAATTTTTTCCAAAGCGCTTGAGGTGCCAATTTCACAATTGTTGTCAGCGGTGGATGCAAAGGTTTGATCCTTGCTCCGTTGGTATTATACCGAATTGAATTTTCAAAGTCCTGTGCTATCAGCACAGTTACGAAAATTATTTTTAGCGGTATTTGATTGAAATTATAAACAAAGCCCAACTTGCTCGGCGGGAGTGACACCGAGCGGTTGGGTTTTGTTTGTGGTACGGCGGGCGGCTGTGCTGACAGCATAGTTGCAAAATTCCCGCAAATATGGTATGCTAAGAAAAAATGCGAAAAGGGGTTGTAATTGTGCAAAAAGACACCTCAAAAATTGTAGAAGAACTGGGGCTTTGCCCCGATTTTGCCACGTTTTATGACGAAAACCGTAAATATATGGTGGACGACTCTCTTTCGGTTTTGCTGGAACGGCTACTGCAACAAAAGGGAATGAAGCGAGCCCAAGCCATTAAACAAGCCGAATTGGCAGAAGCCTATGGGTACCAGATCTTTTCGGGGTTGCGTGTTCCCGAACGTAAAAAACTGCTTTGTTTGGCGGTGGGTATGTCGCTGAATTTGGAAGAGACCCAAACCTTGCTCAAGTGTGCGGGGTATGCGCCTTTGTATGTTAAGATCCCCTTTGACAGCGTGGTACTTTACGGCGTGTGCAAGGGACTTTCAGTTATGAAGATCAACCAACTGCTGTTTGAGCATGGGTTGGAAACCCTGGGGTGGTGACATGAAGAAATGTCCCTTTTGCCAAACCCCAATTGAGGATGAGGCACGATTTTGTTTTTATTGCATGACCTCGTTGGATGAAAAAGAATCAACTCTGCCGCCGGGTTCTCGTCGGAGGCGAGGCTGGTTGTACGTAGCCTTGCTGTTGGTTGCTGTGCTGGTGGCAGGGCTCATTTTGTTGTTTGCAGGACGAGGAGAGGAGTCCGGGCAGGTGGGTTTCTCGCCAACGGCCAACACGCCCACCGACCGACAACAAGCTCCTTCGTCGCAGGAATATCATCAAACAGGGCAAGCATCGACATCTTCTCGGGAACCGGCAGGTTCTGTCAACGATCAGTCCATGGTGACGCCGCAACCCACCACTCCCCCAAGCGGTATGAACTCCGAGGGGGGAAGCAGTCAATCGGCATTGCCCTCACAACCGATCCATACACCCACGACCTCCCAACCCGAGAGCCAATCGTCTCAGCCTGTGGAATCGGTACCGCCGTTGACACAGACGGCGGTTTACCAATATCGTGATGCCAAGTCTACCGACGATTTCAATTTGTCTGCCGCCTTTACCCAAAATGCGGTGGTGATTACCGATGTGGTACAGCCGTCGGCTGACGGTACCTACACCATTCCGACGGTGCTTGACGGAAAAAGGGTGGTAGCGATTATGCCCAACGCCTTTGCTTCGGTGAGAAACGAAGCGACCTGCGTGATCATACCCGACAGCGTAAAAACGGTGTGGAACAACGCCTTTGCCGATTGCGTAAAGCTGTCTCATGTATATTTGGAGGGCAAGGCGATCTATATCGAGGCCTTGGCGTTTGACCGAGCAGGGAAATTCACGTTGCATTGTGCGGCCGATTGCTCTGACCGCAATTATCGGTATTACAAAAACACCGCCTCACAATACGGCGCGGTATATGAAGAATGGAACGGGTGACGACATGACACGAGAAGCGTATTTGTCTCAAATGCTGACCACCTATTCCTTGGTGAAGGTGCTGGCAAACAAAAACGGCGGTAAGGTGTTACAGCTTCGCCATAAAGAACAGGGTAAGGATCTGGTGGTGCGCAGCTTTGATCAAAAGGTGGTAGCCTACCAGCGGCTGTGCGGCTTGGCTTGCGACAACCTTCCGCTGATTTACGACGTAATCGATGCCGATGACGGACAATTGGTGCTGGAGGAATATATTGAGGGTTTAACCGTGACCCAGATCATGGAGGTCGGGCGGTATCGGTACAGAGGGGTCAAGCGGGTACTGCGAGGTTTGTTAAACGGATTGACGGTTTTGCACGATTGTGGCTTGATCCATCGGGACGTAAAGCCCGACAACATTATGGTGACCCCAAACGGTCGGGTGGTGCTGGTGGATTTCAATGCCGCCCGCACAATTTCCACCGCGTCGCAAGACACGGTGGTCATGGGTACGGTGGGCTATGCTTCGCCCGAACAGTTGGGCGTGACCCAAAGCGATGCCCGTACCGATTTGTATGCGGTGGGGATTTTGCTCAACGTTATGCTGACCGGTAAGCACCCCAGCGAACAAATGGCAACCGGCAAGGCGGGAAAAATCGTTCGTAAATGTACGGCGGTCAACCCAAATGAGCGGTACCAAACTGCCCAAAGCCTGGCAGATGCTTTGTAAGTAATCTTAAAAAAGTAAAAGATGCATACCAAGAGCGGTATGCATCTTTTTGGTTGATGGGGTTAAGCACGGTGGCAGGGAGATCGTGGTTACGAAGCCGTTTTGCATCATGGGGAAACTGCTCACGAGTGTGTCAATATAGGACCAACACTCGTCTTCCCTAAATACGATTAATGCTTTTTGCTGAAATGTTTTTTCATATAAGCCAAAAGAATAAGTCCTAAAATCGGGAATATTGCCGCTATAAGCATACCCACCTTGAATCCAATTTCTTCCGCTGACAATGACAAGGTATTGCCCAAATCTTGCGCCCACTGTGTTAATGAAATATTATCCACTATAATACCAAGAGTCTGTGGAGCAACCGATGCGCCCAAATCTCCGCCGGCGGCCATCAAAGCGTATGCCGCAACACCCACCATAGGCACTTTTTCTTCCATAAATATCAGTGTACCCGGCCAGAGCATTGAGGTGCAGATACCCAAAGCAATACATGCCAACAAGGAGAAAATGTCATTTTGAGAAAAAGACACCATGAGGTAGCAAACAACCGCGCCCGCCATACTGATGCACAAAACCTTGAAGATATTTTTTCCGTATTTTGCATAAGCAGTTCTTGTAAGTGCAAGCAACATCGCAAACAAACACATACCAAAGATATCGCCCCAAACTTTTGGCATATGCAATACATTCTCTGTGTATACCGAAATCCAGTTTGACATGGTATTCTCGGCACAAGCGCCTAAGAAAATACACATTACACACAAGGCAAGACCGATCGTTCTGTGCTTGGAATTGATTTTTTTGGACTTGTCATGTTCGACATTCATATTAGGAAGCTGACAAGTCATTAACAGAATTGAAGCAATCACGGGAAGGGCTGCCCAAAAAAATGTGAGATACATCCAGTATTCATTGCTTATAAATTGAAGGCATATTGTGCTAACGAGAACAACGCTCACCAACCCATATCCGTAAAGGGAATGAAGGGTACTCATATCTTTTTCGGGTGTATCGGACGGTAACGCGGCAACTGTCGGACTGATAAGTACCTCCCCAAGCCCTGCGGCAACAGAGAACATAACCGTTCCCACAACCAAGCCTACGTATGCATAGTCAGGAAACAAGGTCGGGATCAACGCATAGGTACATAAGCCGGCGGCAGTAAGCAACGGCATGAACCGAATCGTCTTGTGGATGTTAAAGTATTTGCTGAAAAAACTGAAAATCAAATCGATCCCAAGTTGGGTACAAAAGTTTATAAGTACAAGCGTTCCGAGAAGTGTGTACGATATTCCGTACAGCTCGCTGAAGGTCGCAAACAACAATGGGGGTAAACTGAAAACCGATGACATGGCAAGGTATGTAAAATAACAAGTAAATTTTGTTCGCCTATAATTTGCTTTATCCATGATCCAATCTCCTATCTTGACAACGAAATGCTACGTTGTTATAATTATAGTGCCAAATCAAAGCGCATTATATAACTTTTGTGTATATTTTTAGCAAAATAGTGTCAAGGAAAGGGATTTTATGAACAACCTGATATATTCTTTTGACCATACTATGAGAGAACTGTTTGAATATCCGGATGCCTCCTTTCCCTTTGTTACATGGACGGGAGATTTTAGCACCTTTGCCGATCACAGTTTGGTGTGCCATTGGCATAATGAATTTGAATATGACCTATTACTTTCGGGGACATTGGATTATTACCTGGATGGCAAGAATATAAGAGCGACCGCGGGTGACGTTGTTTTCATAAACGCAAATTCTATGCATATGGCTACACAGGTCGGTAATGAAACCGCAGTTATTTATACGGTAAGTTTTCTGCCCTCTTTGCTCAACGGAAGTTTTGGCACTACTTTTTTCAAAAAGTATTTTCAACCCATTTTGCAATCCTCGATTAAAGGGTTTTTAATCAATAGCAAAACGATCGGCGGACAAGCCGCAATAAAATTATTGAATGAAATATACCACCTTGAAAAAGATAACAAGGAACACTATGAATTGCTGTGTCTGGGATTGATTAGCCGTATTTGGAACCACACACTTCAATATAGTAAGGAGCAAAAAAATCAGTTATCTTTATTTTACACAAACCACGACAGTCAGCAAAAAGCCAAAGACATTCTTTTATACATTCATGAGCATTTTGCAGAAGATATTCAAATAGATGATATCGCGCAATATGTAGGTGTTAGCCGTAGCGAGTGTTTTCGTTGCCTGAAAAGATATATCAACAGAAGTCCCATCGTTTATTTAACCGAATATCGCCTTTCTTATGCCGTGAAATTATTGACCGAGACAGAAAAATCCATTACAGAAATTGCAATGGATTGTGGATTTTCTAACGCCAGTTATTTTGGAAAACAATTTAAAAAGGCTTATTCTGTTACTCCTTTGCAATTTCGGAAATCCAAGATAAGCGTTTGAAAGCATCAAAAGAGTGCCAATTCTGTGATTGGCACTCTTTTTTTGTATAAAGAAAACCACGCGATAGTCGCGTGGTTCAAAAGAGCTTAAGCGATGAAAAGAATCCTCCATTATGCTAAAATAGGAGTGACCTGCCAGTCACAAAAGCATAAATGGAGGATAAAAAACATGAAAAAAGAAAAG
>JAZRFL010000218.1:0-8190 GCA_045661365.1 Acutalibacteraceae bacterium | reverse complement strand
CTGTGTCCGTTTCACAACGAAAAGACGCCGTCATTTACCCTATATCCCGAAAACGGCTCGTTTTATTGTTTCGGTTGTGGGACGGGAGGCGATGTAATTCGGTTTATTCGATTGATGGAAAACCTGGATTACATAGATGCGGTGAAGTTTTTGGCAGATCGAAGCGGTATGCAAATGCCGCAGGAAGGGTACGACGATTCCGCCGCTACGCTCAAACGTACCATTTATTCGATCAACCGTGAAACCGCGCGTTTTTATCACGCTATGCTAAAATCACCCAGAGGGAATCAAACGTATCGGTATTTTCAAGATCGCGGCATGAGTGATGCTACCATCGTGCATTTTGGCTTGGGGTACGCCACCGACGGGTGGAGCGATTTGTGTGACCATTTGAAAAGCAAAGGGTTCACCGAAGAGCAAATGCTTTTGGCAGGGGTTACTTTCAAAAGCCGCAACGGCCGCGTGCTGGATCGTTTTCGTGACCGCGCCATGTTCCCGATTTTGGACGTGCGTGGGAATGTGATCGCATTTGGTGGACGTCGTATGAAAGAGGAGGATACCGCCAAATACATCAATACGTCCGATACTCCTGTGTTCAAAAAAAGTCACAATGTTTACGCGTTGAATTTTGCTAAAACCCATGGCGGGGAACAACTGCTGTTGTGTGAAGGATATATGGACGTAATTGCCTTGCATCAGGCAGGATTTCAAAACGCGGTTGCCCCGTTGGGGACTGCGTTTACCGAAGAACAGGCTCAGCTACTTTCTCGGTATACCAAGGAATTGGTTTTGGTGTTCGATGCGGATCAAGCGGGACAAAAAGCAACCGATCGTGCATTGGGAATTTTGGAAAAGACCGGCTTAAAAATACGAGTGTTGCGGATTCCTGATGGAAAAGATCCGGATGAATTTTTAAAACGTTACGGTGATGACGGTCCCACAAAATTCAAAAAGTTGCTGGAAGAAGCGGCAACCGCAACCGAATATAAGCTTTTTTGTGCTTCTCAAGGATTAAATTTAGCAGACGACACACATAAGGTGGCATATTTGGAGCGGGCGGCCAAGGTGATCGGTGCATTGGATTCTCCGGTTGAAGCCGATGTGTATGCCGCACGAGTGGCGCAACAATGCTCGGTTTCCAAAGATTCGGTGTTTCGTGCTGCCAAAAGCCAAGGGAAAGTCATTCAACGTGAGCGGCAAAATGAGCAAATTCGCCGTGCGACCAAACCGATTCATACCGATACGGTCGATCAAAAACGGGTGTTGTATCGTCGTGCGGCCAACGCAGAAGAGGGCTTGCTTTCGGTTTTGTTAAATCACCAAGATTTTGTGCCGATCGTAGCGCAAAAAGTAACAGGTCGGGATTTTATGACCGACTTTAATCGTAAGGTCTATGAAGAATTGCTCCTGCGCAGTCGTCAGGGAAAATCGTTTGATATTACTTTAATGGGTGATCGGTTTACCGGCGATGAAATGGGGCGTTTGGTTCGGTTGCAATCCATAGGAGCGCAACGCGGCAATTCTTTGGAAGAATGTGCTATGTATTATCAAATCATGCAAGAAGAGGCTTTAAAAGAAAAACTTCGCCATGTCGATTCCGACAATGACGATGACTATATACAAAAAATGACCGAATTGGTAAAAAACAAAAACAAGGGAGTGGCTGAATCATGATTCAGGATGAAAAAAAGGCTGTTAACAGCGAAAAGGAAAAACAAGATCAAGTTCAGGCAATAGATGATCAGCAAGAGGATTATTTGCCCAGCTTAGACGACCTTGATCCTAATTTAGAGGGAGAAGATGCTGAAGTACCTCTGTTGGACTTGGATTTTATGGATCCCACTGCGGAAGAATTGGCAGTGGAAGAAATTCCTACCGAAGATTTTGAAGATGACATTGGAATTGAAGGGGTTGCGTTAGATGATCCCGTGAAACTGTATTTGAAAGAAATCGGTCGTGTTCCGCTGTTGACTGCCGAAGAAGAAATTGATTTAGCCATGAAAATTGCCGATGGCAATGACAAGGCAAAAAAACGGCTGACTGAAGCAAACCTGCGTCTTGTAGTGTCTATTGCCAAACGGTATGTGGGACGCGGTATGCATTTCTTGGATTTGATTCAAGAAGGTAACGTGGGGTTAATCAAAGCAGTAGAAAAATTCGACTATACCAAAGGATTTAAGTTTTCTACTTATGCTACGTGGTGGATTCGGCAGGCGATTACTCGTGCCATTGCCGATCAGGCCAGAACCATTCGCATTCCTGTTCATATGGTTGAAACCATCAACCGCTTGAAAAAAGCACATAGTCAATTGTTGCACGAAAACGGTTACGATCCCAGCGAAGAACAATTGGCAGAGTTTATGGGACTTACTGTGGAACGGGTGCGTGAAATTATGCGGGTTGCCCAAGAACCGGTTTCCATGGAAACTCCCATAGGCCCCGAAGAAGACAGTCGTTTGGTAGACTTTATTCGTGATGAAGATGCTACCGCACCCGACGAGTCGGCCATGAAAAAGATCACCAATGAAGATATCGATGCTGTGCTGAAAACCTTGACCCCTCGCGAAGAGGAAGTGGTGCGGTTGCGTTTTGGCTTGCGTGACGGTCGCTGCCATACCTTGGAGGAAGTAGGGTCTCAATTTGACGTTACGCGTGAACGGATTCGTCAAATCGAGGCGAAAGCATTGCGGAAACTGCGGCATCCCGTACGAAGCAATAAATTTAAAGACAGATAATTCTCGTAAGTTAAGAAAAGAGGCAAATTAACCATGAGCGAATGTACTCATAATTGTTCAACCTGCGGCAAAGATTGCGGAATCAGAACTGCCCCCCAAAGTTTTTTGGTAGAACCTCATCAAACTACCAAGGTCAAAAAAGTGATTGCCGTTGTCAGCGGTAAAGGCGGGGTAGGTAAATCCATGGTAACTGCTATGCTTTCGGTATTGGCGGCGCGCAAAGGATATACCACGGCTATCTTAGATGCCGACATCACCGGACCTTCTATTCCGAAAAGTTTTGGGATTAAAGACCGTGCGTTGGCTGACGATAACGGGATTTATCCCGCAACCACAAAAACCGGAATCAAGGTTATGTCTTTAAATATGTTGTTGGAAAACGAAACCGATCCGGTTGTTTGGCGTGGCCCCGTCATTGCAGGTACTGTAAAACAATTTTGGTCCGACGTGTTGTGGGGCGACGTAGATTATATGTTTATCGATTGCCCGCCAGGCACAGGTGATGTTCCATTGACTGTGTTTCAGTCGATTCCCATCGATGGAATCGTAGTGGTAACCGCTCCCCAAGAATTGGTTTCCATGATCGTGGGCAAGGCGGTACGTATGGCAGAGCTTATGAATGTTCCGGTATTGGGTCTTGTAGAAAATATGTCGTATTTTCAATGTCCCGATTGTGGTGAAAAACATGAGATCTTCGGTCAAAGTCATGCGGAAGAAACTGCTAAACAGTATGGGATTCCCATGGTAGCAAAACTGCCGATAGATCCTAAATTGGCAGCTGGTGTAGATGCCGGTATGACCGAACTGTTTGATGGCGATTGGTTGGATCAATTGTTTGCTTCGTTAGAGGGGTAACGACTATGACACAACGACAGCAAAAAGGTCGCCAATTGTTTTTGGAAGGGTATACTTGCTCCCAAGCGGTGGTGTTGTCTTTTTCTGATATAACCGGGTTAGATATCGTCACGGCAGGGAAATTGTCAAGTGTCTTTGGCGGCGGTATGGGTGGACTTCGCAACGTATGCGGTGCCGTAACCGGTATGTTTATGGTAGCGGGATTGATATACGGATTTCCCACCCCTTGCGATAACGAGGCAAAAACATTGGCTTATCGACGAATTCGTCATTTGGCGGAGGCGTTTGAAACCAAGCACCAAACGTTGGTTTGTAAAGATTTGCTGGCAGGTCTCCCCGGAAAATTGTCTGCCGATCCCGCTAAACGCGATAACGAGTATTATAAAGTGAGACCATGTGCTTTGTTGGTGGAAGACGCCGTCGGTATTTTGGAACAATATTTGCAAGAAAATTCGGTGAACGCTTATGATTGCTAATTACCATACACATACGTTTCGATGTAACCATGCAACGGGAACCGAGCGGGAATACATAGAGCAAGCCATATTGGGAGGTCTCGAGGTCCTTGGATTTGCCGATCATGCTCCCATGCCCTTTGAAGGGGAGTATTATTCGGGATTCCGCATGAAATTGCAAGAGACCGAAGATTACGTGTACACCTTGCGTTCGTTGCAAAAAGAATATGCCAAAGATATTCGTATTTTGATTGGATTTGAGGCTGAGTATTACCCTGCGGTTTTTCCACGTTTTTTGGAGTTTATTGAGCCGTATGATATCGACTATCTTTTGTTGGGTCAGCACGCACTGTATAACGAAGAAGGGGCACCCATGTGCAGTGCTCCTACCGAAGATCCGCGTTTGCTTAGCCAATATATAGCGCAAGTAAAAGAGGGCTTGGCAACCGGCAAGTTTTTATACCATGCGCACCCCGATGTAATGCGTTTTGTGGGAGATCCGCAAGAGTATCAGAAGCAGATGACCGATTATTGTAGGTTCTGTAAAGAACGGAATATCCCGCTGGAAATTAATCTGTTAGGTCTTATGGACAACCGCTGGTATCCCAATGAGAACTTTTGGAAAATTGCTGGTGAGGTCGGAAATTGTGGAATTATTGGGTGCGATGCTCACCAAGCTGATGTTTTATCTAACAAACAACTGCACATGCAAGGTGAGCAATGGGCGAAAAGGTTTACAATTCCACTTTTAAAAAACTTATTGTGATTATTTATAAAAATAATAGTTGAATCATGACAAAAGATGTGCTATAATTAATCGTGTGAATCGATATACTCCTCGCAAGTGCGATAGATTATTTGGAGGTGTTCATTCCGTGAACAAAGAAGTTTGGAAAAAAATTGTTTCTGTCATTACCGTTGTTTTGGTTGTGATTACCGTATTTGTTATGGTATTTACCATTGTTTCTATGCATACGGTTGGCAAGGATAACCGTGGGGTTTTTGGTTATAAACTCAATTCGGTTATCACCCAATCAATGGAGCCTACCATTGATAAAGGGGATATAGTTATTACGGAAAACGTTACCTACGTTCCGGAGGGAGCAACGGTTATTGATGAAGATCCCGACGCTATTAGAGCCGAGGATTTGAAGGTTGGCGATATCATCACCTTCTATTCTACTGACCCTTCTATTTACGGACAACTTAATACCCACAGAATTATGGAAATCACGACCGATGAAGACGGTAACTTGGCTTTTGTTACCAAAGGTGACAACAACCCCATAGAAGACCGCGAATTGGCATTGGCAACCAACGTATATGGACGTTATGCGGGCACGATTCCTTTCTTGGGTAGTTTATTTGAATTCATTAAAGATGAAAGCGGTATCGGTTATTTTACCATTATTTTGATTCCTTTCCTGTTGTTGATTGTCATTCAAGTTGTTAAGTTTGTTAAACTGATGCGTAAATATCGCAAAGAACAACAAGAGATTTTAGACGAACAACGTGCCGAAATGGAAACCGAGCGCCAAAAAGCACAAGATATGATGGAAGAATTGGCCCGCTTGCGTGCTCAAATGGGGGTAGATACTGACGTGGCTCCCCCGACTGCCAAAAGCGGGCAGCTCGCCGTGGGAACAAGTGATCCCGCTGAAGGACCTGCGGCCGACGAGCCTGTTGTCGAAGCGGACACACAAGAGTAATTCAATAATAGGTGATTGATGTGTTAAAACAACATAGCAGCACCGCAGTCGAACATCTGCCGCCCACTTTGGTGCGGCAGATTCGTTCTATGGCGATTTTGTTGGTGATTTCTTTTGCGTGTACTATGGTTTCGATCGTAGTATGGTTTAAAGAAAGCGGCTATATTGGTGATGATGCGCCTTCGGTAGAAGATACGTATCAATTGCAAATGTATGTGTTGAAAGATGCCAACGGTGTTCGCTACGGTGACAATTTATTTACCGGCGTATATGGTGACAATTTTTGCGACGAGACCGTTTCTTTGGATTCTTCCACTACGCAACTTGGCGTGACGATTTACAATGTTGGAGAAGGAAAAGCAGCATTTAATTATTTGCTGATCGCCTCTGAGCTACAAGAAGACGGAACTTCCCGACCTATCTTTCGTTCGCACAACAGTCAGGTGGTTTCTCCGGGCGGTGCGGAAGTAAAACACACCATTCCCGTAGTCCCCGGTATTACTGTGCGGGTTCAGTTATATACGTCAAACGAAGGCAATGAAATTGCCATCGCTGACAATGTGGAAAACCTGATTGCAACCAATAGTGATACAACTGTTTATATTACTCGTGATATTACTTATGGTGAGGCGTTGGTCTTTTCCGAACAGTATCCTACCATTGACTTAGCAGGGCATACGTTAGCGGTAGAAGATCTTCGGTACGAAACGCAAAAAGGTGACTTCAGCGTTGTAGAGATCCGTAATGGGACTTTAATTGTAAAAGGAAAGCGTTTGAGCGATCAAGATTCCATTGTTTGTGATGGTGAAGGTCGCGTGCGTGTGCTACTCAAAAATTTGAAATAAAAATGAAATAAATCGACACGAAACTGCACGTAGTTTCGTGTCGATTTATTTTTGGTATTTTATAATTGGTCGGCCAAATCCAAAACAAGCCGTTCGGTTTTTTCCCATCCCAAGCAAGGATCGGTTATGGATTTCCCGTAGCCGTCTTCACCGATTTTACGACATCCGTCTTGCAAATAACTTTCGATCATTAAGCCTTTTACAAATACGGCCAAATCAGGGTTGTACCTGCGACTGTTTATAATTTCCTTGGCAATGCGGATCTGTTCTAAATATTGTTTACCCGAATTGGAGTGATTGACATCCACTAACACCGCAGGATTGGACAACTTGGACTGTTGGTACATTTCGTGTAAGAAGCGTAGATCCTCGTAATGATAGTTAGAAAGAGGATTTCCGTGCTTGTTTACGTAGCCTCTTAAAATAGCGTGTGCTAAATCGTTGCCCGTACTGGTAACTTCCCATCCGCGATAAATAAAGGTATGAGAGTTTTGGGCGGCGGTGATCGAATTCATCATGACGGAAAGGTCGCCGCTGGTAGGATTTTTCATTCCCACAGGAATATCCAATCCGCTGGCGGTTAACCGATGTTCTTGGTTTTCAACCGATCGAGCACCGATTGCTACGTAAGAAAGTAGATCGGAAAGATAGCGATAATTGTCAGGGTACAACATTTCATCGGCAGTACCAAATCCTGTTTCTTGTAACACACGCATGTGTAATTCGCGAATAGCAACGACACCTTGAAATAAGTCAGGCTTTTCGCTGGGATTGGGTTGATGTAAAATTCCTTTGTAGCCTTCTCCCGTGGTACGGGGCTTGTTGGTATATACACGAGGTATCATTACAATTTTATCCGACACTTTTTCCTGTAATGAGCGAAGTCTATGTGCGTATTCCAAAACCGCGTCTTCATTGTCGGCTGAACAAGGACCGATCACCAATAAGAATTTATTGCTTTCCCCCCGAAAAATTGCCTGTATTTCTTTGTCGCTTTTTTCTTTGATTTCAGTCAATTTTGGCGTACAGGGGTACATCTGTTTGACTTCCATAGGGATTGGCAATTTGCGGGAAAATTTCATGTTTTTCATAGTCAGGACCTCTATTTATACTTTGGGTTTGTTAAACAGTTTTCTGCGGCGGGTGGACAGTTGCATCATTTTGCGAATGCTGTCTCGATCTCCTTGTTTGAGTAATTGATGCAATCGTTCAAATTCTGCCATAAATTTTTCCATATTATCCAGTAGCGGTTGCTTGTTCATTAAAAACAACTCGCTCCACATTTCGTCGTTTATGGCGGCAATGCGGGTCAAGTCACGGAACGAGTCGCCTGTGTAATCTACCAATTCTTCACAATCGGTACAGGTCATTAGGGTTACGGCGATGCAGTGGGTTAACTGAGATACAAACCCAATCATATCGTCGTGTTCTTCGGGGGAAAGGCAAGAAATTCTGGCAAATCCCAATTCTCGCCCCAACTCTTTGCACACTTCAATCGCTTGAGGTGTATTTTTGGCAGTGGGTGTCACAATGTAGTTAGCCCCTTTAAAAATGGCGGCATCGCTATTTTCCACCCCATATACTTCACGAC
>JAZRFL010000217.1:0-12473 GCA_045661365.1 Acutalibacteraceae bacterium | reverse complement strand
TTTAACCCAAAACAAACGACGCATAAATCGGGTGAATACCGCAACACGTCCCGCTCCAATCGGGCGGCACCGTTGCCCGCTGTGCCACCTGAAATACCGGCGTTGATGATGTGAAAAGGAACGTTGAAATATAGATTGCTCAATGTTCGATGCAGTTTGGCATGATAGGCGTTGTGAGATTCAAAAATGGTGTCTATCACATGATCTTGGGGGCAAAACACTTCAAAACAACCTTGGGTAACGCTGTCACCCAAGAAGGCAATGGATACCGTAGGTTGACCCAACAGATCGGCAGATTTCGCTTTGATTTTATCTATGATTTTCATAATAACACCTCTTTCCTTTTTTATATCATATTTGCCAATTGTTTGCAAGTGCGACTTTGTGCGCAGGAAAGAAAACCATGCTTTTGAAAAAAGCTTGAAAAACTCCTTGCTAATCTGCCAAAATCCTTGTATAATAAAAACAAATTAATTGTTTAAGGAATTTGCGTTATGAGAAGCGATATAGGAATTGATTTTGGTACCGATACCACGCGTATATTTATGGGACGTAGCATCGTGCTTTCTCGTCCAACGGTAATTACGATTGATAATGATACCGGTGAACCCAAAGCGTACGGCAACGAAGCGTACCAAATGATCGGTCGTACGTCTGATCGATTGACGTCGGTTTGTCCGGTGCAAAACGGGACCATTGCCGATTTTGAAGCGGCAGAGTTGTTGCTGAAGAAATACTTTGCTGAAGTAAGCGGCAAAAAATTGCTTCGTCCTCGAACTATGGTAGCTATTCCCGGGAATATTACGGCGGTAAAGCAACGCTCGGTTGTAGACGCGTTGGAAAGTGCCGGTGCGCGCAACGTCTGCTTGATCGAGGCGCCTTTGGCGGCGGCAATCGGGTTAGACGTGGATTTTTCAACACCCCGGGGCGTTACGGTTGTAGATATTGGTAAAGGAACGACCGACATAGCGGTTTTGTCTATGGGCGGTTTAGCTCGGTGTGAATCGTTGCCCATTGGCAGCGGCTCGTTTGACGAGGAGATTATTCGGTTTATTCGCCGTGAATACAATGTGAATGTAGGCGCTTTGACAGCAGAACGTATTAAAAAGACCATAGGTTGTGTAAAACCGCGAGAAATTGAAGTGGGTATGACGGTGAGCGGTCTCAATGTGTTTACCGGTATGCCTCAGAGTATAGAAGTGGACACAACTCGCTTGTATGACATTATGATGATAACCGCTGAGGAGATTCTTGGTTCTATTCAACGTGTGTTTGAACAAACAGCGCCTGAAATGGTGGCCGATACCGCCAAAGACGGAATTATATTAACAGGTGGCGGATCCTTAACGTACGGCATGCCGGAACTGTTGTCGCAACGGTTAGGACTTCAAGCCAAACGTGTAGATGATCCTTTGAATTGCGTGATTAAAGGCATTGGTAAGGCGCTGAACAATTCTCAGGTACTGAAAAATGGCGATTACCGTTTTCGTAGTTTAGAGGACCTTACCATCGAATAGGTAGAAGATATGAGTATTCTTACAGTTGATCGTTTGACGAAATACTTTGGGAGTCGTCTGATTATAGAGAACGCTTCCTTTCATATGGAAGAAAAGGACAGAGTGGGGCTTGTGGGTGCCAATGGTACCGGCAAAACCACTCTGTTTGGTTTGCTTGTTGGCAAGCATCTTCCTGACGGCGGTAGTGTAGTTCGCGCGGGAGATCTAACTATTGGTACCATGGAACAACACGTTCCGGAAGATGCTGAGGTTACTGCCAACGAGTGGATTTTATCGGCATTTCCCGATCTGCTTGCATTGGAATCGCAAATGAATGCGGTGCAAAGTGAAATTGAACAGGGTAATACGCAATCGGCTTTGTTGGAAAAACAGCAACAGCTACGTGAAGCCTATGAACGAGACGGGGGGTTGTGGTTTCGCAGTCGGGCACAAGCAGCGTTGAGTGGGCTGGGCTTTACCGATCAACAAAAACAATTGCCGTTATCTGCCCTCAGTGGTGGGCAACGCTCCAAATTGGGATTGGCACGCTTGCTGGTGTCTCGTGCCAAACTGCTGTTATTGGATGAACCGACCAACCATTTGGACATCGTTGCAATTCGTTGGTTAGAGGAATTTTTACGTTCCTATGATGGTGGGTTTATCGTCATTTCCCATGATCGCTATTTTTTGGATCGTGTGACAGAGAAAACGCTGGAATTGGAGCGGGGGAGATTAACCGTATATCACGGGGATTATTCTCGCTATTTGGCGTTAAAAAAAGAGAATAGACAGATTGCTGAGCATCATTATGAACAACAAATGAAAGAAATTCATCGTTTAGAAGATGCTGTTACCGAAATGAAGCGGTGGAATCGTGAAAAATCGATTAAACGGGCGGAAAGCAAGGAAAAGGTAATTGAAAAATTACGAGATCAATTGGAAAAGCCGGAGGCAGATGTCGGCACGATTGGCTTCTCCTTCACACCGAGGCAAACGGGACCGACCGAAGTGCTTAACGTTGAAAATCTTTCTTTTGGTTTTCAAGCGCCCTTATACACCGATTGCGGCTTCCAATTGCGAAAGGGAGAGCGGGTCTTTTTGATTGGCCCCAACGGTTGCGGTAAAACAACCTTGTTAAAACAATTGTTATATAAAGTTAAGGGTCAAGGGAGTATTGCATACGGTCCTGGGGTAGATGTTGGGTATTACGACCAAACGGGACAACAGTTGCATCCGGAAAAGACGGTGCTTGATGAAGTTTGGGATGAATACAACCACTTGGATCAAACAACCATACGAAACGCTTTGGCGGCCTTTTTGTTCAAAGGAGATGACGTGTTTAAACAGGTAGCAACCTGTAGCGGCGGCGAAAAAGCCAGGATTTCGTTGCTTAAAATAATGCTGAAAGGAAGTAATCTGCTGTTTTTGGATGAACCAACCAACCATTTGGATATTGGGTCTCGCGAAGCATTGGAAGAAGCGTTGATGCAGTATGAAGGCACTTTGTTCATGGTGTCACACGACCGCTATTTTATTAATAAATTAGCTGATCGGGTGCTGTGGCTGACTCCACAGGGAATGCGTACCTTTGAGGGGAATTATGACAGTTTTATGCAACTCTTGGAGCAGACTAAGACGGTAGAGGAAAAGAAAACAATGGGGGCAGGTGGGCTGGATTATAAATCCAAAAAAGAAAAAGAGTCCCGTATGCGCAAACTTCGCACGTTGATTTCCAAAACCGAGGAAGCAATCGAATTACTGGAAAATCAAGCCGATACGATTCGACAAACGATTTTGCAACCAGATATAGCGGCTGATTATATGCAGGTTATGGAATTGACCAGCCAATTGGAAGAGATAGAGATGCAAATCGAAGAGCAAACGCTTGCTTGGACGCAAGCGAGTGAGCAGTTGGAAGAATTGGAGACAATGGAATAAATAGCTTGTATTGGGCTTTACCACATCGTGTTTTTGATGTGGTAAAGCCTTTTTTTATGCATTTTTTTATGGGAATATCGTTTAGAAAACAAATGTTCTTAAATTGCGGCATCAATGGTAAGAATATTGCAAAAAAGCGGCGGTTTGAAGAAGAAATTTGAGATTTTCCCTTGCAATTCCCAAAAAAGTGGTCTATAATAGGTGCAAAGTGGTAAGAAGTGGGGAGAAGTGGTAAGACATACACTTTTTACCTATTTGTTTTGAAAGGAGGCACACGTCATGTTGTTAGGCACTTATCGGCATAGTATCGATGAAAAAGGTCGTATTTCTGTTCCGGCAAAATTCCGCACGGATTTAGGAGATCGATTTGTGATCTCTAACGGGTTGGACGGGTGCATTTTCCTTTTCCCTAAAACCGAGTGGGAACGATTAGACCAAGCGATTCGTTCGCTTTCGTTTAAAGAGTCTCGACAATTGACTCGGTATTTTTATTCTAATGCGGCTGAGGTGGAAATTGATGCGCAAGGACGTATTTGTATTCCTCCTGTTTTACGCGAACTAGCCAATTTGAAGGGCGCTTCAGTGGTAATCGGTGCCTCCAACCGTGTGGAAATCTGGAATCTTAAAAATTGGCAAAATGTTTCTTCTTCGGTTGAACAAGATGACATTATCGATCTTTTGGATAAAATCAACTTTTAACGGAGAAGTGATATGAGTTTTCATCATGTTTCGGTTTTACCGGAAGAAACGATTGCATCATTACAAATAAAACCAAGTGGAATCTATGTGGACGGTACGGCAGGCGGCGGGGGACACAGCAGTGCGATTGCTGCGAAACTGACAAACGGTCGCTTGATTGCGATTGACCGTGATCCCGATGCTTTACGGGCGGCCTCGGAACGATTGGCACCTTATTCGTGTGCGACAGTGGTCGAGGGGAACTTCTCCGATATGAAGCGCATAGTGAATGGCTTGGGTATAGACCGTGTGGACGGTGTGTTATTGGATATAGGCGTTTCGTCTCATCAAATTGATACACCTGAACGCGGATTTTCTTTTCATTATGACGCACCGCTGGATATGAGAATGAGCCAAAAGGGGACAACTGCGGCTGATTTGGTCAATACATTATCAGCGGAAGAACTTGCTAAAATTTTCTTTGAATATGGAGAAGAAAAGTTTGCCCGCTCAATCGCGGCGGGGATTGTGAAGGCACGATCGATCGCTCCGGTAGAGACCACGTTACAGTTGGCGGAAGTTATTGCAGAAAATGTGCCTGCCAAAGCCAAACGAAACGGTCACCCTGCCAGACAATGTTTTCAAGCATTGCGAATTGCCGTAAATGGAGAATTGGATGCGCTGTCCAAGGGGCTGGATGAAGCGACGGAGTTGTTAAAGGTGAATGGGCGGTTGTCGGTGATAACCTTTCATTCGTTGGAAGATCGCATGGTGAAACAACGGTTTGCCAATTTGTGCAAAGGTTGTGTTTGTCCGCCGGAATTCCCGGTTTGCGTTTGTGGCAGAACGCCGGTGTTTCGTTTGGCGGTTAAGGGCGTTGTCGCTGCAAGTGAAAAAGAATTGAAAGAAAATGCGAGAGCTCGTAGTGCAAAACTGCGGACTATTGAAAGAATCAAGGAGGAAAACTAACATGTATCGCGATAGTACTGCTTATGATTTTGAACGATTTGCTCCCAAAAAGAAAGAGGTTGTGGAACTTCCCGTAGAGCGTCGTGCGACGAAAGCGGTTGCATCTTCTCGCGGTTGGTTGGTGACGGCGGTTGGGGTGGTCGTGGTGCTGTTGCTGGTGGCTGCTCAATTGAATTGTTTGTTGCAGACTTCCGAGACTTCCGATGAGATCACACAAATCAAAAAGAATATTGAGGTGCTGAAAAGCGAGAATACTCGTTTACAGGTGGAATTGAATGGGAAGGTTTCTTTTACCAATATGGAAACTGCGGCAAAAGAAATGGGCATGAAGAAGATCACGGTAGCCCAAACCGAATATATTAATTTGTGCGATCAGGATGCATCGGAAGTGACCGATCAGGAATCCGGTGCGTTGGCGGCAGTACAAGATCTGTTTTAGGAATACGGTGGTGTTGTGCCACATAAATATATGAAGATGTGAGGTGGTAGTGTTGAAAAAAGATATGCCGAGTCAAGAAATGTGGAAACGAATGCTTTGCGTTTTGTTGACTGTTGTGGTGTTGGGCGTTGGAACGTCTTGCATCAGTTTGTTTAACATCATGGTCATAAATGGAAACAAGTATTCTACGTTGGCGGCAAAACAACAACTAACTACCACAACTATTGAAGCGAAACGAGGAACCATATACGATTGTAACGGCAATATATTGGCAACCAGTGCTACGGTGTGGACGGTTTATATTGCCCCGCAAGATATAACTGATGATAAAGAAGCCCGTCTGATTGCTGACGGGCTTGCTGAGATTTTAGACGTAGACGCCGAAGAGATTTATCAAAAGGCCCAAAAAAACACCGCATATGAGCGGATCGTAAAACGTGTGGAAGAAAAAACAGCGGCAAAGGTGCGGGCGTTTATCAGCGAGCATGAGCTGGGATCGGTCGTTGGGTTGGACGAAGCCAATAAGCGGTATTACCCAAACGGTAGCTTAGCTTCT
The DNA here is from genome assembly GCA_045661365.1 of Acutalibacteraceae bacterium. Lineage (GTDB taxonomy): Bacteria > Bacillota > Clostridia > Oscillospirales > Acutalibacteraceae > UMGS1484. Next base: position 6,397 of record JAZRFL010000217.1, on the reverse strand, counting down.
GTTGTTCTTGGTTTTGTCGGCGACGATAACCAAGGCTTAGAGGGGATAGAATATCAGTATGACAGTTTGTTAAAAGGCGTCCCCGGTAAAGTTGTGTCATCTAAAAATGCTCGCGGCAGCGACATGCCGTTTAACTATGAAACGATGGTAGAGGCACAACAAGGCAACTCTTTGACGCTGACACTGGATTCGTTTGTACAGTATTGTGTGGAAAAACATTTAGAAGAGGCGATAGATGTCAATGCCGCTACCAATCGTGGGTGTGCGATCGTAATGAACGTCAATACAGGCGCTATTATCGGAATGGCGACCAAACCTGACTACGATCCCAACACGCCGTTTACCGTTACCAACGAATATATGTTGGATATGCTGGAAAACTACAAAAGCAAAGATCCTACGTTGACCGAAGAAGAAGCTTATAACAAGGCATTGCGTGAACAATGGCGGAATAAGGCGATTGCTGATATTTACGATCCCGGTTCGGTGTTTAAAACGGTAACGGGTTCAGCGGCGGAAGAAGAAGGTTTGGTTAACAGTCAGTCCGGCTTTAACTGTCCCGGTTACATTGTGATTGCGGGTACTCGTTACAAGTGCCATAATACGGATGGTCATGGACATCAAAACCTTTCCAATATTTATGAAAACTCCTGCAATCCGGCGTTTATTGAAATCGGACAACGATTGGGTGTCAAAAAGTTTTATCAGTATTTCAAAGCATACGGCTTGACCCAAAAAACAGGAATCGATCTGCCCGGTGAGGCCAATAGCATTTATTACACCGATCAAAACATGGGTCCGGTTGAGTTGGCTTCTGAATCGTTTGGTCAAACCTTCCAAGTGTCTCCCATTCAAATGATTACAGCGGTATGTGCCGTAGCCAATGGTGGATATCTTGTAAAGCCTCACGTGCTGAAAGAAGTTACCGATGGTACGGGTAGGATTGTGCAAACTGAAGATAAATCAGTGATTCGCCAAGTGATCTCTAACCAAACCTCCAAACATATGTGCGAAATGTTGCGTTCGGTTGTGGAAAACGGTTCGGGGAAAAATGCCTACGTGGCAGGCTATCGTATGGCGGGCAAAACAGGGACTTCGCAAAAAATCAGTAGTTCAACCGAAGACAACATGCAATATGTTGCTTCTTTTTGCGGGTTCGCTCCCGCGGACAAACCGGAATATGCTGTTATTGTTATGATAGACGAACCGCATGGTGCCAATACATATGGTAGTGCGGTGGCGGCTCCTGTGGCATCGGCTATTATGGAAGAGATTTTGCCCTATTTGGGAGTGGAAGCGGTATATACCGAAGATGAATACGACAGCATCAGCACAACAGTTCCAACGGTTGAAGGAAAAACAGTGGAACAAGCGCGTCGAGATTTGGAAAATGCCAAACTTTCGGTTCGCGTGATTGGTGAAGGGGAACGGGTCGTAGCTCAAAATCCCATGGGGGGCTCTGCCAGTCCTACCGAGGGAACGGTTGTGTTGTATACAGAAGAAAGTTATGAACCTGAACAAACTGAGGTGCCTGACTTAACTGCAATGGGTGTTTCGGGCGTTTTGTCCACAGCATCCGAAGCGGGTGTCAACGTTGAAATCGTTGGGGTGGTAAGCGGTGCCGGTGGTGCGGTATCTTATCGCCAAAGTGTTATGGCGGGTACAAAAGTGGAACGTGGTACGGTAATACGTGTCAGCTTCCGTTATACCGACTCGGTTGAATGATGGTTTAAGGTGGTGTGTTTCGTGAAATTAAAAGATTTGTATCCTTTGTCCGCAGGGACTTCTTTGGGTGAGCGCGAGGTCGGGAAGGTGACCAACAATTCTATGCAAGTAGCACCCGGAGATGTGTTTGTACGCGGCGTGGAGGATCATGGCGATCAATATGCACAAGCGGCGATCCAAGCGGGTGCGTCCGTAGTCCTTTGCGATAAGGATTTGGGACTTGACAATCAACTTGTTGTTAAGGAACCGCGAAAAGTCTTTGCCGAAATGTGTGCAGCATATTTTTCCCATCCGGCGCGTAAAATCAAACTGATCGGTGTGACCGGAACCAATGGTAAAACGTCTACTTGTTTAATGATCAAATCTATTTTGGAATCCTTTGGTCATAAAACGGGATTGATCGGTACGGTTCACAATATGGTGGGCAATCAAGTGCTACCCGCTAAAAATACCACCCCCGGTGCATACGAACTGCATTCGTTGTTTTCTCTTATGGAAATGAGCGGGTGTGAGTACGCTGTTATGGAGGTTTCCTCCCACGCGTTGGATCAAGACCGCATTCATGGGTTGCATTTTGCTTGCGGTGTATATACCAACCTAACACAAGATCATTTGGATTATCACGTGACCATGGAAAATTATCGCGATGCCAAAAAGAAATTGTTTACGATGTGCGATACTGCGATTGTTAATTGCGATGATCCCTATGCAAACGATATGATAGAAGGGTGTCAATGTCCTGTCGTAACCTATTCGTTGGCAACGAATCAAAGCGATTATGTTGCCAAAAATTTGCGTAAGCGCGCCGACGGAGTTGATTTTGAACTGGTCGGTGACAGTGTAATCGGTCGTGTGAAGTTAAATGTGCCGGGTGAATTTTCGGTTTATAATTCCATGGCGGCAGGATGTTGCGCCCTTGCCTTGGGAATGCCTTTTGAAAAAACAGTTGAAGCTATGTGTAATTTGGAAAGTCCTAAGGGACGTGCCGAAGTTGTACCGGTGGGTGGCCGCGATTTTACGGTCATTATTGACTATGCACATACTCCCGATGGATTGGAAAATATTTTAAAAACACTGCGTTCTACCACCCGTGGCAGATTGGTCACCTTGTTTGGTTGCGGTGGTGACCGTGATAAAGGAAAGAGACCGCAAATGGGAAAGATCGCAGCGGATTTTTCCGACCACGTTATTGTTACTTCCGACAATCCGCGTACGGAAGAGCCTTCGGAAATTATTAAGGATATTTTGGAAGGCATGAAGGATACAAAAACGCCCTATACTGTAATTGAAAATCGGATCAAAGCAATTGAGCATGCTGTGCTTACCGCGCAGACCGATGACACGATTTTGCTGGCAGGCAAAGGCCATGAAACCTATCAAATTCTGGGCCATCAAACCATTCGGTTGGATGAAAGAGAAGTGGTAGCAAAGGCGTTGCAAAAACTTGGGGAATAAGGATGTGTAGCAATGGATGAATTGATTTTATTGGCTTGCGCCTTGGTTGCATTTGCTGTAACCGCGGTGCTCGGCGTTTGGATGATCCCTTATTTGCGCAAACTGAAATTTGGCCAAACGATATTAGATGAAGGTCCTGCATGGCACAAATCAAAGCAGGGGACCCCTGTTATGGGTGGCTTGTTGTTTATTATTGGCATTTTGGTAGCTGTCACTTGCGGTATTTGCGTTGCCGTAATCGCCAAAGAAGGTGCTTTGTATTCTGAATTGGTTTCAGGCTTTTCACAACATAAAACCTACATAATCCGTGGCGTTGCCGGGCTGATTATGGCTTTGGCTTCCGGTGCAATCGGTTTTATGGATGACTACGTAAAAGTGGTGAAAAAGCAAAACCTTGGATTAACTGTAAAGCAAAAGACGGTATTGCAACTTTTGGTAGGTGCTGTGTATTTGGGCACTTTGTTACTAAATGGCGATACAACGACGCATATTCCGTTTGTAGGCGCTGTAGATACCACCAGCGGTTTGGGGTTGTTATATTGGCCGATTGCTTTGGTTTTTATTTTCGGCTTTATGAATTCCGTTAATTTAACCGACGGTATTGACGGGTTGTGTACTACGGTTACCATGGTGGTTTCTGTCTTCTTCCTGTTGATTTCTGCCTTATTAGTCAACAATTGTTTGGGTCTGTTTGCGGTATGCGTAGCAGGCGGATGTGCAGGATTTTTGGTTTGGAATTTAAAGCCTGCGAAGGTGTTTATGGGCGATACCGGTTCGTTGTTTTTGGGTGGTGCCGTATGTGCCATGGCGTTTGCCAGCGGTTACCCCGTCATTTTGTTGCTGGCAGGGATTTTGTATTTGATTGAAGCATTGTCCGATGTTTTGCAAGTGTTTTACTATAAAAAAACGCATAAACGAATCTTTAAAATGGCTCCGATTCACCACCATTTTGAAATGTGCGGTTGGAGTGAAAATAAAATTGTAGTGGTCTTTTCGGCAGTAACTGCCGTTGGTTGCTCAATTGCCGGTGTGTTGTTGTATTTTAATACTCTGTAATTGGTAATGAAATTTCAAAAAAAGGAGGCGGTCATGTGGTGTCGGAGGAAACGAAACAAATGAACAAAGAGACAAATAGATCTCCTCACCGTCGCAGTTCTCGCGGTAAAATGGATATGGTATTCTTCGGCATGGTGTTACTTTTGTTGACCGCCGGCCTGATCATGTTGTTTTCAGCAAGTTATGCCTATGCTTATTACAATTACGGTGACAGTTATCATTTTATTATTCGCCAAGCCGCATTTGCAGTGATCGGTATTGTGCTTATGGTGCTGATCTCCCGTGTCGATTATCATTGGCTGACCAAATTTAACCTTCCCTGGATCGGTTATTTCGGTTCATTGGCCATGTTGCTGATCGTGTTGGCACTGCCTCCCATGGCAGAAGGTTTTGACTATAAGCGATGGATTGCCATTGGCAGTTTTTCGTTCCAACCTTCCGAAATTGCGAAGTTTGCGGTTATTTTACTATTTTCTTATTTGATAGCAAGTAACCACAAACGAATGAAAAAATTTTCATATGGTATCGTTTTTTTCTCGGTATTGTTGGGTGGTATTTGCTTATTGCTTGTATTGGAACCACACCTATCGGCAACGGTATTGGTTCTTTTAATTGGCATTATCTTGATGGTGGTGGGGGGCATTAAACTGTCTCACATGGCTATCATGGGTGGCGCAGGCTGTCTTGCTATTGTTTTTGTTATCGTAACCGGTGTTGTTGATTATGCTTCCAGCCGCTTACAATATTGGATCGACCCGTGGGCTGATGCTACCGGCAAAGGTTACCAAACCATACAATCGCTGCTGGCGATCGGTTCAGGTGGCATATGGGGCAGAGGTCTGGGGAATTCTCGCCAAAAATATCTCTGGGTTCCGGAACCTCACAATGATTTCATTTTTTCCATTGTATGTGAAGAATTGGGTCTGATTGGAGCGGTTTGTATTTTAATTGCTTTTGCCATTTTAATTTGGCGAGGGGTATTAATTGCCATGCGTTCTCCCGATCGATTTGGTGCTCTGCTTTCTATGGGGATTATTTTCCAAATCGGGTTACAGGCAGTACTCAATATTTTGGTGGTAACCAACACCATTCCCAATACGGGGATTAGTTTGCCTTTCTTTAGTTACGGCGGAACATCACTTGTTATGTTGTTGTGTCAAATGGGTGTAATTTTGTCGGTATCACGAAGCAGTATGATCAGAAAAAGGTGACAAAGTATGAAAATTATATTTGCTTGCGGAGGCACGGGCGGCCATATCAATCCTGCGTTGGCAGCTGCCCGCACCATTCAAACTTATCATCCTGAAGCGCAAATTGCTTTTGTAGGTAATGAAAAAGGAATGGAATCTCGTCTTGTTCCGCAGGCTGGCTATGAATTTTACCCTATTCACGTTGCTGGATTTCAACGAAAAATCTCGGTGAAAAATGTATTCCGAAACATTTCTGCCGCACGCAAAGCGGTAACGTCGGGATTTGAAGCGGGCAAGATTTTGAAAAAATTTGCCCCGGATCTTGTGGTTGGCATGGGTGGCTACGTTAGCGGACCCGTGGTGCGCAAGGCTCATAAGATGGGAATTAAAACTGCCATTCATGAGCAAAATGCATTTCCCGGTTTAACCACAAAAATGTTGGTAAAACAGGTCGACACGGTCATGCTCGCAATGCCTGCTGCGCAAAAACATTTGCCGGAACGTGAATACGTCATTACGGGAAATCCGGTGCGTCCCGATATTTTAAATATTACAAAACAACAGGCAAGAGCACGATTGGGCATGGATGATCGGCATCCGTTTATTCTTTCGTTTGGCGGCAGCTTGGGTGCCGAATGTATCAACCGTGCAATGGCTGAAGTGATTGTCAAACATTGGAACACCGGGAAATATTATCATTATCACGGTACCGGTAAACAGGGATGGGAATGGATGTCTAACCATATGAAAGACCAAGGGGTCTCCTTTGAGAAAACGTCCATGCTTCGAATGACCGAATATATTAACGACATGGATCTGTGCATGGCGGCGGCTGATTTGGTTATCAGTCGTGCAGGTGCTATTACTTTGAGCGAAATTGAGGTGCAGGGAAAGGCCTCTATTTTAATTCCTTCTCCCTATGTCGCAGAAAATCATCAATATCACAATGCCATGACCTTGCAAGACCGCGG
>JAZRFL010000216.1:0-4933 GCA_045661365.1 Acutalibacteraceae bacterium | reverse complement strand
GATGGTCGCGACATTGGCACGGTTGTGCTGCCAAATGCTCAAGTGAAAATCTTTTTAACCGCTTCGGCTGAAAAACGCGCACAACGTCGTCTGATTGAATTGGAAGAAAAAGGAATCACAACTACATATCAAGAAGTTTTAGATGATATGATAAAACGGGATTTTGATGATTCTCACCGAGCTGTGGCACCATTAAAACCGGCAGACAATGCAATTATCATTGACACGTCTGAACTTGATCTTGAACAATCAATCGATGCTGTTTATGCGGCGATTTGTTCGATTATAGAAAAATAACTGTCACAAGGAGGATCACGCCATGTTATTTAAGATCGCCTACGCAATTTTATGGCCAATTTTTCACTTGCTTTTTCCCTATAAAATTATTGGTAAAGAAAAATTGAATGCACATAAAAGTGGATTTGTAGTTTGCTCCAATCATATATCTTTTTTGGATCCTGTGTATTTGGCGTATACGTTTAAACGTAAAAGACGATTGTTTTTTATGGCAAAACAAGAGATTTTTAGGAATCGTCTGTTTTCGTGGTTTATTAAAGGAGTAGGTGGATTTCCGGTTAATCGTGATGGTGGTACTTCCGGTATCAAGGCTGCAGAAGCATTACTGAAAGAAGGGAAAAATCTATGCATTTTTCCGGAAGGTACCCGATCTAAAGATGGAAAAATCGGGAAAGGTAAGGCTGGCGCGGCTATGTTAGTACGCGAATTTAATACTTACGTTTTACCGATTACCTTGGCCTGTAAAAACCAAAAAGTACGCGTTTTCAGAAAAGTCACAATTATCATTGGGGATGCTATCCAAATGCCACCGTGTTCGGATGAAATGTCGCAAAGAGAACATTTGCGTGTTTGCACAACGGCGATTATGACACCGATTCAAGAAGGGTTATCGCAATATGATCGACAAGCATAAAACAACGGTCACGTTGGCGAAAACAGCAGGTTTTTGTTTTGGGGTAAATCGCGCCGTTAATATGGTCAATGATCTGCTGGAACAAGGTTGTCGAGTTGCTACGTTGGGTCCGATTATTCACAATAAACAAGTTGTGGATGAGTTACAGACAAAAGGGGTGGCGATTTGTGCTACTCCTGAAGAGGTTTCTAAAGACACAACGCTGGTAATTCGTTCCCACGGCGTTTCAAAACAGGTGTATGGTTTTCTGGATGATCACAAGATTTCATATTGTGATGCCACGTGTCCTTTTGTGGAGAAAATTCATAAAATTGTTCAAAAGGCCGCTGAAAATAACCAACTGGTTTTGATTGGCGGTGATTCAGAACACCCGGAAATTTTGGGAATACGTGGGTTTGCTGGGGAACACGTTTTTTGTTATCAATCGACAGAAGAGCTGATCGATTTGCTAAAAAACAACGCTTTTTTACATGATTTACCTGTTGTAAGCGTGTGTCAAACCACTTTTGACAAAAATTTGTGGGAAAAATGCGAAAAAATTCTGAAAAAGGTATGTACAAATGCAGTTTTTTTTGATACAATATGTGATGCTACATCAAAACGGCAACAAGAGGCCGAGGCATTGGCAAACGATAGTGATCTTATGATCGTTGTCGGTGGCCGCCACAGTTCCAATACGGTTAAGTTGTATTCAATCTGCCAAAGATTATGTCCCACTTTGCATATTGAGTCTGCTGACGAATTGGATCGTGACTATGTTTCCGGTTTTCGTCGTATTGGTGTTACCGCCGGTGCTTCAACACCGTCCGGTATAATAAAGGAGGTTCAACAAACCATGTCAGAAATCATCGACAACGTCGAAACTACCGAAGCTAACGCTTCTATCAACGAGCAGGAAATGCCTGCTACCCAAGAAAGTGAGGTGGCACAGGAAATGCCTGCGGCCGCTGAGAACACCACTCAGTCGGTACAAGCAGAATCGACCGTTGATGAAGAACCGCCTGTGCCCGAAAAATCCTTTGACGAAATGACCGATATGGAGGCTTTTGAGTATTCTTTAAATCAAATGAACTCCGATCAACGGGTCAAAGGGTATGTATTGGCTGTTACCCCCACCGAGATCCAAGTGGATATCGGTCGTAAACATGCCGGTTTCGTGCCCATGAGCGAATATTCTTATGATTCCGATGCCGATGCTATGAGCGAAGTGAAAGTCGGCGATATTTTAGACTTGATCGTTATGCGGACAAACGATCAAGAAGGTACTGTTATGCTTTCTAAAAAGCGTTTTGATTCCACCAGAATTTGGGACAATCTGATCGAAGCTCAAAACAACGGTACTGTTTTGGAAGGTAAAGTTGCCGAAGTGATCAAGGGCGGTATTTTGGTTGTCAGCAAAGGCATCCGCGTGTTTATTCCCGCTTCTCAAGCAACCGCTTCCCGTAACGATTCTTTGGAAGATATGTTACATACCACCGTTCAATTCCGTATTTTGGAAGTTAACCGCGCACGTCGCCGTGCTGTTGGTTCGATTCGTTCTGTACTGCGTGATCAACGCAAAGAACAAGAATCTGCTTTCTGGGGCGATATTGCCGAGGGCAAAGTATTTACCGGTAAAGTAAAATCCTTGACTTCTTACGGTGCTTTTGTTGATTTGGGCGGCGTTGACGGTATGGTTCATATTTCTGAACTGTCTTGGAAACGCATCAAGAATCCTTCTGAAGTTGTTAAAGTAGGCGACATCATCGAAGTGTTTGTTAAATCGTTTGACGCTGAAAAGAAAAAGGTTTCTTTGGGTTACAAGAAAGCTGAAGATAATCCTTGGGCTATCTTTATGCGTGACTACAAATTAGATGATGTTGTTAATGTTAAAATTGTCAGCATGACCACTTATGGCGCATTCGCAAACATTACGGATGGTGTTGATGGTTTGATTCATATTTCTCAAATCGCCAATTCTCGTATTGCGAAACCGCAAGATGTTCTCGAAATCGGACAACAAGTCGATGCTAAAATCATTCAAATCGACGAAGAAAAGAAACGCATTAGCTTGTCTATTCGTGTTCTTTTGGACGATGAACCTGTTACAGAAGAAGTTGCAGTCGAAGAAGCTCCTGCTGAAGAAGCTGCTGAATAATTGATTTTGCACATGGGTCCGGCAATGCGTTGTGTTACCGGACCCTTTTTTTAAAAAAGGTGGAGCGTTTAGGATGAAACACTTTTGGAAATTGACCTTTAAAATGTTTCGCAATTTATTGGGTGCCAAAGTATTTGGTTTTGTGTTAACTCAAACTATCATGTTGGCGCTTAACGGTATAATTGGGTCATTAATTACACAGATATGTGCCTTTTTAATTCTTGTTGTTATGATGTTTACGTCTGCATGGGAACAAGGGTCAAAAGACGGCAACATGATTTCAATCAACAAACTTAAAAATGACCGTTTGCTTGGATTTAAGGCTGCAATGGTAGCTTCAATATTTGAATTTGCTGCAGCGATTTGCCTGATTCTGTCGAAATACGATATTGTCACAGAAACGTTTACTCGCTTTTTTGGCGTTTTTAATAGTCCGTTTTTTCCGTTGCACCAAGCTTTGTTGCCCAATACTTTGACTGCCGCTGAGCATAGCCTTGTTGGATATGTTATAGCTGCTTTAACTGTTTTGATTGCTCCAATTTGCGCGGGATTTGGATATAGACTCGGCTTATATCAAGTCAATATCAGTGATACTTTGTTGTATACAACACCTGAAGCACGTAAACGCCACGAGCAACGATTAAAAGATAAGCATAGTAAGCGTTCTAAACGCAAAATGTTCCGTTAACCGGTTGTAAACCCCGATGCATTTTCATAAAATGTGTCGGGGTGATTTATTTGAATATTAAGCGTATTGTGATACCGATAGCATGTTTGTGTTTGATAATTGTTTCAATTTTTTGGCCTAAAACTACCCATGCTTTTTACCAAACCTTAGCAAGTCAGCATACACGATTACCGACTATTATCATCGATGCCGGTCATGGCGGAATAGACAGCGGCACAAGCGGAGATGATGGTACCGCTGAGAAGGATATTAATTTGGCTATAGCAAAAAAACTCGAGAAAATCTTGCGATGTATGGGTTTTTCCGTTGTTATGACTCGTACACAAGATGATTTAATTAGTGATCCTGCGTTAGATACTATACGCAAACGAAAAAATGCTGATATTATGAAGCGATTAGAGATCGCCAACTCGACAAAAGACTGCGTTTTGATCAGTATTCACCAAAATTATTTTCATCAATCGCAATATAGCGGTGCTCAAGTATTTTATTCGTTAAATCATGCCGAGAGCGAAGAATTAGCCAATTACCTGCAAAGCGAAATTATTGCCATGTTGCAACCGCTAAACACTCGAAAAACAAAGTCAATCGGAGCAGACGTGTATTTGTTGCATCGTTGTAATAATCCAGCGGTTATGATTGAGTGTGGCTTTATGTCCAATCCCAAAGAATTGTCGTTATTAAAGAATGAAAGTTATCAAACAAAACTTGCATTTACTATTGCACTTAGTTTAATTTCGTTTTATACTTAGTATGTATAAGTAGGGGAGGCAAAATAGTATGGCATCCAAATTTAAAACGGTATATGTGTGTTCTGCTTGCGGTTTTCAAACCGCTAAATGGTTTGGTAAATGTCCTGAATGTGAGGCTTGGAACACGTTAGAAGAGCAAGTGGTTAATGATTCATCGGCTGTAAAAAACACGAAAGGCTCCCAATGTATTTCTGTTTCTGGCGGAACGGCAACATGTATTAATGAAATTGATACCACAAGGGAATTTCGTTATCACACCGGTCTGGGTGAATTAGATCGTGTGCTTGGCGGCGGCATTGTAAAAGGTGCGGTCATGCTGGTTTCGGGTGATCCCGGGATCGGCAAATCTACCATTATGTTGCAGGTTTGTCAACAACTTGGGGAGCTGAAAATACTATATGTTTCCGGTGAAGAGTCGCAACGTC
>JAZRFL010000215.1:0-2690 GCA_045661365.1 Acutalibacteraceae bacterium | reverse complement strand
AGCAATTTCACGTTGAGCATTTAATAAATAATCACGTACACACGGATGTGCCGAAACACCTGAAGCCGCCATGGATGATTGTGGCAAACGAATTTCTTTGCTAACATCCACACCGTTTAACAATACGACTTGAATACCGTTTACGTAAACCAAATCAACAGAAATTTGGGAAAGCATAGGCTTGATTTGTTCAATGTTATGATAATCCAAATCACGACTAAGCGCCGCCCAACCGACCGTACGATATAATGCGCCCGTATCAACGTATATAAAATCCAACTTTTTGGCAACCGCGCGGGCAATTGTACTTTTTCCCGCACCGGAAGGTCCATCGATTGCTACTTGAAACATGGTTTCTCCCCTATTCTTTATTCAGCATAACATCCGGCAAGATATCCGGTAGAAAAAGCAATTTGTAAGTTAAAGCCGCCGGTATAAGCATCAACATCCAACACCTCACCGGCAAAGTATAACCCTTTGACAAGTTTGGATTCCATAGTTTGAGGATTGACCTCTTTTACACAAACGCCACCGCAGGTTACAATCGCCTCGTCAATGGGACGGAAGTCAAAAATACTAAATTGAAAACCCTTCATGGTTTGAGCCAGGATAAGTCGCTGTTCTTTCGTGATTTGATTGACCTTGCAATCAGGAGGCATTTTCACTCGTTTGATCATAACCGGAATCAACTTAGCCGGTAACAATTTATTTAACGCGTTACGTAAAGTTCGATGAATATTCTCCTGAAAATCACGTAATATCCTCGCATCTAATTGGGCTAGCGTAAGACCGGGTTTTAAATCAATCGAAGCTATATAACGTTCAGGCTCCATAGGTTTCATATGTGCAGAAGCACTCAACACCAACGGCCCAGACAAGCCAAAATGGGTAAACAACATTTCACCCAGTTCAGAAAAAACGCAACGACCACTTGTTTTATCCGTGACTGTAAACGTTACATTTTTTAAACTTAAACCCATTAAATCACGGCAATCGGTTGTATGACAGGTTAGCGGAACCAAGGAAGGAGTGATCGCAGTAACTGTATGACCTAATTTTTCTGCCAACCGATACCCATCACCGGTAGAACCTGTTGCAGGATAGGATCGACCACCGGTTGCCACAATAACCGAAGTGGCTTCAATGCGTGTACCGTCTTGCAATTTTACGCCAACAACACGGCTTTCTTCCACAAGTACTTCAGTACAAATCGAATTACAACAAAATTGCGCACCCTTCGCATAGTTTACCAAACCGTCTACAATATCTACCGCTTTGTCAGAAACAGGAAAAACACGGTTTCCACGTTCGGTTTTAAGGGGGGTTTTCAGATGATTTTCGAATAAATCCATAAGATCATAGGAAGAAAAGCGATTGAAAGCACTATATAAAAACCTAGGATTCGTAACAACAGATTCTAACAATTCTTGCGTAGAGCAAGCGTTGGTTACATTACACCGCCCTTTGCCGGTAATCATAACTTTGCGAGCGGGACGTGCGTTTTTTTCAATTACTGTTACATTTTTCCCTAATTGCAATGCGGTACCGGCCGCCAATAGGCCTGCGGCGCCGCCTCCAACAATAACAACATGGCACAAACAAATCACCTTTTATTTTAACATACGCCCAACACGACGATGTAATTTAAACATATATTCATCAATGAGTTTCGATACCGCCATGTCATAAACAACAAACATAACGTTACCCATTCCCAACAAAATTAAAATCGTATAGCGACCAAACGCACCCATATCTTCAATCGGGATACGAAATACATATATAATCACCAAGTAGGAAGCAACCGTAGCCGCATTAAATACAATGAACTTTACTATATACTCCACAACACGTGACGGAATTCGTTCCAAATATGCTTTGAGAACCGGATAATAGCCAAAAAAAGCGACAAATAAAAAAGAGGATTCTTTTTCACATAATACCAAAGACAAAATTGCCGCCGAAGCAAAAGAACCAAGCGCCCATTTGCTGTTAATTTCAATCATAATCACCGAAAATAAGACTCCTGCGATTGCGGGTAAAGCATATGTCAAATAAGGGAAATAAGCTATTAGCATGATTACAACAGCAAGAGCACTGATCATACCGCTTAAAGCAATTTTTTTACTGCTTTTCATCATGAATCACCCACGTCAACAACAAGAGATCAAATCGCCGCCCAAACATTCACAGCAACAGTCTGCACAAATCATCGCCTGACAAATATCGCATGCCGAACAAGAGGCATCACCGTTGTATTCTCGGGTACGATATCCCGCACCGTTATGACGACGGTTCATTTTTTCCAAAGCATTTCTGTATTCAATGTTATTTGGATCCATGCGATATGCCGTAGAATAATTGGTATATGCTTCATCATACCAACCGCGATTATACTGAACATTGCCGGACAAAAAATACCAGTGTGCAGTGCGTTGATTGATGGGAATCCCGTCCAACATCAATTGCGCTTGCTCATATTGCCCTTCACCAATCATGCGAGCAATTTCGCTGTAACCGCCATTTCCCGATTGACTACCTCGATTTCCTTTTCTCTCTTCAATGATTTGATCATATGCTTGGTTGATCTCGTTCATTTTTTCTTGAGCCAGATCTTTCATCGGTTGTTCCGCATAGTTATCAGGGTGATATTTTCTTGCCAATTCACTATAAGCACCTTTAATTTGTTC
>JAZRFL010000214.1:0-21560 GCA_045661365.1 Acutalibacteraceae bacterium | reverse complement strand
AAATGTCCGGGATGTAGCTACTTTGCTTGCCGCAAAGAAAATGGGCTTCAGCGATAAGTATGTTGCCAGAATGTGGAAGTGCAGCGAACTGGACGTTTACAATTTCCGTAAGGAGCATCGGATGTTCCCTGTATTCAAAATGGTGGACACCTGCCACACCGGTGCATATATTCCTTATTTCTACTCTTCTTACCACGGTGAGAATACATCCCGTCTGACTAATAAGAAGAAAATCGTAGTGCTGGGTGCCGGTCCCATCCGTATCGGTCAGGGTGTGGAATTCGACTACTCCACTGTCCATGCGGTCATGACCATAAAAAAGGCCGGTTACGAGGCCATCATCATCAACAACAACCCCGAAACCGTTTCTACCGACTACGATACCGCCGACAAGCTGTATTTTGAACCTCTGACCGAAGAAGATGTTATGAACATCATTAAGGTAGAAAACCCCATTGGTGTGGTAGTTGCCTTCGGTGGACAAACCGCTATTAAACTGACCCAATTCTTGGACGAAAACAACATTCAAATCTTGGGCACATCTGCCGAAAGTATCGACGTTGCCGAAGACCGCGAACGGTTTGACGCTTTGCTGGAACAATTTAACATTAAACGCCCCAAGGGCATGGGTGTTAACTCGTTGGAAGATGCCTTGCAAGCCGCCCAAGGCCTGGGCTACCCTGTATTGCTTCGTCCCTCTTACGTAATCGGCGGTCAAAACATGAAGATCGTACATGACGACGACGAAGTAAGAGTGTATATGGAACGTATTTTGTCTCAGGGCATTGACAACCCCGTGCTGGTAGACAAATACATGATGGGTACCGAAATCGAGGTAGACGTTATTTCCGACGGAAAAGACGTACTGATTCCCGGCGTTATGCAACACATTGAACGAGCCGGTGTTCATAGCGGTGACTCCATTGCCGTGTACCCCCCTTACAACATCAATGATAAAATGATGCAAACGGTGGTAGAATGCTCTCGTCAATTGGCTTTGGCTATGGGCACCAAAGGTTTGGTCAATATTCAATACCTCATCTACCAAAACGAGCTGTACGTAATCGAAGTAAACCCCCGTGCCTCCCGTACGGTGCCGTACATTAGCAAAGTGACCGGGGTACCCATGGTAGACCTTGCCACCCGTGTTATGATCGGTGAGCCTTTGGCAGACATGGGTTACGGTGTTGGCTTGTACCGTACGCCTCCCTACTTCACCGTTAAGGTGCCTGTCTTCTCCTTCGAAAAACTCAGTGATGCCAACTCCTACTTGGGACCCGAAATGAAATCTACCGGCGAAGTTTTGGGCATAGGTAAGACTTTGAACGAGGCTTTGTTTAAAGGTCTTACCTCGGCAGGCATGAAGATCAAGCCCGCCTTGCAAAACGGCAAGCAAACCGGTGTGTTCATTAGCGTAGACCGTTATGACCAATTAGAGATCATTGCCCTTGCCAAGAAATTAGACGATTTGGGCTTTAAGCTGTACGCAACGCCCGAAACCGCCGAATCCATCGGTCGTTTGGGCATTACGGTGGAATTTGTCAGCGGTATTACCAAAGACGATAATCTGTGGCCCATGCTGGAAACCGGCGAGATCAGCTACATCATTTACACCGGCTCTCTCATGGATTCTAACGTAAACGACTATACCAAACTGCACCACAGAGCGTTGCATTTCTCTATTCCCTGCTTTACCTCGCTGGACACCGCCAACGCTATGGCAGACATTATTGCCAGCCGCTTTAACCAAAGCAACACCGAGCTGGTGGATATCAACCACATGCGAGAAAAACGGCAGACTCTTAATTTCTCGAAAATGCAAGCCAACGGTGACGACTACGTTTTCATCAACAACTTTGACCAAGCCATTACCTGCCCCGAATCGTTGTGCATTAGCCTGTGCGACCGGCATACCGGCATAGGTGCCGACGGAATCGTTTTGATTGAAAAATCCTTGATTGCCGACGCCAAAATGCGTATGTTCAACCGTGACGGCAGTGAAGGCAAAATGGCAGGCAACTGCATTCGTTGCGTTGGGAAATACCTATACGACAAGGGTATGGTTTCCAAAGATGAACTCACCATAGAAACCGCCAGCGGCATTAAAAATCTAACCCTGTATACCAGCGACAACAAGGTTACCTTGGTCAGTGTAGCCATGGGCAAAGCCTCTTTGGATCCTAAATCCTTACCTTGCACCATAGAAGCCGACAAGCTGGTCAACTACCCCACCACCATTGGGGATAAAGAATATGCCGTCACCTGTGTCAGCGTGGGCAACCCCCATTGCGTGGTATTCTCGGATTACGTAGACGGTGTACGATTGGATGAAGTGGGTCCTCTGTTTGAAAATGCCCCCATCTTCCCCGAACGAATCAATACCGAATTTGTGCGTGTGGTCAACAGCACCACCCTAAAAATGCGGGTATATGAACGGGGTAACGGCGAAACCATGGCTTGCGGCACCGGTGCTTGCGCCGCAGTGGTAGCCGCTGTGGAAAACGGATATTGCCAAAAAGGCGTGGATATCACCGTAAAAGTCAAGGGCGGTGACCTGATCGTCAACTATACCGACGACGGCATTACCCTGACCGGCGAAGCCAAATTGGTATACCGCGGTACCTTGGAATACTAAGCCAAGACAAAAACAGTCACTGCAACATGCCCCATTCTCAATCACGAGAATGGGGCATTCCATACATCTGGACAAACCAAAACCCACCTTTCAAAGAAAGGTGGGTTTTGATATTTTTTGAAGTAAAGAGGGTTAGTCGTCTACACGGGTGAAAACTAAGATTTCAACCGCATCCATTTCTTCCTGTGATGCATTTTCAGCCCATTCTCTATCCTCATCATAATGGAATTGCATGGTATCGCCATCCACTTCAATCCATCTGTCGGATTTATCACTGACGTAAACTTTGCCATCTTCCAAAGACCAATCCGTCGTGAGTTTCTCTTTCATTGTTTCAATCGAGTTCTCCATTGATTGGGTGAACTGCTCTTCCGTTGCGTTGTATTTCCTTAAAAACTCTTCAAAAGACATTCCGTATTGAATTACTACCATTTTTTTAGCTAGATGTATCATTTGCTCTGAATCGAATGAAATAGACATCGTGTTATCGTCGTAAAACTCCAAATACATGGTTAATTTTTCATTTTCCAATCCATTCCACAAATTATCATCTGTTTCATTAATCGTTAACCGATTAAAAGCAGTCATTGTCGCGCCGTCTGCTTCAAACGCCCACTTACCAATCACATCTTCCTCCGAAATGGTAAAAAACGTGAAATAGGCGCCCACCGCCAAAGTGGCTACCAGCACCAGCGACACAATCGGGATGACGATTTTGGGCCACACTCGTTTTTTGGCTTGTGGGGCTTCTTCGGGGATCGGGGCAGAAAACGCGTCCCCTTCGGGGACTGTGATTTCCGGCGTGATGGGTGTCACGGTTTCCGCCACAGATGAAAGATCCGGAGCCGCCGCACCGCATTTACCGCAAAAGGCTTGTCCCTCTTTCATGGGACTTCCGCATTGTTGACAAAACATTGTTTACACCTCGGTTTCTTAATTCAGCTTGGCTTGTTGTTTTTGACGATTTCTGCCTTTGACGATTTGAATAATATCGAAAATAATAGCGACAAAACCAAAGGCATAAGCAATGGCCAATTCTTCGATAAATGCTTCTTGTACGTCGTTATCATTGGCAATTATATCAAAAACGCTTTCAAATGCCTCACCCAAGGTCATACCGTCCCCTTCGAATTCCATATAAATTTCCACTACAACCGAAACGTATTCGGCTACAAAAATAACCGCAACGGTCAAAACGATGGCGGTAATCAAGCTAACCAAAGAATACTTGTTTTTGGTGCGAGCAAATAAGCGATACCCAAAGCCTGCCGCCGCAAAAATAACAAAACCACATATACCGGCAATCACACCTGCCTGATAAACGGCAACGTATGCCAAACCGCCTAACAACGCAAATAAAACAGCACCTATAATCCCCATGAACACGTTTCCGTGTCCGGTCGGCATAGGAGGTTCCTCAATGGGAACGTATTGTTGTACCGGTTGAGGTGCGGGTTGTACCGGTTGAGGTACGGGTTGCACGGGCTGGGGTACGGGTTGCACGGGCTGGGGTACGGGTTGCACGGGCTGAGGTGCGGGTTGCACGGGCTGGGGTACGGGTTGCACGGGCTGAGGTTGGGCTACAACAGCAGAGCCGATAGTATAACCGCAAAATGGACAAAACCGTGCTTGGTCGCTAATTTGTTTGCCACATTGTCTGCAAAACATATCGATTTCTCCTTTTTTATCATATACAAAGTTAAATGTCTGTTGGGAGAACCCGTGAAAAACCCCAAGTTTGTATTGTGGCAAGCTTGGGGTATATCGTTATGTTTAATTCACGCGTTTAAAAACAACACCCTCGAATAAAGCTGTCGTGGCATCCTCCGAAATATTGACACCCAATTCTGCGCTTCCTTCGCTGGCAACATCCTTGGCATAGTCATCATCCGTAACCAATTCCATGGTATCACCGTCGATTTTCATGTGACTTGACTTATCGCCTCCAAGATAAATCTTTTCGCCCTCGGTAGACCAAGAGAACTTTTGCGAAGCGAATTTTTCATTTTGTGTTTTTATACTGTTTTTCAAATCCTCTTTCGATTGTTGGCGCCATTCTTCTTCGGTCATTCCTTCCATTGCCAGAATTTCTTCCAAAGAATAGCCGGTTTTCCCCTCTAAATATGTTGCCAGTTGATCACATATACTGTCCATCATTTTTTCAGCCGAATCCTCGTCCATCTGAGCGATCATAGTATGATCATCTTTAAATTCGAGCGTCATGGTCGTCTTCAAATCGGTAAAGGTAATCCCCTCGTACTGCGTAGAAAAGAGTTCGGTATACATTTGGGTATAATCCAAATTCCCTTGCCATTTGCCAACGACATCCTTGTCACTGCCAAATGGTTGCAAAATTGCCAAAGCAACAATGGCGGCTACCACTACCGCAATAATGGGAAAAACGATTTTGGGCCATACCTTCTTTTTGGCAGGGGCCGCTTCCACGGGAATGTATTGGGGAATCGGTTGTGCCTCTTGTACAGCAGGGGCTTGGTCTTGTACCGACCAGCCGCAGGCCTCACAAGTCACTTGTTGGTCGCTCATTTGAGCGCCGCATTTTTCACAGAACATACTAAACAACTCCTTGAAATTTCTTATTTCATATTCTACTACAAATCCCACATCAAGTCAATTGCCTTTTTCCATATGCAAAGATTGCATTTCAAAACACACGTTACATATCTTATTGCTCATCAAAGTCCAAAGTATCGGGCTTGTCAGAGGTGTAAACGGTACTTCCAATGGTCAATTCGTCACCGTCTATATGCCATTCGGTTTCCCACTCATAATAGTTGCCTCTAAAACGCAAGGTATTATCTTCCAACAATTCCCAGCTCGGCGAACTGTCGCTTTTACAATACCACTCATCTCCGCTAAGTACATAATATTCTAACTCAGCCTCGTTGTTTTCATGAAATTCCAACACCTCAATGGCGCCGGAAGAATACTGACCAAAATACAATTCCACAGTATCATAATACCATTTTTCTCCTACCAATTGATCCTCGACCGAACCGGAGGACAAACACAATACCAATACCAAAATAAGAATGAGCAGGGTTCCTCCTATTGCTGGAATCAAAATTTTCCAAAGGTGGCGATTTGAACCCACCACAACTTCTTGCTTTGTATTGTTTTGTTGCATAGGCTCACCGCAAATCGGACAAAAGGCTTCTCCTTCATTTACTTGATGCCCACATTGTTGACAGAACATACCATTTCCTCCTAACGCTTTGTTTATTGTATGTAGCACAGCTAATTTACCAATTCAAAGGGGGTTATTCAAAACAACCGCAAGCCGAAAAGGGAATTCGACTTGCGGCAAAAATATTAATCAACGCGTTTTAATTCGGGATTAAAAGCCACGTCTTGGTTGTCTAACGTGAGTTGGTCATTTACGTAATTTCCGTGCATTTCTTTGCCGGCAGAGGGAAATTTGATTGTTAATTCTTCATCCACCAGTTCCCAGGTGAAATTTTTCACTGACTCTTGCGCTTGCTTGCTCGCTTCAGTAAGTTCCTCTCTTGTTTTGCCCTCTGCAGCAAGCATTTCATCTAAATTCTCGCCGAAGATTTGAAATATAATTTCCATATATTCATCAAAACTCATCGTAAGACCATATGTTCCTGTTCCATCTTCCTTAAAAACGAAGGCATATTCAAACTCGAAGTCTGTTGTGTTTTCCGGCATAACTTCTCCTGCTTGTGCAAACACCTGAGAAACAGGCATTGTATATGTCCATTTTCCAACGGGAGAGGCAGATTCAGAATCCTCCGTAGGTTGGGAGTCGTCGCCTTGGGAATCGGTGGAATCGGTGGAATCGGTTGATGCGGTAGATTCGGTTTCCTTGGTTTCTTCTTTGGTTTCACCGCAACCTACGGCGAACATCATAGCCAGCGCCAACAACAGGCACAAAACAGAGGTTAATCTTTTTTTCATAATAAATCTCTTCTTTCTTTATTGAAATATATTGTATGCGCATTTAGCAGTAAGCATTTTATCTTGTTCAAATTCAAAAACCAGCTCGCTGCGATCGGTTTGCCGAAAAGTCAATTTGGTTGTGGAATAATTGTATTGACCGTCGCTTTTATACGATACGGAATAATGAATACTGTCGGGATCGCCCAAGGCTTGGATCACGTCGGCCACGGTAGAATTTTGTGTGATCGAACCGCACAGAGTAAAGGGGGCAGCGGTATCATATTTTTGGCTGTGATCAAAGGAACCGTACATTTCTACCTTTAAACCGTACACGTCACATTCCTTGCGAGGCAGTGCCTGTTGGGAATTGTGATTTACACCAAACACAACTTCTTCGCCTTTGCTGTTGGCAATTTTTGCAACAGTAACAAATGTATAATGGTTCGGCTCCAGCATCTCTTCCATATCCACGTTGCTTGCTTTCCAACCTAATTTTTCAAGGTCAGCATAGGCAATGGGCAACGTAAACGCCTTGCCGGTCCCCAATTGAATTTGCAAACCGCCGGGGAACTGAAGCTTTGCTTCTTCTTCATGGGGCAAAGCAAAATGGCAAGATTCGTTGCCGGTGGAATGATCGTTGTACCGAGACAAATCAACCAATTGACCGATCTTGTCGGTAAACGCTTTGACCTCGGCGGTGGGAACTCGTTGGGTTTGGGATTGTGTCTCGCTATTTGACTCGGTACCCTCTTGTGACGATGCAGACGAAGCGGGTTGGCTTGCCGATTGTGTGTCCACATAGGAAACTTGTTGCTCGGCGGGTTCTTGGGAACAACCACCCAAGGCACTACCGACCAATACCAGAGCCAACAGTAACGACAAAATTCGCGTTTTTTTCATGTTCTCCCCTCCTTTCTTTCTTCATATTACCGCAATTTGCAGTAAAAGTCAATACCGCAAATTGCGGTGGGGTATACTTTTAAAGAAAGGATGGTGCGGTATGTTTCAACGAATTCGTGACCTGCGAGAAGATCATGACATGACCCAAAAACAGGTGTCGGCCTATTTGAATTGCTCCCAACAAGTCTACAGCAACTACGAATTGGGTCAACGAGACATTCCCACCGACGTGCTGATTAAACTTTCTCGTCTATACAACGTTTCGGTTGATTATATTTTGAACATCAGCAACAACCCGAAAATTTCAATATAATATTTCCCCTTGCTTTTTCCTCCAAAAGCCACTATACTATTTTTGGAAATTGATTGATAAAGGAGAAAAAAACATGTCTTTTTGTAATCATTGCGGTTGTCCCGTAGACAACAACGAAACCTTGTGTCCCGCCTGCCAAGCTCGTTTTGACCGACAAGCCGGTGACAGTTTTTTTGATTCGGCGGTGGATGCTTTTGTCAACACGGCAGACTCTACCAATGATTATTCTTTTCAGGATATACGGGAAAACAAGGTCATGGCAATTATTTGTTACATTTTTATTTTGTTTTTGATCCCCCTATTTGTATGTACCAATTCTCGCTTTGCCACCTATCACGCCAAGCAAGCCGCCAATTTTTGGATCGTTGCCACAGCGGTCGATTTGTTGTTTAGCATAATCAGCGCTTTGTGTAATGATATAGACGGATTGGGAATCGTTTTTTGGGTGATTTCTTCGGTACTGTATGCCGCTACCGTGGGACTCATGGTATTGGGAATCGTGTATGCCGCTACCGGCAAGGCAAAAGCTTTGCCAATCGTAGGCGGAATTCGTTTTATTTCGTAGTCATATACAAAAAAAATCACGTTTCGGGTCCTTCCGAAACGTGATTTTATTTTATCGGATTTCTCCCAATCCAAAGCTGATAGACAACGCACGGTCTATGCGATCCATAGCACCCGAGTCCAATGCCCCCATTTTTTCTTTTAACCGTTGTTTGTCTATGGTTCGCACCTGCTCCAGCAAAACGATAGAATCCTTGGCAAGGCCCGAGCCCAACGCATTGACCTTAATATGCGTAGGCAAATTGGCTTTGTCGCTTTGGCTGGTAATGGCGGCGGCAATCACCGTAGGACTAAACCGATTGCCCACGTCGTTTTGCACGATCAATACCGGACGGATCCCTCCCTGCTCCGATCCCACCACCGGACTCAAATCGGCATAATAAATATCTCCCCGTTTCACGGTCATTGTGTTTTCTCTCCCAACCTGATATGTTTTACAAAGGTAGTGTTGCCCTATTAATCTGCGGATATTCTCCGTGGAAGCAAAAAATCCTTTTCCTTTTTAGTGTATCCAAAATCGGGACAAGGGTGACAACAACAAAAAAACAGCAAGCCGAGGTGTACTCAAGCTTGCTGTTTTTTCACAATTTTGCAGGTAGTATGACCGTAATATGCCATCAAAGACAAGGTAGATTCATTTAATTGCTCCCCACACACCGCAATGGGTACCGCCGGAGGACAAGCCACCGTAGGAGAAGAAAGCACGCGTCCCAGGCACTCGGCAAGGGGCAATTCCTCACTTGGTGCAAATAAGGCTTCTTGCATGGCAAGCACCTCTTGCGGTGGGTTCAACCGAGGCGGTCGGTCGACAAGGGGTTCTTTTTGAGGAAGCTGACACAGCACTTGTTCCAACCGAAGCAATCCTTCGTTTGAACTTTGAGGCGTGAGCATCAACACCACGTAATCGGGGTCATGGAACTCACACACCAGGTTGTTTTGCAACAAAATTTCTGCCAACGCATCCCCCGTATATCCGTACGATTTGGGGGAAACAGTAATTTTTATGGGTTCCTCCCCCACCAAGCAAAAGCCGCAGGCAGACAGGCGATTTTTGATTTCCTTTGCCCGCTTGGCACAGGTTGCCAACGCAGTCGAATACCCGTTTGCAAGATAATCGTTGACCATGTCCAACGATTGCAAGATCAAATACGAGGGGCTGGTGGTGGCAAAGGTGCTCATAGGCGCCGAAGCCTGCTCCACAAAAAAGGCAGGGGCGGTTTTGCCAACGTGCAGATAAGCCGCCCCCGTTAAGGCGGGCAAGGTCTTGTGCGCCGAATCACAACACAAGTGGGCACCCAAATCCAGCGGGTGACAAGAAGGAGATAAAAATTTTAAGTACGCACCGTGGGCGTTGTCCACACACAACAATACGTCATGGCGGTTGCACACCTGAGCAATTGCCTTAATATCTGCCACGTTGCCCAAATAATCGGGCGACGTAAAATACACCGCCGTAGGTTTTTGGGGCATAGTTTGCAAGACTTGTTCCAGCCCGTGCGCCGTAATGGGACAAGACACCACCGAATCACAGGCTTCGGGAAACAACCATTGTACCGCTACCCCCATTAGGGCGGCGGCAGTTACAAAGGTCTTATGGGCGTTGCGCCCGGCCAAGATCAAAGGAGTTTCCCCTTTGCTATGAGCAAATTGCTTTAACAAAAACACCAAACTACGAATGGCAAGGGAAGCCCCTTCGGTAGAATACAGCGTTTTTGCCGAGCCAAACAATTGGGTAGCGTTTTGCTCACTTTGGGCAATGATACCGTCGGCATGATACAACACGTCGGCACCGTCGAACTCGGTAATATCGTACGGCTCAAAGCCAAGCAACGGAATCCCCTTATGCCCCGGCATATGAAACCGAACAGCTTGGCTGTTTATGTAGTTGGCTACAAAATCACAAATGGGTGTTTTCATGTTATTCTTCCAACGCCTTGGCGGCTTCTAACATAATGGCGCATTCCATCCGCTTACGGAACAGCTTGCAACCGTATTCGTAAATGCCTGTCACCGAACCGGTGGCATGGTAAGCGTTGGCGGCACAACCGCCTGAGCAATAGAGTTTTGCCCAGCAATCGTTACATTCTTTGCGAGAGTAGACGTTGCAAGCGGCAAACTCCCCTTGCTTCTCGGTGTTGGTGACACCTTGCCAAATATCTCCCAGTTTAAAGGCTTCGTCTCCTACAAACTGATGACAAGGATACAAATCCCCCCAAGGGGTAACTGCCATGTATTCGGTACCCGAGCCGCAACCCGATACCCGTTTATAAATACAAGGGCCGCCCTTCAGGTCGATCATATAGTGATAAAAGGTAAAGGGATCGCCCGCTTTGCGTTTTTGTGCCATAAGTTCGGCCAATTTTTCATATTGCTCCATCACTACGGGCAAATCTTGTTCGGTAAGAGCCGAAGGGTCGTCGGGTGCACATACCACAGGCTCCATGCTCAGTTCTCGGAATCCCAGACGCAGCATTTCTTCAATATCTTTTACAAAATCGGGATTGGCATGGGTAAAAGTACCCCGCATATAATAATTTTTGCCACCCCGTTGGTTGACCAAATCTTGGAACTTAGGCACTATGGTTTCCCAACTTCCCTTTCCGTTATAGTCCACCCGATAGCGGTCGTGAATTTCCTTGCGGCCGTCTAAGCTGAGTACCACGTTGCTCATTTCTTGGTTGGCAAAATCAATCACCTCTTGGTCAATGAGCACCCCATTGGTGGTCAGGGTAAAGCGGAAGTTTTTGCCTGCGGCTTTTTCAATACTGCGGGCATACGCCACCAATTCTTTGAGCATGTCGAAATTCATAAGCGGTTCGCCGCCGAAAAAGTCCACCTCTAAATTGCGGCGACCGTGGGAATTTTCCACCAGAAAATCCAACGCCCGTTTGGCAACCTCCAAACTCATAAGCGCCCGCTCGCCTTGGTACTTCCCTTGGCTGGCAAAGCAATACGCACAGTTTAGATTGCAGGTATGGGCCACGTGCAAACACAATGCTTTGACCACACCCGACGTTTTTTGTTTTAAGGTGTCGGCCATGGGGGAAAAGGTGTCGGGGGTGAACAGTTTGCCTTGCGCTTTGAGTTCTTCAATATCCTCAAAGCAGTCGGCAATGTCTGTTTCGTTCACGTCATCCCTGTGGGCATATTTTTCTAAAATAAAGGCGGTAATATGTTCTTTGGTGTCAGATTCGTATCGTTCTATGATATCGTAAGCCACTTCGTCCACCACGTGCACCGAACCGGAAAAAATGTCCAGCACAATATTGAGTCCGCCCAGTTTATAACAATGAATCATTTCTCACATTCCTATCATAAAAAATGCCGTCTGCTGAACAGGCGGCATTTTCACGGTTTTTAAAAAACTTATTTGCTTTCTTTCTTGCTTTCGCATTGTTGGTTAGCAATACCGCAGCTGGTTTTGCAAGCGGATTGGCAAGAAGTTTGGCATTCACCGCAGCCGCCGTTTTTAGCGCTTTGGCAGAGATTTTTGGTTTCCAAAGTCTTGATGCGTTTCATAAACTAAATCCTCCAAAGATATTGATTTCGATTCATTATACCACGGCATTTTACCAAAGTCAAGGGATGAAACCCATAAAATTCATCGGCGGCGCCGAACATACGTATTTCTCTTTTCATGGGCGAAACGCACCCACAGCATCGACACGTGCGATTTCTTCTGCATAGCGGTACACCGCCATGCTTGCAATCAAATACCTTGCTTCCTGTTGCAACACCTGCTTGGGAGCCCCCATGGACAGCAACCGACATAACCGTCGGGCGTGGCGGATCATTTCATAGCCAAACAAACCATCGCCCACGCGGCCAACTACCTCACACTCTGCTTGTTGCCTATTTTCCCCTTTCAAGGGCAATACGTAAATCATATAATTAGCAAGAACCCATTCATTTGACAAAACCGCCGCGGCGGTTTCATAGGTTTCGTCTAACAAATCAAAATGCTGTGCAATCTCGGTCAGCGCTTGCAACAACTCGTTGTAACGATCCACCACGGATAAAGCTTCTTCCAACGTCCACGTCATTTTTGCAATATAATGACGGTAGGTCAAACAATCGTCGCAATCCACATCGTACCAATTTTGTAAATAGAGTTCCCCTTGTGCATTGGTATGGTTATACAGTTGTACGGCAAATTCCTCGGCATCATAATTTTGGTGAAAATCGATCACATTTTTCGGCATACGGCAAGCTCCTTTTCCCTTTTTTGGAATGCATATCATAGCACAAAAGACAGAAGAAAGTCCACTAAAAAACAAAATAATTTGAATTGCCGCAAAAATTGCGAAAGAATTTCTAAGAATGCGAATGTTTTGGCTTTTGTTGACATCAATTTCCGCCGATGATATAATACTATCGTATTATTTCTTTTTTCCACCGTTAAATGAACCACAAACCAACAAAGGAGTTTTTCTATGAAACGTACTATTTTATTTCTTTTGATCGGTTGCATGCTATATGCAAGCGTATTTGCAGCATCGGCAGAGGAAGCGGTACAACCCGAACCTGCGGTTTTTCCCACCTATGGTGATTTAGACTTAGACGGACAAGCCAACGCCTCTGACGCCCTTACGGTGTTAAAGTTTATTGTCGGTAAAACCTCTTTTACCAAAATCGAGGAATATTATGCCGATGTAAACGGCGATGAATTTACCAACGCCGGCGATGCTTTGGACATTTTAAAACTGACCGTAGGCAAGATCGACCGTTTCACCGCCGACCGTGAACAACCCAATCCCACAAACTTTTCGTTTGAAGGTTCCATTTCTCATGAGGTGCTGTGCAACTATCTTTCTCGCGCCACCACCATTTCCCAAGAAAACGGCGGTCCTTTAAACGGTGATCACGTGGTGGATTTCATTTTGGACACCGGCGCAAAATACATCTGCCGTGCCGCCACTTACTGGAATCCTCACATTAACGATTACAATAGTTACGATCAACAAAAAGACCTGATCGACAAGGTACACGCCGTTGACCCTGACGTCGTATTCGAAGCCTGTATTTTTGAATGTGTTTCGGCAAACGTAAACACCATCCCGATTCCTGCTTATGTATTTGAAGCCTTTGACCTGCCGGTGGAAGAACGGAATTTCTCTTTTGACGCCATGTGCTTTGATACCGGCACCTATAAGGATATATGGGGCGCAGGTACTTCGGTACCCGATATGACCCAAACCGAAACCCAATTGTTCTTCTATTTCCGTGCTTGTGAGTACCTAAAAATCGGCTACGAAGCCTTGCACATGGGGCAGGTTCATCTAATCGGCTCCAGCGACCCCGGTTGGGAATTTTGGACCTTGGTGCTCACCAAAATCCGTGCGTTTGCCAAAGAAAACAGCCGTCGAAAGTTTGTGCTGATCAACGCACACACCTACGGTATGTATGACATGGACGGCAAGCTAATGTTTGACTTTCACATGTATCCCTCGCGCCCTGCCGCCGAGGGCACGGTAGAACAAGCCCCCACCGAAACCAATCCGCAAAAGGCCTTTTTCCATCCCTATCACAATGACTCTATTTACGGGAAAAGCCTTGGTGGTATGACGCAAAGCGGTTGGGAATGCGATTCCCTGCCCTATTTGGTTGAGTTGGACAATTACGGTAACGACGAAGAAAATCTGTACGTGCCCGACACCGCCGCTCAAAATTGCTGGGGAATGGACGAGATCTCTTGGTACGCCAATCAACCCGATTGGTACCGCCATTATTTCTTGCAATACGCTTATGACTACGTAACCAACACCGCCTCGGGCGATGCCTTCTTTGCCATGCCCGGTCAACGGGTCGCCACCTTGTACGACGAAAACAAAAACTACGTTTCTACCCACTATTTTGGTTATCGCAGTGAAAACCACCCCAAAGGATTTGACGACCAGCAAATCATTAAACAGATTTGGAGCAAATAACTTGTAGCACAAAAAAGGCAACCCTCAACGGGTTGCCTTTTTTTCATGGCGATCTGCCAATTCACTCATTTTCTTTTATTTACACTTTCAGCCAGCATTACGCATAAAATATGATTTTTACACGTTCCTGTGCTGTGATCGTAATCCCAAAACTAATGTATTTTTTTGGTATGTAAGAAGGTATGCCGTGCGCTGACCTTGCCTTCGGGCTTGATCTCGCCTGCTTTGAGCAATGCCACCTTGGTAAGGAAGGGCCCGATCAATTCATAAATCAGTACCGAGAACAAGGTGATATTGGCAACCACCGCCCCTGCGGGTCCCAAGGCTTCGGCTTTCATTGCCATGCCCAAGGCAACCCCTGCTTGGGGTAACAGGGTAATGCCCAAATATTTCACAATATTGGGATCGCATTTGGTGGCTTTGGCACTTACATTGGCACCAAAATATTTACCTGCCGAGCGGAACAGAATGTAAACCAAACCAATGCAAACCACCCAAAGATTTTGGAAGGTAGACAGTTCCAATTCTGCCCCCGAAAGCACAAAGAACAAAATAAACAAGGGAGCTGTCCAACGATCCACACGATCCATAAGTTCTTCGGAAAAATCACACACGTTGCAGAACACAGTACCCAACATCATGCAAACCAGCAAAGAAGAAAATGCCACGTGTACCCCACCAACGGTAAAGGTGATTTGTGACAATGCCACGGTCATAAGCACAAAGGTGACCGACATGGCAAGACGTTTGGACCGAGAGTGGAAGAAACGTTCAAAGAAGTTAAACAAAAAGCCCATGACAGCACCCAAAACAAGAGAACCAACCACTTCGACAATGGGTTCCAACACAACCGAAAGCACATCTACGTGGCCGTTAATCAAGGCTTTTGCCACCCCAAACGAAACGGCAAACAACACCAAACCAACGGCGTCGTCTAACGCAACAATCGGCAACAAAATGTCGGTTACGGGCCCTTTTGCCTTATATTGACGCACAACCATTAAGGTGGCGGCAGGCGCAGTAGCCGAAGCAACGGCACCTAGCACAATTGCGGTGGGCAGAGGCAATTGGTCGGGAATGATAAAGTGCAACCCAATCAACGCACCGTCTACCAGCAAGGTGGTAAACACCGCTTGCACAATGCCGATTACGGTAGCTTGTTTTCCGGTTTGTTTCAATTGAGAAAGACGAAATTCATTACCAATCGAAAAGGCAATAAAGCCCAAAGCTACGTCGCACAAAATGCTGTAAGACTGAATATCTTCCATGCTGACAAAGCCCATACCTTTTACGCCAAATGCACCCAGCAAATAAGGGCCGATTAAAATACCCGCCACCAAATATGCGGTAACCGCAGGCAGTTTAAAAACCTTTGCCAAACGAGACAGCATAAGTCCTGCAAACAAAGCAATAGACAAGCTCAATAACATTTGCATGATTTTTACCTCACAATCTTTATGGATTGCATTCCTTAATATATATGTAAGAGATTCCATCTCACAACCGCAAGCCATTATACTCCTACTGTTGCAAAAAAACAACTGTTTTTTTCAAAATAGGCAAAACCACAAAAAAGGGGAAACTCCGTCACGGATTTTTAGTGTTTTTCACGCCGATAAAGTTTGTTGACATTTCAACATTTTAGCGGTATACTATCAATATATCATACAAGGAAGTGGTATCATTGCTCAACCGATTTGAACGTTTCTCTTACGCAATTTCCGAAATTTCTCGGTATTGGCACAAAATAGCCGCCGACGAAATGGAAAAATACGGATTAAAAGGCCCTTTTTCGGTTTATTTAATCACCTTGCGGCATTATGAAGAAGGTTTGACCGCCGTGCGTTTGGGAGAACTTTGCGGACGGGACAAATCCGACGTTTCCCGTGCGGTGACAATTTTGGAAAAAAACGGTTTTGTTACCAAAAAGCGGGTAGGTCACAATTTATACCGTGCCAATATCTGCCTGACCGACGTAGGCAAGACCGCCGCCGACTATATTGCCGAGCGTGCTGATTTGGCGGTGCAAATGGGTGGGCAAGGAATCTCTGACGAAGAACGCGCCGTATTTTACAGCACCCTGGAAAAAATCGCCGCCAACCTGCAAGAAGTCAGCAAAGACGGCTTACCGCAAAACCAATAAAAGAAGGAGGATTCACCATGAATCAGACCGATCAACGCTTTCAACCCCTGTTTACCCCTTGGAAAATCGGCAACGTAGAAACCAAAAACCGTATTGTTTTGTGCCCCATGGGCGGCACCTCATTATTTGGCTGGATGGAACACACCGGCAACCATTTTGACAAAGAAGCCGCCAAGTTCTTTTTGGAAAAAGCACAAAACAACGTGGGCTTGATCATTCCCGGTATTGCTCCCATTCGCAGTACCTTTATGAACCAATGGCTTTATCAAAACAAAAAAATGTTCCAAGAGTTAAAGGAATTTATGACCGAGATCCACAAAACCGGCGCCAAACTCTTTATACAGATCACCGCCGGCATGGGTCGCTCTTGGGCGATTCCCACCCCGTTGGTCATGCTGCATAACATGCCGGTGGTGCGGGATATTATAAAGCCTATCATCAACATTCCTTACCAATCGGCAAGTCCCAGTCCTCTGCCCTCTCGTTGGTCGGACAAGGTGACCACCCGCGCCATTACGGTAAAGGAAATTCAAGAGATCGTAGACGCCTTTGCCAAAACCGCCGCCCTTTGCCAAGAAGCGGGGGTAGACGGAATTGAAGTGCACGCCGTCCACGAGGGGTATTTGTTAGACCAATTCACCACCGAATATACCAACAAACGTACCGACCAATACGGCGGTTCTTTTGAAAACCGCTACCGTTTTGCCACCGATATTGTCAAGGCGATCAAAGCCGCCTGCGGTCAGGATTTTCCTGTTTCGTTGCGGTATTCGGTACAATCCAAAGTAAAGGACTTTGGCAAAGGGGCAGTTCCCGGTGAAGAATACACCGAATTGGGACGTACCATGGAAGAAAGCGAAAAAGCCGCCAAATATTTACAAGATGCCGGCTACGATATGCTCAATGCCGACAACGGCACCTATGACTCTTGGTACTGGGCACATCCCCCCATGTATATGCCGCAAAACTGCAACTTGGAGGATGTGGCACATATCAAAAAATTTGTAGACATTCCCGTGGTTTGTGCCGGTCGTATGGAACCCGACGTGGGCGCCCAAGCGGTTGCCGAAGGTCTCATAGACGGTGTGGGTGTTGCTCGTCAATTTTTGGCCGATGCCCAATGGGTAACCAAGCTGATTGAAAACCGATTGGAGGATATTCGTCCCTGCATTTGTTGCCACAATGCTTGTTTTAACATGGCACACTACAAAGGGGTTGCCAATGCCCAATCTATTTACGACGCCAGCCACATTGCTCGTTGCGCATTAGACCCCAGGGTCATGCAATCGGAAAAATACAAATTAGAACCTGCCAAAAAGAAAAAGAAGATCGCCGTTGTCGGCGGCGGAATCGGCGGTATGGAAGCCGCCTTGGTTTGCGCCAAACGCGGGCACAACGTAACCTTATATGAAAAATCCGACAAATTAGGCGGGGTGTTTATTGCGGCGGCCGCTCCCTCCTATAAAGAAAAAGACCGCGCATTGATCGCTTGGTATAACCGAGAGATCGCCAAATATCCTATTGAAATCAAACTGAATACCGAAATCAAGGACGTAAAAGCCTTGCAGGCCGACGAAGTCATTGTTGCCACCGGCGCCGTTGCCAAAAAGATTCCCGTAAAAGGGGCAGAGCGTGCCGTAGAAGCGGTAGACTTTTTGCTTGGCAACCAAACCGTAGGCGACAAGGTGGCTATTATCGGCGGCGGTCTGACCGGTTGCGAAATTGCTTATGAGTTGTTTTTACAAGGCAAAACCCCTGTGATCGTAGAAATGCAACAAGATCTGATCGTGTCAGACAAGATCTGCCTTGCCAACACCAGTTATTTGCGGGATTTCTTCGAAGCCAACAAGGTAGAGGTCCACTTAGAAAGCAAAGTGTCCGAGATCCGTCCCGACGGTATCACCGTAGCCAAAAAAGACGGAACAAGTGTCAACATAGACGTGGACAGCGTTGTCATTTCGGCAGGCTACACCCCCGCACCGCTGGCAAAGGGCAGTCATATTCATCTGGTGGGCGACGCTTCCAAGGTGGGAAGCCTGCGCACGGTCATTTGGCAAGCGTGGGACGTTGCCATGAAACTGTAAAACCATATAGCAAGGAGACGAAATCATGATATTAACAAAAGAACAGCAAGCGATCCTTGACGGCGAAAAAGGCGAAACCATGGCCAAGGTCATGAAGACCATGGTGATGTACGGCGAGGCTTTTGAAGCAGAAAAGCTGGTACCCATCACCTCAAAATACAATCACTTGGTCACCTCCTTTGGGCTAAAGGTCATGTCCCCTGTATACGATTTGATGAAACAGCTTTTGGATGCCGACGTGGTGTCTGAGCAACAATTTTCCGTTGATCCGCGCCCCTTGGACAAAAACGTTCCCGCCAACCTCTTGCAAAATCTGGTGTTTAACAAATTCATGTATACCAAGCAGGGCTTTTACGAAGAACAGTTAAAGCGATTGGGACTGATGAATGACGACGCCTTTACCTGTGCCTGTTATTTGGACGAAGTCGGCAACAAGCCCAAAATGGGAGAGGTGCTCTCTTGGGCGGAATCGTCGGCGGTGGTTTATGCCAACTCGGTGCTGGGCGCTCGTTGCAACCGCAATTCGGGAATCATTGACATTATGGGTTCGATCGTAGGGTACGTGCCCTACTTTGGTCTGTTGACCGACGAGGGACGCAAAGCCACTTGGGTGGTCAAGATCGAAACCACCAAAAAACCCGAAGCCCAATTGTTGGGCTCTGCTATTGGTATGAAGGTAATGGAAGACGTTCCTTACATAGTCGGTCTGGACAAATGGCTCGGCAATCAGTTGGACGATGCCGCATGCACCTACTTAAAGGATTTCGGTGCCGCTACCGCCTCCAACGGTGCGGTGGGGCTGTACCACATAGAAAATCTCACCCCCGAAGCCGTAGCGCAAGGCAAGGATCTGATCGTTGAGCATGCCAAGGAATATGTGATCGACGACGCCGAGCTGGAGCGGGTAAAAGCCAATTACCCCGTGGTGTGGAAAAATCCCGATGCCAAGCCCAAGCTGTGCTTTATGGGTTGTCCCCACATGAGCCTGCAACAGTTAAAGGATTGGACCGACAAGGTAGAGACCGCCCTAACACAAGCAGGCAACAAAAAGGTGGTTATTCCCACCGTATTCACCGCCGCCCCCAAGGTGTTGGAGGAATTTAACAAAACCGACTATGCACCTCGCCTAAAGGCGACCGGGGTTATTACCTCCTACATTTGTCCCCTTATGTACATGAACAACCCGCTGTGTAAAAAAATGCCGGTCATTACCTCTTCTAACAAATTGCGCACCTACACCAGCGCTCGTTACTACACCGACGACGAGATTCTCGTTGCCATTACCAAAGGAGGCAAATAGTATGAAACAATTTAAAGGTCGCGTGGTCACCCCCGGCTCTGTTACTGCACAAGCGGTTGTCACTACCGCAGGGTTCAACACTTTGGCTTCCTTGCAAATGGCCTTGCAATTCGGTGACAAACAAGCCAAATGCGGTGACCAAAACAACCCCCAACTCAACGGTAAACCCTTGGCGGGCAAAGCGTTGTGCCTGCCTCAAACCATTGGTTCTACCACAGGCGGCTTGGTGCTTTACTGTGCCTGCGCCATGGAGCGCAATCCCGCTTGCATGCTGTTTTCCGAGCATATTGATTCTCTTGCCGCCGCAGGAGCTGTGTTGGCCAGCGTTTGGGTGGAAGGCGTCACCATGCCGGTCATAGACTGCTTGGGCGACGAGTTTTTGCAGTATGTAAAAGACGACATGACCGTTACCGTTGCCGAAGACGGCACCGTAACGGTAGCGTAACAATTTTCTCACACAGATCCCTGCAAGTTTTTGCCGCTTGCGGGGATTTTTTTCTTGCGAAATCGGTCGTTTTGTGGTAAACTGTAAAGGATATTATGGAAAAGTGCGGTATATTGCCTTTTCCGAGTATATTGGAAAGGAAATTGATTTATGGAAGACAACAAAAAATTCCAGCCGTATGTTCCTGCCAGCAAGGTCACACCCGAGTTAACCGTGACCTCCATTATCATGGGGATTTTGCTGTCGGTCATTTTCGGCGCTGCCAATGCCTATTTGGGCTTGCGGGTAGGTATGACCGTTTCGGCCTCTATTCCTGCGGCAGTTATTTCTATGGGTGTGATCCGTGTGATCATGCGCAAAAACTCTATTTTGGAAAGCAACCTGGTACAAACCATTGGTTCTGCCGGGGAATCCCTGGCGGCCGGTGCGATTTTTACCATGCCCGCCTTGTTCCTGTGGGCACGAGAAGGGGTCATGGCAAAACCCAACCTGGTGGAGATCACCTTGATTGCCCTCATCGGCGGCTTGTTGGGTGTATTTTTCATGGTGCCCCTGCGCAACGCTTTGATCGTACGGGAACACGGTGTTTTGCCGTATCCCGAAGGACAAGCTTGTGCCGAAGTACTGCTTGCCGGTGAAAAAGGCGGCAGCAACGCAGGAAAAGTCTTTGCCGGTATGGGCTTTGCCGCTTTGTTTAAATTTATCATCGACGGTTTAAAAGTAGTTCCCGGGGAAGTGTCCATTCAAGGCTCTGCCAAGACCTATCCCGGTTCTATCGGTACCCAAATCTACCCCGCCGTTATGAGTGTAGGGTACATTTGCGGTCCTCGTATTTCTTCCTATATGTTTGCCGGTGGGGTACTCAGCTGGCTGGTGCTCATTCCCTTGATCGTTATTTTCGGCAGTGAGATCGTTATGTATCCCGGCACCGAAACCATTGGCGCTATTTATGCCGCAGACGGTGCTTCGGGTATTTGGAGCTCTTACATCCGCTACATTGGCGCGGGTGCTTTGGCCGCCGGGGGGATTATCAGTTTGATCAAATCCTTGCCCTTGATCGTTCGTACCTTCCGTGATTCTATGAAGGGCTTTGCGGTAAAAAACACCGGCAGCACCACCGAACGTACTGCCAAGGACATTAACATCGTTATCGTTTTGGTTGCCATTTTGGCGCTTACCTTGGCTGTGTGGTTGATCCCCGCCATTCCCGTTTCGTTGATCGGCGCCATTATCGTGGTGATCTTCGGTTTCTTCTTTGCCACCGTTTCCTCCCGTATGGTAGGCATTGTGGGTAGCAGTAACAACCCTGTTTCGGGTATGGCTATTGC
>JAZRFL010000213.1:0-1043 GCA_045661365.1 Acutalibacteraceae bacterium | reverse complement strand
CTCAGTCTGTGCCGATTCGACAAGATCACACCATCCGTCTTTAATACTCTTAAAGAAAGAATTGATACCATCCGCAAATTCTCCGGCTTTTTGTTCGGACACGCCGAATACTTCAACTAGGATCAGTTGCACAGCATCAAGCAACGCCGTATACAGAGCCGGCAGAGCCGATACAACGCCTTTTACAAGAGAGGTAATCAAAGACACGCCAGCACTCAGCAAAGACGGTAGAACGGCTTCCACAAGCACGGGAAGTGCTTCAGCAATGACGGGGGCAAGCTTCTCGATCAGTTGACCGATGCCCTTTAATGTCTGTTCGATTCTGGGTAAAAGGTTCTGTGCCGCCAAAGCTGTACTCTCAACGAAATTGTTGATAAGAACTTCCATATTGGCGTTTTCGTCTGCCATGCCAACGACAAGGTTCTGCCATGCGCCCTTCATCATGCCAATGGAACCTTCAATGGTGGTTGCGGCTTCTCTTGCGGTTGTACCGGCAATGCCCATTTCCTCTTGCATAACGTGGATAGCTTCGGTTACATCTGCGAAAGAGGAAATGTCGTATTTAATACCCGAAATCTTTTGGGCATCTTTCAACAGCCGTTCCATTTCGGTCTTCGTGCCGCCATAGCCAAGCTTCAAGTTGTCAAGCATGGTATAGTTGCCCTTGGCGAAGCCATTATACGCATTCTGGATCATCTCCATGGATGTACCCATTTTATTGGCATTATCGGACATATCCGTGATAGCCATATTGCCGATTTCTGCCGCCTTTGCGGTATCGCCGTCCAAACTCTGGATCAGGGAAGCAGAAAAGGAAGTAACGGTTTCCATGTACTGATTCGCAGACATGCCGGCGGTCTTATAGGCGTTTTCTGCGTATCCCATAACAATGTTTTGGGATTCTTTAAAAAGGGTTTCCACGCCACCCACAAGCTGTTCGTATTGGGCGTAGCCCTCAACGCCCATCTTCGTTAAGGCAGCAACACCCGCAGCACCAGCGGTCACAGCCGCTGCACCGACTTTGGCAACAGTAGCCAAGCCAG
>JAZRFL010000212.1:0-2993 GCA_045661365.1 Acutalibacteraceae bacterium | reverse complement strand
CGGCGTTGCTTTTAGTTCACTTTCGAGAACGTGCAACCGTAGTTCTTCGCCACGTCTTCCCGCCGTTTCAATTCCTCTTTGACAAGGTGGGCGGCTGCCGGGGCGTCCGTATCGCAGAACGGGAAACCGTCGATATAAACGCTGCTGTGGTTGCCTTCGCGCCACGTTTCGATAACGGTATCTTCGTTGAACGGCAAACCGCCAACGACCCCAGCCATTTTGTAAACGACCTTACTGTACCTTCTCATGTTGTACCTCCCTTTCGTTGATTGCGATAACCTTAAACCGTACATTATGGCTCGATTATAAGGTCTTGCCTTACCGTTGTCAACGGTTTATTTACAGTTTTTTCAAAAATAGTTTATTGTCTGTCCATATAATAAAGGCAGACTTTACTTGATTGGAGGGCAAACAATGAGAACTGAACAGGAATTTATAACCATCTTTGCACGGAATTTGTCAGCAGAAATAAAGCGCGCCGGTATGAACAAAGAGCAGTTGGCGAAGGCTGTCGGCGTCAGTAAAGCAACGGTATCTGATTGGACGTTAGGCAAGGGACAACCGCGCTTGCCTATGTTCTTCAGGGTTTGCGAAGCGCTGGATTGCAACCCTGACGTATTGGGCGGTTTCCGGTCAAAGGAACGTCCCCCGATGATCGACGCGTATTTGGACGCACCCCGCGCGATACAACAGGCGGTCGACGGTTTGTTGTACCCGTATAAAAAAGGGTTATCCTCCAATTCGGCGTTAGGGTGAAACGATGAAAATACCAACGCCGAAACAGTTGCCGTCGGGATCGTGGCGCGTGCAGATAACGAAGGACGGCAAACGGTACAGTTTCACGGAAGACAACCCGGCGGCAGCGATCGCCGCTGCGCTTGATTTCCGGGGAGATAAAAAAACGCCCCAAGATTTGACCCTTGGGGCGTGCATTGACGATTATATCCAATTACGGTCTTCGGTGCTGTCGCCGTCTACGTTGCTTTCCTACGAATCATACCGGGCGCACAGGTTTCAACCCTATATGCAAACGAAACTGTCGCAAATCGACCGCAGAGCGCTTCAGAGAATGGTAAACGATGAAGCAAGGCAAGTTTCCGCAAAAACCGTTAAAAACGCGTGGGCGCTCGTTTCCGCGTCTTTGTCTGAATACGGGATAAATACCGCCGGGATCAATTTGCCAGCCGTACCGCGCCGGGAACGCCCGTATTTGACGGGTTCAGAGATTCTGCGGTTCTGCGATGCCGTCAAAGGCAAACCGTGCGAAATACCCGCTTTGCTTGCATTATGTTCGCTTCGTAGGTCGGAAATATTTGCGCTTACTTGGGAAGACGTTGATTTGAAGAATCAAACCATTTTCGTCAGGCGTGCCGTCGTCAAAGGCGAAGACGGTTTTGTAACGAAGGATACCACGAAAACAGAAACGTCAACGCGGATCGTGCCTATCATTATCCCGCAACTGCATAGCGCCCTGACGCGTTGTAAAGCCAAATCCGGGCGTGTATGTCCCGGTAACCCGAATACACTATACAACCAAATAAAACGCGTGTGCGCGTCTGCTGGCTTGCCTGACATATCGCCACATTCGCTTCGACATTCTTTTGCAAGTTTGGCATACGAAAAGGGCGTGAACGAACTGGAGGTAATGAAAATCGGCGGCTGGCGCGATCTTGGAACGATGAAAAAAATCTATACCCATTTGTCTGAAAAGCAGATAAGCGCAGCGACGGAAAAGTTAAAATCCCATTTTGAAACGGGAAAAAAATGACGATTTCGTGTGCAATTCGTGTGCAATAGATTTCCAAATCTGCGAATTTTTCAGCAAATCAGGAAAAATCTAAACAGACTTGGAAAACCCGCAAACCCGCATAAAACAAAGAAAAACCCGCTATTCGTTGTGAACAGCGGGTTTGTTCTATTGGTGCGAGAGATGGGACTTGAACCCATCAAAAACCGTTATATTATGCGGTGTTCAGTGTTCGCGTGTGCGTTTCGTGTGCAAAATGTGGGATTTCGCCCCATCATACCGGGATTTTCAGCACGTCGCCGACGTGGATCAAATCAGGGTTTTTAATGCCGTTTTCCTTCACCAGTACGGCAACCGTGGTTTTGTATTCCTTCGCGATTTTGCCCAACGTGTCGCCCTTCTGAACCTTGTACAGAACGTATGCTTTCGGTGCAGTTATCCATCCTGTTACCTGACCGGTTACGCCGACGCGGGTTTTGCTGTTGGTGATGCGGATGCGCCCGGAAACAACGCCGCCGCCCCAATAGTAATATGTGCCCGTGACGGTGCTTGCACGGGTCAGCGTGGACGCGGATACATAGAGCGGTTCGCCCTTCAGAATCAGCGCCGTACCGGGTTCAAGAATCGTCTGTGGGTCGGGCGCGGGTGTTGGTGTCGGCGTTGGTGCGGCTTTCTTCTTCAGGGACAGATACTTTGCAAGGGCGGTGCAGTACAACTGTGCGATCTTGTCCCGGTTGTTCAAAATCAGCAGTGCGTCTGCCTTGTTATCATGAAAACCACATTCGCCGATGATTGACGGCATTTTTGGCTTGTAGCAATCAATGAGTTTGCTCGACGTCTTCAATCCTCTGCTGGTGAACAGGGTTTTCAGTTCGTCCAAAACCGCCTGCGCCAGCCGCTTCGTTGCTGCGCCCTTGTTGGGATCATAGTACACCTCAACGCCATGGGCGCCTTTATTGGCTGCCCCGGCGGCGTTGCTATGCATGGCGATGTAAACATCTGCGCCCCATGCAGCCGCGTTGTCTGCGCGAACGCCCAGCGTCTGCGAAGGCTTGGACAACATGACCTCGCAATCGTAGTCGGCAAGGAGTTTCTGCAACCTGACGGCGATGTCGTACCAGACCGCGCCCTCGCTGGTGTTGCCGGTGATAAATTTATTCCCCGTCTGGTTGGACGGGGACAGGTAGATCTTCTTCATTCTTCTTCCTCCTGTTTGTTGTTGTACGCCTTCCGCAGACCATTGACA
>JAZRFL010000211.1:0-7200 GCA_045661365.1 Acutalibacteraceae bacterium | reverse complement strand
TTACGTTACCGGATTTAACGGTAACAGCATCGGTCATGTCGGCATAATCGTCAACGTCGATTTTAACGTTTTCAATGGTCATATCTTCGGTAGCTACGATAGGAGTAACGGCAGGATACAATGCAGATTCATCGTAGTAAGCATTGCCCCATTCATCTTCTTCATAGGTGTATTGAGTAGCAACGATAGCAATGTCGAAAGAAATTTCGTCATTCATGTATTCGTTGCCGGCTTCTTCATCCATGTGAATGATGAGTTCGATGGGTTTGGATTCGCCGGGGAGCAAGAATTGGATAGCACCATTGGTAGCAACGTCAGCGTTGATATCAAAAGCATCCAAAGCGGCCAAATCGGCAACAGTACCCAAGAAGTTTGCGGGAACCATGTCAGCAGCAGTAGTACCAACATAAACTTCCAAAACTTCAGCCAAACGAGAACCGTCAGCAGCATCGTTAGCAATGCCGTCGCTGTCAATATTGTTGTACAAACCATCGGTTTCTACCAAGTTTTCGATAGAGAAGGTGTACTTCAGAGCCAAGTTACCGATATTCTTCAAAGTGTCAGAAGCGTATTCGGTGTAACCGGGTTCCCATTTGTTGGAAATAGAGAACAAAGCAACTTCTTTGTCCAATTCGATGTCCAAAGTACCGGCTTTAATCACATTTCCTTTGATGAATTCGCCATCGGTAAACCATGCAAAGGTAGTACCGACCAGCATGGTGCAACAAACCAACAGAGCAAGCAAGCTGCTGATCAGAGCACGTTTAGTGGTTTTGCGATTTGTCATTGTGAATTACCTCCTTATAAATTTTTTTGAAAAAATGACAAATATGTAAACCGTATCACTACGGTTTGCACCGAAAAAAGGGGTAAGAAAATTTCGCAGAGTTCTACACTCTGTGAATTGAGTATAGCACATACATTTTCAAAAAGCAAGTGTATTTTCAAAGTTTTTCCTACTTTATTTCTTAATTTTTCTTATAATTTCATACAAAATTTAAATTTTAAGGAGTATCAACAATGGAAAAGAAAAACAGCATATTGAATTTAGTAAAGTTTTGCCGCAAAACGTCGTTCAACCTATGGTTCCCCTCAAAAACCAAACATAATGATTTGTTCCGTGACTTCGGTTGCTTTTGCCGACAATGGCTCGATCATTATGGTGATAATGTGAAAATTTCTACCTATTCCAAATACCAAGGAATAATGAATAAGCATATTTTGCCGTACTTCGGCGGAGTACGAATCGAAGAAATCGATACCGCACTTGTTCAGAAATTCAAACGCCGCCTTATCGATGAAAAGCAGCTCTCGGATAAATCGGTAAAAGATATTTTAACTGTGTTGAAATCGGTTATACGCTACGTTGAAACGATAGCCGACGTTATTGTTTCCGCAGAAATTGAAATTCCCAAAGTGGCAAAAAAAGAAATTCGTATACTAAGCAACGTGGAGCAAAAACGGTTGGTCGAATATTTATTGCAAGATCTTAACCGATATCATATAGCGATTTTATTATCTTTATTCACCGGAATGCGCATAGGTGAGGTTTGTGGATTACGTTGGAGAAATGTTTCTTTAGAAGAGCGAATTATTCGCGTGGACTCCACCGTGCAGCGTGTGGAAAATTACGAATCACTAATTCCGTCCGGCACAAAAGTAGTGATTGACACACCCAAAAGTTATTCTTCTATACGGAGCATACCGCTTACGGAGACAATAATCGCTCTGTTGACGAAACTACGTTGTGAAACTCCCGATGCATTCGTATTGACCGGACGGGAAGATTGTTACGTAGAACCGCGCGTATTGCAATACCAATTTTCCAAGTGTGCCGACTCTTGTCGATTGCCAAACGTTCATTTTCACACCCTGCGCCATACGTTTGCTACCCGTTGTGCCGAAGTGGATTTTGAAATCAAGTGTCTAAGCGAGATTTTGGGGCACTCTACGCCTTCGGTTACGTTAGAGCGATACGTTCATCCATCTATAGAACTGAAACGTGCCAATATGAACAAACTTACCTTCTTGGGGTACTGACTTTCACAGAGTGTAGAACTCTGCGAATTGTCGTCCCTTTTTTCGGTGCAGACCGTAGCAATACGGTTTACATATTTGTCATTTTTTCAAAAAAATTTATAAGGAGGTAATTCACAATGACAAATCGCAAAACCACCAAACGTGCTCTTATCAGCAGCTTGCTTGCTCTGTTGGTTTGCTGCACCATGCTGATCGGTACTACCTTTGCTTGGTTTACCGATGGCGAATTCATCAAAGGCAACGTGATCAAAGCCGGCGAATTGAATATCGAACTGGACAGCGAAACTCCTCTGTTCATCATCGACCGCCCTTGGGAACCCGGCTATAGCGAAACCGCTTCCAATGTTTTGGAAAATATTGGTAACTTGGCTCTGAAGTATAGCTTCTCTATTGCTAACCTGCAATATGAAGGCAATACTAATTATGATGCCGATGCTAACATCGCAGAAGTTCTGGAAGTTTACTCCGGTGTATATGCCGGTGTAGACCCCGAAACCGGTGCTTCTATCATCGATGGTACTCTGTTGGGCACCTTGGCTGAATTGGTAGAACAAGGTAACTTCTTTATCTATGATGCCAACGGCAAAAACGTATTGCTGCCCGGCGAAAAAGCCCCCATCAACTTGATTATCAAAATGAAAGAGTCTGCCGGCAACGAATATCAACTGGCTCAATGCTCCTTCGATATCAACATCTTGGCTACTCAAGTACCTCATGAAGTTGATGACAACAACAATCCCAACTACGACCAAGAAGCTACCTTCGGCACTGCTGTAGCTACCGAAGCTGAATTGGCTGCTGCTTTGGGCGCCGGCAAAAACGTAACTGTTACTGCTGACATTGCTATCGACGAAACCATCACCGTAACCGGTGACGTTACCATCGAATTGCAAGCCGATTTGGATGCTTCCGCTACTGCCGGTCGTCCCTTCGACATGGAAGATGGCTCTACCTTGACCATCAATGCTAACGGCAATGATGTTAAAGTTGGTACCTATGGCTTGGTAAACATCGCTGGTGCTGCTGACGTTACTATCAATGGTGGTAACTTCATCGCTAACACCGACAACGGTGCTTTCATCAAAGTTCGTGACACCGCTACCGATGTAAACGTTGTATTGAACGACGTTACCTACACCGATACCGCTGCTAAAGGCTTCGTTATGAACGCTAGCGGTTATGCCGGCAATGCTAAGATCACCGTAAACGGTGGTACCTTCACCGCTAACGCTGGTTTCGCCATCAAAGGCGACATCTCCGTGAAAGATGCTGTGATCAACACCCGTGGTGCCGCTTTCGAAATCTTTGGTGCTGCTACCGACGCTATCTTGGATAACGTAACCATTAACGTTGATCCCGGTGCTGTTGTTGGTTCTGCTCCCGCTGCTTGCGTAGCTGCTACTAACGGCGCTTACGTTAAAGTTATCAACAGCGACCTGAACGGCGCAGGCAATACCATTGCTTTGGCTGTATTCACCACCGGTGGCGATATCGAAGCTGCTAACAACATTGTTAATGCTGGTGATGATTACGAAATCATGACCACTGGCTCTACCATCACCATCGACGGTAAAGTATACGTAGGTTAATTACCTTCTTACACTACTTTAAGTAATTGCAAGCTTACTTAAATCAACAAAAGCCACGGGGCAACCCGTGGCTTTTTCCTTTTACTAATGTAAGCCTGCGACTCGCAATGACAGTGTTGTTTTACAGCCGCCTTGTCATTCTGAACGAAGTGAAGAATCCGTAATCCCCCTTTTAGCCAATCCGTAATCCTCACAGGCAATCCGTTCTCCTTTTACTATTGAATATGTTGCAATAAAAAACAGGCTTTGGGAGAACCTGCTCCCAAAGCCTGTTTGCCTATACCATATTATAACAAAGATTCGTACAACGCTTTTATTTCTTCCACGCTGGTGTCACGGGGATTCCCGGGACGGCAAGCATCGTCAAAGGCGGATTGAGAAAGGAAATCCAAATCTTCAGCCTTTACGATCTCTTTCAAATCAGCGGGAATACCAACATCCAGCG
Source organism: Acutalibacteraceae bacterium (assembly GCA_045661365.1). Lineage (GTDB taxonomy): Bacteria > Bacillota > Clostridia > Oscillospirales > Acutalibacteraceae > UMGS1484. The sequence continues at coordinate 3,126 of JAZRFL010000211.1, read as the reverse complement.
ACAATTGTTTTACTGCATCTACTGCCGCTTTGCGATATTCTTCCACGCTCATTTCTTCGGTACCTTTTACACCCATGGCGGCGGCAATGTATTTGTATTTGTCACCGGTATCTTTGGCATTGTATTCCATAACCGTGGGCAAAATAATAGCGTTGGCAACACCGTGAGGAGTGTCGTACAAAGCTCCCAAGGGGTGAGCCATAGAGTGCACAATACCAAGACCTACGTTGGAAAAGCCCATACCGGCAACGTACTGTCCCAAAGCCATACCTTCGCGGCCGTCGGCTTGGCCGTTTACAGCGGCGCGCAGGGATTTGGCAATAATTTCAATGGCCTTAATGTGGAACATATCCGAAAGCTCCCAAGCACCTTTGGTAATATACCCTTCAATTGCATGGGTCAAAGCGTCCATGCCGGTGGCGGCGGTTAGCCCCTTGGGCATGGTAGACATCATGTCGGGGTCGACTACGGCAACCACGGGAATGTCATGCACGTCTACACAAACCATTTTGCGGTTGTTTTCGGCATCGGTAATTACGTAGTTAATGGTAACCTCGGCGGCAGTTCCTGCGGTGGTAGGTACGGCAATGATCGGTACGCATTTATTTTTGGTGGGAGCAACGCCCTCTAAACTGCGAACGTCGGCAAATTCGGGATTGGTGATGATAATGCCAATGGCCTTGGCGGTGTCAATAGAAGAACCGCCCCCAATGGCGACCAAGCAATCGGCACCTGCGCCTTTAAATGCCGCCACACCGTTTTGCACGTTTTCAATGGTGGGGTTGGGTTTAATGTCCGAAAAAATTTCGTAGGGAATTGCGGCGGCGTCTAACACGTCGGTTACCTTTTTGGTTACGCCAAAGCGGATCAAATCGGGGTCAGAGCACACCAAAACCTTTGCAAAACCACGGGCTTTCACCTCGTCGGCAATGCAAGCAATAGCGCCTGAGCCATGGTAAGAGGTTTCGTTTAAAACAAATCTGTTTGCCATAATAACACACTCCTTCTAAAAGTTGTTATTATTATACCAAACTTTTCTTAGATAATCAAGGGGTTTGCAATTATTTTCATTTTATGTTATAATATTTTGAAATAGGAGTGATGTGTTTTGAAATCCACCTTTTGTTCTGCACTGAAAACACCGTTTGAACGGTCCGATTCCCATGGGTGGGAAACCGAATATCCACGCCCGCAGATGAAGCGGGAATCCTATTTTTCTCTTTGCGGAGCATGGGATTTGTTTGTGTGCGATCAAACGCAGAACCCTTTCTATTTGGGGAAAATCCAAGTGCCGTTTCCTCCCGAATCTCGTTTGTCGGGGATCGAGCGTACCTTGCAAAAAGGGGAGCACTATCGTTATACCAAAATCTTTGAACTGAAAAATATTCCTTGCAAGCAACGTTTGCTCTTGCATTTTGGTGCGGTAGATCAAGTGGCAGAGGTAGCGGTAAACGGACAATCGGTCGGCAAGCACCAAGGCGGGTATTTGCCTTTTTTCTTTGACATTACCGATTTTGTCACCACAGGGGAAAATTCTCTTGTGGTTGTGGTGGAAGACACGCTGGATCAAACCTACCCCTATGGAAAACAACGAAAAAAACGGGGCGGTATGTGGTATACTCCTATTAGCGGCATTTGGCAGCCTGTGTGGATGGAGTGGGTACCCGAACATGGTTTTACATCCATTCAAATCACGCCAACCACCCACTCGGTCACCATAAAAACGGTTGGGGGAGCTGACGAAAAGCAGTTGACCTTGGCGGACGGAACGACCTATTCTTATACAGGCAATACCGTTTTCATCGAATTGGATTCCCCACGTCTTTGGTCACCGGAAGACCCGTTTTTGTACGATTTTACCCTGACAGACGGGGTGGATCGCATTTCTTCTTACTTTGCCTTGCGTACCGTTACGGCTCAAACCGTAAACGGAAGCCCTACGTTGTGTTTAAACGGCAAACCCTATTTCTTTCATGGCGTGTTGGATCAAGGATATTTTTCCGATGGAATCTATCTGCCTGCCGACCCCAAGGGGTATATTTTTGACATTCAGACCATGAAGCGATTGGGATTTAATATGTTGCGAAAACACATAAAAATGGAACCCGATCTGTTTTATTATTATTGCGACAAGCTTGGCATGGTGGTTTTTCAAGATATGGTCAATAGCGGTAAATATCATTTTATTTGGGACACCGCACTCCCCACCATCGGCTTGAAGCGATTGCCCAAACTCCCGCCCGCAAAAATCGCAAAAAACCGCTTTGAACAAAGTTGTAAGGAAACGGTTGCTCATTTATATAATCATCCTTGTGTTTGTTATTATACCATTTTTAACGAGGGTTGGGGACAATACGAGCCCGACCGCATTTACACTATGCTGAAAGAGCAAGACAGCACACGGATTTGGGATACTACGTCGGGTTGGTTCTTTAGCAAAGAGTCGGACGTGCAAAGCGAACACGTTTATTTCCGCAAAATACAATGTCGACCTTCTTCAAAGCCCTTGGTGCTTTCGGAATTTGGCGGTTATGCTTGTAAAATTGCTGACCATGTTTATAATTTAAAAAAGGATTACGGATACAAAACCTGCCCATCCACCACTCGCTTGGAGCAAGACCTGCAAGCGTTGTACGGGGAGCAAATCGTTCCATCAGTGCACCAAGGCTTGTGTGCCGCCGTTTTAACCCAGCTTAGCGACGTTGAGGATGAAATTAACGGGCTGGTTACCTATGACCGACAGGTGGTAAAGGTGTCAGAAAGCACCATGCAGCAGGTGTCCGACTTGCTGTGGCAAGCCTTTGAACGGTATCATAACAGGGAAGAACCCGATTCAACAGAGGTGAAAAAATGAACCAATATCATGTAACAGGCATGACCTGTGCCGCTTGCTCTACCCGTGTGGAAAAAGCCGTAAATGCGGTGGCGGGCGTTACTGCCTGCAACGTAAATCTGCTCACCAATTCCATGACCGTAGAAGGCGGTGATACCGCTCTGATTATTCAAGCGGTGGAAAAAGCAGGCTATGGCGCGATTGCGAAAGCGGCTGCACAAAAGATAAACGGTACAAAGCAGCAGGCCCAACCGGAAGGCGGTACAGCCCAGACAGAATACAAAGGAATGAAG
>JAZRFL010000210.1:0-2099 GCA_045661365.1 Acutalibacteraceae bacterium | reverse complement strand
AGTTGAGTTTTCTTTTGGGGTTGGTATTTAAAACCCAAGTTACCTTTTAGGGAGCCTCCCCCGTGTAAGGTGATTCCCCTGTTGGGGGAAATGTCTGCAAAGCAAACAAAGGGAGTGCCTCCCCTGTGTAAGGGGAGGTGGGAAAACCAAAGGTTTTGACGGAGGGGTTGTAAAAGAGGTGTATTGTTATGGAACGAAAGCACAATCCAAAACTGACCGAAACAGCTCGGCTTTTGCGCAAAAACATGACCGATGAGGAACGGCGGATGTGGTATGAGTTCCTTCGCACCTATCCGATTCCTTTTGCAAGACAAAAGGTCTTAGGAAAGTATATTGTGGATTTTTATTGTGCAAAGGCGAAACTGGTTGTGGAATTAGACGGTTCACAGCACTACGAAGAGAAAATGATTGAAAAGGACAGAGAGCGCACAGCTTATCTTGAACAGTACGGACTTACGGTGCTGAGAATTCCCAACAACGAAATACATAGCAATTTTTACGGTGCCTGTGAATATATTGATCATTTTGTAAAACACGCCCTCAGTCGGCTACGCTGAAGGTTATATTTGAACCATTCATAGAACCGTCTTATTTTTTTACTGATTTTATTGCGGTGTGACCGTAATTTTTCCGGGAGGAATGTATATGAAAAAACTTATCACGGTATTATTGGCATTGACCATGCTGTTGGTCGTCAGCAGCATTGGTTGGTCGGTACAAGCCGCCGAAGGGGACTTTACCTATTCGGTGGAAAACGGTGTTGCTACCATTACCGGCTACGTAAAAGAACCCTACGGTACCTTGGTGTTGCCCAACACCTACAAAGGGGTACCGGTCGTACGGATTGACGAAGGGGTGTTTAATTATTGCAACAGCTTGACGGTGGTGTCGGTGCCTGCCAACATGGTAGACATGGGGGTAGAGCCATTTTACGGTTGCCCCAATTTAAGCGCCTATAAGGCAGATGCCGCCAACCGCTCCTATAAAACGGTGGATGGGGTACTGTTTAATGCTTCCAAGCAGACCTTACTGCATTATCCTCCTGCCAAAACCGGCAGTTTTTATACCGTGCCCTACGGCACCCTAATAGTGGGAGCAAATGCCTTTTCCAACAGCCGTTTGCAAAAGGTGACCATTTCGGCATCGGTGACCACCATAGAGGAATTTGCCTTTTTTCAGTCCCAATATTTGCAAGAAGCCGTTTTGCCCAATTCGGTTACCACCTTGGGAAACTACAGCTTTTGTGAATGCCCCTTTTTACAAAAGGTAAGCATTTCGGCTTCGGTGACTAACATAGGCGAAGACTCCTTTGGCATGGCGCCGTCTCTTACCGCCATACAGATCGATGCCGCCAATCCCAATTATTGCCAAGTGGACGGTGTGCTGTTTACCAAAGATATGTCGCAATTGATCCAAATGCCCGCCGGTCACGCCCTGACCGAATATACCGTTCCCCAAGGAGTCACCACCATAGGGGTATTCGCCTTTGACGGATGCAAAAAGCTGACTTCGGTTACGTTGCCCGAGGGCGTGGTTACGATTAAGGACAATGCGTTTTATGAATGTACCGGCTTGCAATCCGTTACCATTCCCCAATCGGTTACCACCATTGAAGAAGATGCTATGGGGTACGTTTGGGACGAAAATGCCATGGAATACAAGCCCATCGCCGGCTTTACGGTGCGGGGTACGGCAGGTTCTTATGCCCAAACCTATGCCACCGAAAACGGCTTTGCTTTTGAAGAAGTGGTGATTGAACAACCCGAATTAGAGCAAGAAGCCCAAGAAAACGAAACCGACAAAAAAGAGAAGGGCACCACCGGCTTGCTCTTTTGGCTGATCATCGGTGGCGGCGGTGCCTTGCTGCTTTTGCTGATCGTGATCATCATCATTTTGATCCTGCGGAGCAAAAAGAAAAAGAAGGTGCGTGCGGCACAAGAGATGCCCCCCGTACAGGGCGGCTACGTCCCCCCTGCAACCGTTACCCCGCCCACACCTATGGCAACCGTTACTCCTTCTGCAACACCCCCAACCGCTGTACCCCCCGCACCCGTTGTGCCGCAACAAGGTGCATTTTGCGGAAAATGCGGTGCCAAAAA
>JAZRFL010000209.1:0-5819 GCA_045661365.1 Acutalibacteraceae bacterium | reverse complement strand
TTATCTCAGCGATATTGAAATTGCTCAACAATGTAAAATGAAACACATTAGCGAAATTGCAAAAACCGCTCATGTGGATGAAGAATTGTTGGAGTATTATGGAAAATACAAAGCAAAAATCGACTTATCCCTATTAGAAAGCAATCGGCAAAACGGTAAATTGGTTGTGGTTACTGCTATTACTCCCACCCCTGCAGGGGAAGGCAAAACCACTACCACCATCGGTTTGGCTGACGGCTTGCGCCGTATTGGTAAAGATGTTACCGTAGCTTTGCGTGAACCTTCTCTTGGCCCCGTATTTGGGGTCAAGGGCGGGGCAGCAGGCGGTGGCTACGCACAGGTTGTACCCATGGAAGATATTAACCTGCATTTTACAGGCGACTTCCACGCCATTGGTGCCGCAAATAACCTGCTTGCCGCAATGCTTGACAACCACATCCACCAAGGAAATGCTCTGGGAATTGATACACGCCGCATCACCTGGAAACGTTGTGTGGATATGAACGACCGTCAACTGCGTTACGTAACCGACGGGTTGGGCGGCAAAGTAAACGGTGTTCCTCGTGAAGATGGCTTTGATATTACCGTAGCCAGCGAAATCATGGCGGTATTGTGTTTGTCCAACTCCCTAACTGACTTGAAAGAGCGTCTTTCTCGCATTATTGTTGGTTATACCTTTAATGATGAACCCGTAACCTGCGGTCAATTGAAAGCACAAGGCGCTATGACCGCCTTGTTGAAAGATGCTTTAAAACCCAATTTGGTACAAACCTTGGAAGGTACCCCTGCTTTTGTGCATGGCGGTCCTTTCGCCAATATCGCCCATGGTTGTAACTCGGTAATTGCCACTAAAATGGCTCTTAAAATGGGTGACTATGCCATTACTGAGGCAGGTTTTGGTGCCGATTTGGGTGCCGAAAAATTCTTGGATATTAAATGCCGCATGGCAGGGCTGACTCCGGATGCAGTTGTGGTTGTTGCTACCGTTCGTGCGCTTAAAATGCACGGTGGACTTGCCAAAGACCAACTGAGTGCCGAAGATTTAGATGCTCTCAAAAAAGGTATTCCCAATCTGCTCAAACACGTTGCCAACATTAAAAACGTATACGGCTTGCCTTGTGTGGTTGCTGTTAACCGTTTCCCCACCGATACCGATGCCGAAATCCAATGTATTATGGATGAATGTAAAACTCTTGGTGTAAACGTTGCCCTTTCTAACGTTTGGGCCGAGGGTGGCAAAGGCGGGGAAGAACTGGCAAAAGAAGTTGTTCGTCTTTGCGAAGAGGAAACACCCAATTTCACCTTTAGCTATGACGATGATTTATCTATCGAAAACAAGATCCGTGCTATTGTTCAAAAGGTGTATGGCGGTGACGATGTAATTTTGACTCCTGCCGCCCGTAAATCGATGGATAAGCTCAGCAGCATGGGTTTTAATAAATGTCCTGTTTGCATGGCCAAAACCCAATATAGTTTTTCCGATGACCCCAAAAAACTGGGTGCTCCCACCGGTTTTACCGTTACCGTGCGTGATATGAAAATCTCCGCCGGTGCAGGATTTATTGTGGTACTGACCGGGGATATTATGACCATGCCGGGCCTGCCCAAAGTTCCTGCAGCCGAACGTATCGATGTAGATGAAAAAGGTATTATCACCGGCCTGTTTTAATTAAAAATTTCCCGGCGAAATCGTCGGGAAATTTTCTTACGGAGTGATTTTTTTGCTACAAGTACTTCAATTTTCTTTTTATGCCGTTTTTCCGATTTTGGCATTATTAATTTTAGGGTATTATCTCGCACGTAAGAACTTTTTTTCTGAAACGTTTTTGAAAAATGGCAATACTTTGGTATTTAAATTATTATTACCAATGACAATTTTTCATAATATTTATGTAGTCCCGGATATTAATCAGTTTAATTGGGCGTTGATCATCTTCTCATTGGTAGTAATTTTCATGTTGTTTATAATTGGCTGTGTTGCCTCAAAGTATTTAATTAAGGAACGAAATGCCAAAGGTGTTTTTATTCAATGTACATTTCGTTCCAATTTTGCCATTATTGGATTGCCGCTGGCCGAAGCATTGGGTGGTGCTTCGGGTGCGGCAGTTGCATCGATTTTATCGGCATTTACGATCCCCTTATTTAATGTTTTTGCTGTGATCGTGCTCGCAATCTATTCGGATCAAAATAAACAGCATTCTATTGTTCACATTATAAAAGATATTGTTAAAAACCCCTTGATATTGGCTGCTTGTGCCGGCATCATGTGTTTGTTATTGCGTACTCTCGTGCTGAATTTAGGTAATGGTGAAGTACTGTTTTCGTTGCAAAATGATATGCCGTTTCTTTTTAAAGTGATCACATGGCTGCATCAAGCTTCAGGTCCGTTAGCATTATTGGTTATGGGTGGTTTGTTAGATTTTAGTGAAACAAAAGGAAAACTCAAAAACATTGCCAGTGGAACGGTTTTTCGTTTGGTTGTTGCACCGATGCTCGGATTGGCCGCTACATATTTGGGCTGTCAATTGGGATGGTTTAGTTGTGCGGCAGGGGAGTATGGTGCATTGATCGCTTTGTTTGGCTCTCCCGTTGCAGTTTCCAGCGCAATTATGGCCTCTTCTATGGGTGGCGATGATGAGTTGGCAAGACAATATGTTGTTTGGACGGCGGTGTTTTCAATGGCAACGTTATTTATGATATCCGCTATATTACGTGGATTGGGATTAATTTAGAAAAAAACACCTTGATTTTTCACTTAGTATGTGCTACAATTATGTTGTTAAATTGTATAGTTTTAGTATACTATTTTCTTATAAAGGATTGTTGGAAATGGCTAGCGTAAAAGAGAGCAAAAAAATGCGATTTAAAATGGCTATTATTGTTTTGAGCATATTGTGTCTTTTAAGCTTTTGTGCTTTGGTTGCACGTCCTATTTTTTGGCAACAAAATGCCGATAGTGCTACCGTTGTGGTTCCAAACAATTATTTAGGACAACGAGCAACAAACACTGACGTTCAAACCCCAAGCGACATGTTTGAACATGATGAAAATGAAGATTTTTCTGAGCCTATTGGTCTTTCTTTGCCTGTGATTGATTTGACTCTTAACGATTCCCAAGAAACCATTGAACCCATGGCCGGTGAAATAGTCAGTCAAGCTAATCCTTCGGCATCTTTGTTGGAATTTTATCGTTGGCAAGATGAATATAACAAAAAATTTGAAGTGACGAATATGCTTCCCGGTGATACCGAAACTCGTTATTTCTGTGTAAAAGCGCATCATACTGATGATGTTACTTTGGTATTTCAAGCTGAAATAACCGAGCAAACCCGTTTGTTAGGCGATGTTTTGGACGTCACGGTAACAAACCTAGATACCAACAAGGTTATTTGTCAAGGAACTTTTAATCAAATTAACGGTGCTGAGTTTAAAGAAAAATTATCTAAAAACGCCGCCGAGGAAACGATTCGCTATTATCGTATTGATGTTTCTATGGACACGTCAGTTGACAATCCGTATCAAGTTGCTCGTTTGTTGGCTGATTTTAATTGGTATATTGAAGAGGACGAAAATTTGTTGCCGCCTCCGCAAACCGGAGATCCATTTCAAATTTCCTTGTATGTTATTTTAGGTGGTTCTGCGTTGTCGATTTTTGTCTTGTTGATTTTGGCTAAACGCAAAAAAGATGATGAGGAGGAAGAGCAGTATGAGTAATTCAACTACACAGAAAAAAGTCTGGATTTCAATTGCTGTCATTGTTCTTCTGTTTATCATGTTTGTGATTAACACATTTGCTTTTATTAGTTCTTTTATTTCATCGGAAGCCAACCTGTTTGAAACAGCTAAGGTTGACATTGATTTTAACGGAAATCAACCTGTTTTCGTAGAAAACGATTTTTATTTAGAACCGGGCAGAGAGGCGATTCAACCTTTTTATTTGAGAAACAACAGTACCGTTGACGTTTATTATCGGTTATATATGGATGATTTTGTTGGTACGCTGAAAGATGCTTTGGTGGTTAAAATTTATGATAAGGACCGCAATTGTCTTTTTACTGCGAACATGACCGATTTAACACGAGAAACACCTTTTGTAGATACAGCAGTATTGAAGGTTGGCGAAACAAAGGAATTGTATGCCGGTGTTTTGATGAAGACAGGTGTTGGTAACGCATATCAAAATGAAATGGTTAGTTTTTCTATGTATGCCGATGCTACTCAGGTGAAAAACAACTTTAATAAAGAATTTGACGATTAATTTTTTAGGCACGCAGAACGTTCGGGCTGTGTGCCTTTGATTTTAAAAAATATTTTTGGCGGTGAATCTATATTGATAAAGTATTGGAACACATTAAAAAGTAATAAACAACTGTTATGTATTTTTGGTTTCATATTGTTTTATACTGTTTGGACATTGATCGATGCAATGTATTATTACGCTTACGAGAATTTATGGCATTGTTTGCCTGGGTTGCTTTTGATGCTATATTGCTTTTTTTGTTTTCCTGGAAAACGATTTAAAAGTGGTTTTTTCTTTTCGGTTTTTATTCATTGTTTGATCTGGGTGTATTTTTTGTTCGAAAGTGCAACTTTTCGCTTTTATCGTTACGATCCTATTGATCTATCTTCCGTTCCGAATTTTGTTGTCAAGGAACTGCTGATTTTATTTCCGCACATTATTTTTTTCATAATTTTTTCCTTTTTAGCATTACGTTACAACGAGAAATCGGTTCGTATGAAAAAAATTATTTTCGTTATGGTAGGTGTTCTTTTTTCGGTTGTACTGATCACCGAGATAACCTCTGCCTTTAATGTAATTACCAATAATTTTGATATGTACTATTTGTTTTTTGATTGGTTGATTCCTTGGTTCGCTGAAGGGTGTTATTGGTGTGCGCTATGCCTTCTTTTACCCATTTCTGTAAAACGGCGTACACTTTTGAACCAATCGGTTGACATAGAAGATACGAGCGAAGGAGAACAAGAATCATGAGTGTTGCATGGGAAGCATTAAAAAGCGGTACCGATATTCGCGGTATTGCAGTTGAAACGGAAAAGGGTGCTGTTACTTTGACTGACGAAGTGGTCGAATCCATTGCAGCAGGATTTTTGCTTTGGCTGGCAGAAACTTTGTCAAAACCTGTGTCTAGCCTTGTAATTGCAGTAGGACACGATAGTCGAATTTCTGCCGATCGTATTTCCGGTGCCGTGCAACGTTCGGCTATTCGCTATGGTTGCAAGGTGTTTGATTGCGGTTTGGCTTCTACGCCGTCTATGTTTATGATTACGATCGATCATCCGATAGATGGTTCAATTCAAATTACGGCAAGCCATCATCCGTTCCACTTAAACGGCTTAAAGTTTTTTACTCGTGAAGGTGGGTTGCAAGGGGAAGATATCAGTAAAATTTTGTCTTATTGCTCTGAGTCAAAAACTCCGTCTTTTGCTCCCAATGGAAGTGTTGCTGTCATGGACTATATGCCGGAATATGCGGCTGGCTTACGCCGAATGATTGCAAACAGTCTTCGTTGCAGCCAAGATGAAAAACCCTTAAGCGGATTCCATATTGTTGTAGACGCAGGAAACGGTGCGGGTGGTTTTTATGCTAAAGAAGTGTTACAACCTTTAGGTGCAGATATTACGGGTAGCGTTTACTTAGAACCCGATGGATTGTTTCCGAACCACATTCCAAACCCGGAAGATCCTACTGCCATGGCTTCTATTCGTGAGGCGGTATTACGTAATCAAGCCGATTTTGGTGTGATTTTTGACACAGACGTTGATCGTGGAGGTTGCGTAGACGGAAATGGTATTGAAAT
>JAZRFL010000208.1:0-8488 GCA_045661365.1 Acutalibacteraceae bacterium | reverse complement strand
GCAGTCAATTTGGAAAGGTTGGTAACCAAGGCTTGTTGAGTAGCAGTCAAACCGGCGTACGCACTACGAGCGGCAGTAACTGCCGATTTGTTGCTCAAAGTAATGGTAGAGGGCAAAGCGGCAATCTTGTCAATAACCGTTTGCGCGGCCTCTAAGTTGGCAATTTTGGTTTCGGCAGCTTCCAAAGTGCTCAACTTGGTAACCAATTTTTGTTGAGCGCTGGTCAATGCTTTATAAGCAGTACGAGCGGCGGTAACTGCCGACTTGTTGCTCAAGGTAAGAGAAGAAGCAGCAGGCAAAGCAGCAATTTTAGCGTCTACTGCGGCGGCGGCATCGTAGTTGGCGATGACAGCTTCGGCGGCGGTCAGCTTAGAAAGGTTGGTAACCAATGCCCGTTGGGTAGAGGTCAACGCATTGTAAGCAGAGCGAGCCGAGGTAACAGCCGATTTATGAGCAGAAGTAATGGTTGCGGGCAAAGCGGCAATTTTGTCAATTACGGCTTGTGCGGCATCTTGGTCGGCACTGGTCATTTTGGCGGTGGCAATTTGGAAACCGAAAATCAAGTTTTTGTTGCCAACCGAGAAGGTTACGTTACCACCGTCGGCCATTTTCCATTGATACCCGGGGTGTTCGGCCTTACCGGCACCAACGTCAGCACCATAAGCAATACATACCGAGCCGGAATCACGAGCGGTCAAATAATATACCAGGTAATAGGCTTGGCCGGGAATCACAGTAAGCTTGCTCTTCAAGGGCAGGTCATACCAGTTCACACCGTTGCCTTTGCTGGTGATGGTTACGTCGCTGGTGGCCAAAGGAGTACCATTCACCGCAGAGCGGATTTCCATATGAACGGTAGCATTGCCTGTGGTTAAGTTCAAGGCAACCTTTGCACCCCACAAGTCAGCGGAGGCAGGCACGAATTCTTGAGCAATATAGCGGTAGTTGCCCCAGTTGCCGTCAGCGGAGGTGGCAGTAGACAAACCAAGGTGGGTAATGGCACTACCGGTTTGAGTCGAGGAGGTAAAGGCAGTCAAAGAGCCGCCGCCGGTGCTGGTACCACCGCCGGAAGAAGCGGCCAGAATTCTAAAGCAAGCAATCAGATTTTTGTTGCCTGCGGTAAAGTTTACCGAGCCACCATCGGCCATTTTCCAGGTGTAGCAAGGATGAGCGGCATTGTTGGCACCTTTGTCGGCACCATAAACCACGCAAACCGAGGAGGACGTACGGGCGGTGAGATAATACACCAAATAATAGGTGTTACCTGCGGTAACAGCTACGTTGCTGGCAAATTTCAGGTCATACCAATAACGGCCGTTGCCTTGAGAGGTAATATTCACGTTGTTAGAAGCGATGGCAGAACCGTTTACGCTGGAACGAATTTCCACGTGTACGGTGGCGGTACCTGCGGTCAAGTTCAAAGCAACCGAAGCCCCACTGATAGAATTGCTACCTGCTACGAATTCTTGGGCAATATAGCGATAGTTGCCCCAGTTGCCGTCAGAGCTGGTAGCGGTGGACAACCCCAAGTGGGTAAAGGCGGTACCGTCTTCGGTGAATTCGGTATAGGCATTGGGAACGGTAGTGCCACTCGAGCCGGAACCGGTCAAACGGAAGGGAACTACGCGGTCGCTAACCGAGAAAGAAACATTACCGGTGGTGGTCATTTTCCACAAATAGCAAGGGAAGGCGTTATTGCTGCCTGCATCCGAGCCGGGAACCACGCAAGAAGCGCCGGCGGTACGGGCTTTTAACCAATATACCAAATAGTATCTTTGACCGGGGGTGATCGAGACAGCGCTCTTAAGCGGCAGGTCATACCAAGCGAAAGCATTTCCTTGAGAGGTAACGCTCACATCGTTGGAAGCAATTGCCGAACCGTTAACAGCAGAACGAATTTCCACGTGTACGGTTGCCGTACCGCTGGTCAGGTTCATAGCCACCGATACACTGCTCAAAGAGCTGAGGTTGGTAGCAAATTCTTGCGCAATGTAACGATAGTTGTTGAAGTTACCATCGGTTACGGTGGCACCTTCTAACCCCAAGTGGGTAAAGGCGGTGTCAATTTGAGTCCATGCCTCAAAAATGGGGGGAGCGTAGTTTTCGGTAATCAGTTGGAAACCATAAATATAGTTACCACTGGTAAAGTTCGGCGTACCACCGGTGGACATTTGCCAAACATAACCGGGGTTAGCGGGTTTGGAAACCTGAGTACCGGCAACCAAACAGGTGGCGCCTGCGGTACGCTCGGTCAACCAGAACACCAGATAATAAACCGAACCAGCGGTTACGGTTACGTTTTTACCAAAGCTAACGTCGTACCAGTTAACACCACTCCCCTTGCTGGTGATTCGATAATTATTCGAAGCCAGGGCAGAGCCGTTAACGCTGGAACGAAGTTCCAAGTGCACGGTAGCGGAACCGGTGGTCAGGTTCAATGCCAATTTGGCACCACTCAGGTTGGTTGCGCTAGGCACAAATTGTTGCGCTAAGTATCGATAGTTGGTATAGTTCGCGTCGGTTACGCTTGCGCCTTGTAAACCAACGTGATAAAGCTGACTATCGACGGTGGTGTTTGCAGTGTATGCTGTTGCAGCGTTCGCCGATAATGCACCGGAAAGACCGGTCAAAACCAAAACCAACGATAACAGAAACGCCAACAAACGTTTGCTTGTTTTCATAAGCTTCATCCTCCATTCACCCATGAGTAAAAACACTAATTTTTTCGCATTATTACACATGAGATTTATTCATATTAAGAATATCATAAACCAACACTTTTTTCAAGTACTTTTCCGACCACGCATCACAATAAAATTTCTGTATATCGCCCCATTTTTTGGGGTGTTGCAGATTTTTTCGACTTTTCGACGGTTTTGTATAAATGTTTTGACAAAAAAAGTCGCGTGCCGAAACACGCGACTTTCAAAAATTATTGTATTGGTTTTATTAACCTGCAGTAAGGTAGGTTAAGGTATAGCTGTAAATCTGACCGCCGTGGTCACCACCGGGATGTTCGGGGGTAAACATGTAGCAGCTGGTAAGTTTTACGTACATATAGTCTGCGTTAGCAGATTCGTCGTAGTTATTGGCGTTTACTGTTACGTCGGTACGGTTCGCGGCCGCCGAAGACACAGTGCCATCTGCCAAAATGCCCAAAGGAGGACCTTGTTCTGCCCAGTTTTCTACCGTTGTCCAATTCTGACCGTCGAAAGAAACCAAAATATGATAGTTTGCCAAATCGTCGAAGGTCATAGAAGGTTGTACGTAGGTTGCCAAGTCAATCTTCCAAACAAATTCTGTACCGTTGTCGGTAAAGTATACACCGGATGACAAGTGACCGTTATAAGAATCCAACAAGATATCATCGTTTATGGTGTTTGAGGTAGTAAAGTGGGTAAAAGAGTCGTAAATGTAGTTGGTGGGCAATTGAACGTATTCGTCACCCCAAAGTACTTCAAAGGTGATGGGGTCGTTTACGTCGGGGTTGTTGGCTTTAATAACCAATGCGCCGTTGTCGTCATCCCAACTGGTGATAAACGAAACTTCATCACCCGAAGCAGCAACTGCTTTTACGGTTTGAGGATATTTACCATTACCCAAAAGCAAGGTAGCCGCTACCGAGTTAGAAGGATAAGTAATGGTAAAGCGGGTGGTGTCGGCACTTTGGAAACGGTCTGCCGTTTCGGTACCGCCGGTGAAGCAGAAACGAGGAATATCGTCGTTTGCTTGGTCGGTTACATCATAATAAAGAACCGCTTCTTGACGAGGAATGGCAACGCCGCCGGGTTTCACTTCAAGGTCGGGATGTAACAGATTGATGAAGGTTCGGTCTTCGGCAGTACGGCTGGCATCAACAGGGCTGTAATAAGCAAAGTAGTCACCGCGCACAGCCACAAAAGAGGTGCCGCTCTTATATTCGGTAGCAGAGCCTTTCAACGCTTTGGCACACAGATCACGCACGGCTTTTTCAGAAAGCATAGAGGTGGCATAAAAAGCCGAGGGCAACCCTGCCATGACTACGTAACCGTTGCCTACGTTGGCTTGAATACCAATGTTTTTACCGTCATAGGTCATAAAGGTTTGGAAACCGGTGCCGGTAAAGGACAACATACGGTTAGAATATTCATCAACTACGTAGCAAGTATCGTCAAAAGAACTACCCGGCCAAGTGGGGCATTTATAGGATTCTACGCCACCTACGGTGGTGGTTACGTTCATGCCCAATTTGGCAATCAAATCCTTATAAGGAGTGGTGCCTTTTTTACCCCACCATTCGCTCTTAAGATCGGCAAATCCATCATGACCGTTCATCATAAGCAAGCGGCCGCCTGCTTTAACCCAATCGGCAATGACTTGGTTGGCGGTTTCGGTCATAGGTTTGGCTGCATCATAAGCAACAATCAGCAGGTTCACGTCTTTTAATTGGTCAACGCTGGTCAAGTTGTCAAGACCTACCGTATCCAAAGCAACACCGTCATTTTGCAAAGACAGATAAATACCCGAGAAGGAGTTTTTGCTGTTGCCGGTTGCTACATGTTCGGAACCCAAGTGCCACCCCATAGAGTCAGAAGCGGCAAGAGCAATGCCGGGAGTAGCGCCGTATACAGCACCGTACATATCGTCATTGCCAAATTCTTGGTACATTTTGTTTACACTCAACTGTATGGTTTTGTAGTCCATACCCATGGCCGAGAAGGCACGTTGAGGCCAAATGGTGGATTGGAAAGAAGTGGTGTCGTTTTGCATCATAGCGGCAACCACGGTTTGTTTCCAGTTTTCTTCCAAAGTTTCTTTGTCAATGGCGCCATTGTCAGAAGCAGGGTCTTGCAACAGATACAAGGCTTTGCCGTCGCTGAGAAGTTCGCCGTAGCTGTTGTAAGCGTACATGGCGTTCATAAATACGTTGGCTACTTGGTTGCCTGCATACATAAATGCTTGAGAAGCGTCATCCGACCAAGTTTGGCCGATTACGCCGTCAACGGTATCAATATCACCAAACATAGAAGCACCGGTAGAAATACCGTGTTGCATATAGCTCAAGGGGCTATGGGTGGTAACAAGTACCTTAACGTCGGGATATTTTTCTTTGATTTTGCCGGACAATACTTCAAAAGCGTTATTGAAAGCCCATGCTTTGAATTTTTGGTGCATCCATTTGGATTGTGCATCGGTATCGGGATCCATCCAATCCACACCGTAGTATTGTTTAAACAATTCTTTATAACCGGCAGAGTAACCTGCGTTGTTCCACAGTTCGGGTTCTTCCAAAGCAACCACTTTGATCTTGCCCGATTGCAGATATTTGTCAATTACTTGCCATTTGTAGTCCAAATAAGAATTGGTAGGCACCATGTAGTAAACGGTTTTGCCGTTCAAAACAGAGTGAGAACGGAAAGAACCATCGGCCTTGGTTTGAATGTCGGCAATACCGCGGTTGCCTGCATATTTTTCCAAATATTCGGCATTGTCGCGGTTTACGGCGATCATCAAACCGATGGTGGTATCGTCGTTATAGGTATGTTTGTCTTGTACCCAAGAAGCAGCCAAACCGCCATTGGTATCGCTCGGCATACCATATTCATAAGCCAAAATGCAATCCAAATCCAAGTCGTACAATTTGGAATAGGTTTGGTTGATCTGGGTCAAGGTGTTGAAGGACAAATCGTTTTCAACGGGTGCTACGGGAGTAGCGTAACCGCTTACGTTTTGCAATTGAGGAATGGCTTGATACCCTTCTTCAATTTCGGGATTGGCAGGGTCTTCCGGTTGGGGAACCTTTGCATCATCGATCGCTTTGAACTCTGCCCATTTTTCCTCGGCGGCTTCTAACACAGACAATTTGGTAACCAAATTCTTTACGTCTTTTTTCGCATCATCGTAAGCTCTACGAGCGGCGGTGATAGCTGCCGTTTTATCTTTATAATTTTCTGCGGTCACTTCGCCGATAGCATCGATTTTAGCGTCAATAGCTTCGGCTTGTTTTTGCAAGAAAGCAGGGTCATTTTCTTCGGCGGGGAAATATTGGAGTTTGCCAACTACATATTGCAAAATCATCAAAGCATCATCGGCGCCAACTTTACCGTCGTCATTTACGTCGGCGGCTTCGATTTGCATTTCATTCAAATCGACTTTACCGACTACGCTCTTAAGAATTTCCAAAGCGTCGGCAGAGTTGATCTTTTCATCGCCGTTTACTTCGCCGTAGGTGCCCTCGAAAGCAGGTTTTTCCATTTCTTCCAATCTTGCCAAGTTGGTAACCAATTGTTTTTGCGCGTCGGTCAAAGCTTCATACGCTTCGCGGGCGGCGGCAATGGCTTCGGTATTTCCTTTGGTCAAGGCGGCGATTTGGTCAATTACCACTTTAGCGGCCGCTTTGTCGGCGGCTTCTTTTTCGGCAATTGCTTTCAATTCGGCAATTTTAGCTTCGCAAGCCTCCAAATGCTGATATTCAGCTACCAATGCTTTTTGTTCATCGGTCAATGCTTCATAAGCGGCACGAGCGGCGGCGATGACCACTTCGTCTTCCAGTTTTATATCTTCCAAAGCAGGCAAGTTGAAAATCAGGTTGTCTACGTCGCCTGCCAATTCTTCATTGGTGGGAGGAGTCAGACGATTATGGTGGACTTTAAAGCAGTACACCAAGTATTTAGCGCCGGCATCAAAGTTTACGTCGCCACCGGTGGCCATTTTCCAGATATAACCGGGGTGAACAGCGCCACCGGCTCCTAAGTCGGAACCGTACACAACGCATACCGAAGCGGGATCACGGGCGGTGAGGTAGTAAACCAAATAATATTTTTGGTTGGGAGTAACGGTAAGTTTGGATTTCAAGGGCAGGTCATACCAATGACGGGCGTTCCCTTTGCTGGTAACCGTAACGTCGTTGGCGGCCAAAGCTTCGCCGTTTACTTCGGAACGGATTTCCACGTGGAAGGTAGCGTTGCCTTGGGTAAGGTTTACTGCCACGCTGGCACCGTAAATTTCGGCTTTTTCGGGTACAAATTCTTGAGCAATATAGCCGTAGTTGACCCAGTTACCGTCGGTAGGTTGCGCAGTGGACAAGCCCAAGTGGCTTACGGGCGCACCTTCTTGAGCCCATTCGGTAAAGGGACCGTCGGGGATTGAGGGAGTGGAAGGAGTAGAGGGAGTAGCGTCGGTGGACACTTGGGTGGTGATCAATTCAAAACCCGCAACAATATTATTTTTGGTAAAGGTAACTGCGCCGCCGTCGGCCATGGTCCACACGTAAGCGGGATGTTCGGGATTGGCCATGCCTTTACCGTGGGTAATACACACCGCGGAAGCGTCACGGGCGGTAAGCCAGTATACCAAATAGTACACGTTACCGGAGGTGACGTTCACAACTTCACCCAGCGAAATGTCGTACCAATGCACACCGTTGCCTTTGCTGACAATGTTGGTGTTGGCAGTAGCCAAAGCGGTGCCGTTTACTTCGGAACGCAGTTCCATATGCACCGTAGCGGCACCGGCAGTTAAATTCAGCGCCAATTTAGCGCCGCCCAAAGTACTTGCTTGGGGCACAAATTCTTGGGCAAAATAGCGGTAATGGGCATAGTTCCCATCAACAACGCTAACATTTTCCAGACCAAGGTGGTAAATTGGTTGTTCCACGTCGGTCCAAGAAGTGAATGCTGTGGCCGCTTGTGTAGACAAGGTTCCCGCCAAGCCGGTGAAAACCACTGCCAAAGCTAACAGCATTGCCAATAAGCGTTTGGTCATTTTCATGAAGATCATTCCTCCATTTCTTTGATAAAAGGTCTTTGAAAAACCTTTTTCTCATTATGCCATAAATCTTGCGATTTTTCAAGATTTTTTTGGTTGATTGTTTCAAAAAATCTTTGTTCTATAAAAGAAATTTGCTCCCCCGACAAAGTTCGAGAGAGCAAACAAACAAAAGTTTTGTTATTTGGTTTCTACGGCAAACAAATCGATTTTGCCTACCACTTTTTTAAGAATATCCAACGCATCGGCGGCATCCACTTTTCCGCTACCGTCCACGTCGGCGGCTTTGATTTGTTCCTGGGTAAAGGTCACCTTACCCACCACGCTTTTCAGCACTTCCAGGGCATCGGCGGCGGTTACCTTGCCGTCCGCGTCCACGTCACCGTAGGTAATCGCTACCGGCGCAGGTTGTTCCAGCTCGGCAATCTTGGTTTCAGCCTCCACCAACGCTTCAAGATTGGTAATATACCCCTTTTGCGCATCGGTCAAGGCGTTGTATGCTTCTCTGACGGCAACCACAGCGGGTTTGTCCTCCAAGGATTGTACGTTCAAGGCATCGATTTGATCGGCTACCGCTTGAGCGGCGGCTTGGTCAATTGCCTCTTGTTCTGCTTGAGCTTTCAGATTGGCAATGGTAGCTTCGGCGGCAACCAATACATCGTAGTTGGTTACGTATGCTTGTTGGTCGGCAGTCAAGCCGTCATAGGCTTCTCTGGCGGCAACAACGGCGGCTTCGTCCGCT
>JAZRFL010000207.1:0-2625 GCA_045661365.1 Acutalibacteraceae bacterium | reverse complement strand
CTTCATCCACATGGGCGGTTTTTGCAATTTCGCTAATGTGTTTCATTTTACATTGTTGAGCAATTTCAATATCGCTGAGATAAGCCATAGAGTACCGCTCCCCTCTTATTTTTTGAAATAATTAACAGCCGATTCAAACAGTTTCATATCATATTCACCGGGGACGTTACGATACAAATCTTTTGCATAACGTTCCGAGTGACCCATTTTACCCAATACACGACCATCGGGCGACAAAATACCTTCGATAGCGCACATAGAGTTGTTGAGATTATAACGAATATCATTGGTTGCCAAACCGGTTTCATCTACGTATTGGGTAGCGATTTGACCGTTTGCAGCCAATTGTGCAATCAACTCGGGATCGGCCAAGAAACGGCCTTCACCATGAGAGATGGGCACATTGTAAATTTCGCCAACTTTAGTAGCCGACAACCACGGAGAAGCATTGGAAGCAATTCGAGTAGCAACCATGCGAGATTGGTGGCGACCAATGGTGTTGAAGGTCAAGGTGGGGCAGTTTCCGTCGGTGTCGATAATTTTACCGTAAGGTACCAGACCCAATTTGATAAGTGCTTGGAAGCCGTTACAAATACCACACATCAAACCATCACGTTTTTCAAGCAGTTCGGTTACTTGTTCCTTAATAGCGCCGTTGCGGAAGAAAGCGGTAATGAATTTACCCGAACCGTCGGGTTCGTCACCGCCCGAGAAACCACCGGGAATAAATACCATTTGGGAAGTAGCCAAACGTGCGGCAAAATCTTCTACGCTACGGGCAATACCGTCGGCAGACAGATTGTTGATAACAAAGATTTCCGCATCAGCGCCAGCATCACGCATCACTTTTGCCGAGTCAAATTCGCAGTTGGTACCGGGGAATACAGGAATCAAAACCTTGGGTTTGGCAATTTTAATGACCGGAGTCACTTGTTTTTCGCCATCATAAGAGAAGGTTTCGGGTTTGTCGCCAACAGTGGGAATGTTGCAGCTGTAAACAGATTCTAATTTGTTTTCATAAGCTTCTAACGTGCTGCCCAAGCAAATGGATTCGTTTCCTTTGGTAATGGTCTGTTGGTCGGTTGTTTTACCGATTAAGGTACCTACGTTCACGTCATCGGACACCTCTAACAAGAAACCACCGTAGTTATAACCAAACAGGTCATCCATAGTCAAATCGGGTTCATAAGCAAAGCCAATCCAGTTACCAAAGCACATTTTCATTACTGCTTCGGCAATACCGCCCAAACCGGGGGTATAAGCGGCAACAACCTTGCCTTGACGCATCAAATCGGTTACGGTGTTATAAACCGAAATGAGGGATTCGGTCACAGGCAGATGATTTTCGTCATATTCAGGTTTAATAAACACAACTTTGTTGCCTGCGGATTTGAATTCGGGAGAAATAACTTCGGAAGTTTTACCGGTAGTAACCGCAAAGGATACCAAAGTGGGAGGTACGTCTAATTTTTCAAAAGTACCACTCATAGAGTCTTTGCCGCCGATAGCACCAATCCCCAAATTCTTTTGGGCTTCAAAAGCACCAAGCAAAGCGGCCAAGGGTTTGCCCCAACGAGCGGGATCTTTACCGGGACGTTCAAAGTATTCTTGGAAGGTCAAGTATACGT
This sequence comes from Acutalibacteraceae bacterium, assembly GCA_045661365.1. Lineage (GTDB taxonomy): Bacteria > Bacillota > Clostridia > Oscillospirales > Acutalibacteraceae > UMGS1484. The sequence goes on along the minus strand of JAZRFL010000207.1, from coordinate 997 downwards.
CTTCAAAAGATGCACCGGTAGCAATCATTTTAGAAACCGATTCCACCACAGCAAGATAAGCGCCGTGATAGGGGCTCTTTTCGGTGATGAAGGGATTGTAACCCCAAGCCATGTAAGAGCAGTTGTCGGTATGACCTTTTTCGACCGAAACCTTTTGCACCATTGCTTGAATGGGAGTTTGTTGATATTTACCGCCGAAAGGCATCAATACCGTACCGGCACCAATGGTGGAGTCAAACCGTTCAGACAAACCACGTTTGGAGCAAATGTTTAAATCTTCTGCCATAGCGGTGTATTCTTTTACAAAATCATCGCCCACTTGTTTTTTGTAGCAAGCAGGAGCGGCAGGAGCTACGTCGATGTGTTTTTCAGCGCCATTGGAATTCAAGAATTCACGGCTGATGTTAACAATGGTATTACCTTTCCAGTTCATTACCAAGCGAGGTTGTTCGGTAACAACGGCAACCACGGTAGCTTCCAGATTTTCTTTTTGAGCCAAGTCAATAAAACCATCAACGTCTTTGGGTTCTACCACGACAGCCATACGTTCTTGAGATTCACTAATGGCAAGCTCGGTACCATCCAAACCTTCATATTTCTTGGGTACAGCATCCAAATTGATTTGCAAACCGTCAGCCAACTCACCAATAGCAACCGAAACACCGCCTGCACCAAAGTCGTTACAACGTTTAATCATACGACTGGCGATCGGATTGCGGAACAAACGTTGAAGTTTGCGTTCTTCGGGGGCGTTACCCTTTTGTACTTCCGCACCGCAAGAGGTCAAAGATTCCAAGGTGTGAGATTTAGAGGAACCGGTAGCACCACCGCAACCGTCACGACCGGTACGACCGCCGAGCAGAATGATGATATCCCCTGCATCGGGACGTTCACGGCGAACGTTTTCAGCAGGAGCAGCGGCAATAACCGCACCGATTTCCATACGTTTTGCGGCATAACCGTCGTGATAAATTTCGTCTACAATACCGGTAGCCAA
>JAZRFL010000206.1:0-1874 GCA_045661365.1 Acutalibacteraceae bacterium | reverse complement strand
CTTCGTTCAGCAACCTGTCATGCTACCGCAGGGCGGGTCTTTATATCATAGGCGGAATGGTCAACCTTTCGACAGCCATGCCAACCGGAACAGATTGGACAGCGATAGGGTCTTTCGGCAGTTATTCCGCACTATACTCCGCCGCCGTTACCTTGCCAGCACAGAACGGAAGCGGAACAGTCGCTTTCCGCGTGGACACAAGTGGTGTGGTGAGCATCACGAACACGTCCGGGTCTTCCGTGAGCGGAATATTGAGAGTCAGCATAGTAGTACCTACGGCATAAAGGGGGCGACAGTATGAACTCAGCAGTAATTGCCGCCCTTATATCCGGGGCGGTTACGATCGCGGTCACACTTATCACGGTCATTTCAACGAACAGTAAAACGCGCACGGAAATCACGACGCAGTTGACGCTGCAAGAGGAACGGCAGAAAACACTTGGCGAAAAGGTTGACGAACTGACAGCAGACGTGAAAGCGCACAACGAGTATGGGCGTCAGATCCCCGTACTTGTTGAGCAGATAAAGGTTATTAACCACCGACTTGATGACTTGGAAAGGGGGCGGTCGTAAATGGTTCGAGCAACCACACCCACGTTAACGCTGACGATCAAAGACGAAACCGTTGATTTGACCGAAGCGCGGAACGTGTACGTTACTTTGAATCAGGGCGACACGTTCAACGTAACGAAAACCGGGGAAGATATAGAAATCGCCGAAGCGCGGAAAGTCTTGTGCTGGCTGTCGCAGACGGAATCGTTGCAGTTGACTATCAATAAGCCGTTAAGCGTACAAATCAACTGGACGTATCTTGACACCCGTGGCAACGTGCAGCGCGGAGCAACCAACGTCGGCAGTATCACCGTTTCCCGTCAGTTACTGCCGGAGGTGATCGCGTGATCGAAATTGAACTTTGTGTTTCTGATACAACTTGCGACCTGTGCGTTGAATCGCCGATTATCGTTGATTCGGCGCCCGTCCCCATTTACGACGGAGCAACAGAGGTCACGCCGAAAGCGCACGAAGAACAGGTGTTGCCAACGGCGGGCAAGTTGGTTTTGAACGACGTCACGGTGTACGAAGTACCCTATTACGAAACAAGTAACCTTTACGACGGGTTGACAGCATATATTGCATCGGAGGTTTAACAATGGCTAACAATCAGTATATCAACAAAGTAATCTTCGGCGGCTCTACTTTGATAGACCTGACCGCCGACACGGTAGACGCCGCCCATCTTCTTTCCGGTTCTACGGCGCATGTCAAATCCGGCGCGACCATCACCGGCACTTGCACTTACGATTCTGACACGTCAGACGATACCGCTGCCGCGTCTGAAATCCTGTCCGGGAAGACCGCCCACGCACGCGGGGCAGAACTCACCGGCACGATGCCGAACAACGGCGCGGTCACCGGCACCATCTCCACCAAGGCTGGGCAGTACACCATCGGCGCCGGCTATCATGACGGCTCCGGCAAGGTTTCTATCTCCAGCACGGAGCAGAACAAGATCATCGCCGGGAACATCAAGAGCGGCGTAGAGATCCTCGGCGTTACCGGCACATATTCCGGCGAAAGCATCAGCGCCACGGCGGTCAACATCACGCCGTCCACCTCGGCGCAGACCATTTTGCCGCCTTCGGGATATGACTACATTAGTCAGGCGAACGTGGCGGAAATTTCGTATGTGGAAACCGACAATTCCGCTGGAGGAAAAACGGCAACGATTGCGGGGTGATTTGAATGGCTTCAAATCCCTATATTAATAAGGTCGTTTACGGTCAGAATACACTGATTGACTTATCACAGGACACCGCAACCGCCGCCGATGTCGCACAGGGCAAGTACTTTCACTTGCCCACAGGCGAACGGGT
>JAZRFL010000205.1:0-1056 GCA_045661365.1 Acutalibacteraceae bacterium | reverse complement strand
TCATCAATTTCAAAACCGACATAATCAAACCGCATTCGTTCACACGCAATCAATGACGATGCAGAACCAACATGTGTATCTAATATTTTATCGCCGCTTTTCGCGTAATGTGATAATAACCATGTGTAAAGCCGAATCGGTTTTTGTGTCGGATGAAATCGATCTTCCTTGTTTTTCATATCGCCTTGCAACATTCCATTCCACATATACCGGAACACCCTTGCCACACCTAAACCCTTTGACATCCACGCATATTCACAATCAGCGAAATCGTTCTTCATGTTATCATTACATCTTTTATCCCATACCACAAAACTTTTTGATGGCGGTAAAACATCAGTAAAGTAATTGCCCCCCCATATAATTTGATTCTTTGAAACGCGGAACAGTTCGTCAAAATAATCTTTGTTTGGTTTGATATCCCATTCCGTTTGCTTGCGATAGTCCCTTCGTTTCGCGGCGGAGTAGCCGTGCGTACGAACCGCGCCCGATCTTGTGTAATTCATCGACATACATCCGATCCCGTATGGCGGGTCAACAATAGCTAAATCAAAATAGCCATCTGGAAATTCTTTCATACCTTCCATACAATCCATGTTGTAGAATCCAAAATCAAGCATTTTCCCATTCCTTATCTGTATAAACTATCTTATGATACGAACAATGCCATTTGTGTTCATTTGCATGCGTGATAACAGATAACACCGTTTGCCGGCTTGTTCCGACCTTACGCGCCAATTCCCTGGGCGTATCTGCAACAGCGATCGGAAGTTCGTATTCGTCCCGTGTCGTTGCCGTGTATAACGTTCTCATGTTGCCGCCCCCGTTCTTCGTTTCAATGAATCGATGTCTTGTTCCGTTATCGCTTGCATCAGCTTCAATTCATTCAGTTCGTCATAGTTCGCCTTTACCGATTCATCGCCGCCGTTCCGGATAACATCGATCCGTTCCGATATCTGTTCAAGTTCGTTTTCCTTATCTGATAATTGATGAAGTAACTGTTTATGTTCTTCCGCTGCGGTTCGTTCCTCTTCAACAAGTCGGAGGCCAAGCGGT
>JAZRFL010000204.1:0-19992 GCA_045661365.1 Acutalibacteraceae bacterium | reverse complement strand
TACCGACATTATCGGTGGTGTCAGCCCTACGTTGCGTTCTTATACTGTGACAAGAAGCGGTATGGGCCAAAAAATTGAGCAAGCCCATGGACTTACTTATTTTAACTTGGCTGCCCCTTTTATGAATCGTATTGCCGATCCGCTTTACGTTAAATGTGCTTACAGTGTGGAAGCAGAACACAGCGATATTGCTTTGACTACCCATGAAGGCCAAGAGTGTGACATTGTGCTGGAAGGTCAAATCAAGGTTCAAATTGGGGAACATACGGAAGTTTTGGGTCCGGGAGACAGTATTTATTACGATAGTGACACTCCTCACGGTATGATTGCTGTAAACGGCAAGGATGCCGCATTTTATGCTATTGTTTTGAAACCGGATATTGACGATAGCCGTACCAATGCCAATAAACCCTTGGCTTCGGCTATTCGCAAGGCTGACGAACGGTTAGACCGTGTTTATCGCCAATATACTACCGTTACTAAAAATGAAAATGGTACTCCCACCAAGATTGAATTTAAAAACACCGAGAAATTCAACTTTGCCTATGACGTGGTAGACACCATTGCCGATAATAAGCCGGACAAACTGGCTATGTTGCACATTGCAAAAGACAAAACCGAGCGTCGGTTTACCTTTACCGATATGAAACATGAATCGGCACGTTGCGCCAATTACTTTAAGTCGTTGGGCATCAAAAAAGGTGATCGTGTTTTGCTGGTATTAAAACGGCATTATCAATTTTGGTTTGCTATTCTCGGTCTTCACAAACTGGGCGCTATTGCCGTGCTTGCACCTAATCAATTGCAAGAACATGACTTTGAATACCGCTTTAATGCTGCCGAGATCAATACCGTTATTTGTACCGCAGACGGCGATACCGCGCATCAAGTTGACTTGGCATGCCAAAACAGTCCCTCGGTTGTCAACAAATTGATTGTTAACGGTACTCGTGACGGATGGCGGAATTTTGATGAGGATTATAAACTGTTCAGCGATGTGTATGAACGTACCGATGATACGCCTTGCGGTGATGATTTAATGCTTATGTTCTTCACTTCGGGTACTACCGGTTATCCCAAAATCGCCGCTCATAACTTTAAATATCCCTTGGGACATTTCCATACCGCTAAATATTGGCATTGCGTAGACCCCGAAGGGTTGCACTTTACCATTTCCGATACGGGGTGGGCAAAATCCATGTGGGGTAAATTGTATGGGCAATGGTTGTGCGAAGCAGCCACCTTTGTTTATGACTTTGACCGCTTTAATGCCGCCGATATTCTGCCCATGTTTGCCAAATACGGCATTACCACCTTCTGTGCGCCGCCTACCATGCTCCGCATGATGGTAAAAGAAGATATTTCCAAATACGATTTGTCTTCGGTAAAACATATGACCACTGCAGGGGAAGCTTTGAATCCCGAGGTGTTCCGTCAATTTGAAAAAGCCACCGGTCTTAAAATTATGGAAGGCTTTGGTCAAACCGAAACCACCCAAATCATCGGCAACCTGGCAGGGGACAGCTACAAAATCGGCTCTATGGGTAAACCTGCCCCCATTTATGATGTATCGCTTGTTGATGCTGATGGCAACCCCGTTGGCGTTGGTGAAAACGGAGAGATCGTAGTAAATGTGCAAAACGGTGCTCCTTGTGGTCTGTTTACTGGATATTATAAAGACGAAGAAAAGACCAAAGAAGTATGGCACGACGGTTTCTATCACACCGGCGACGTTGCATGGCGAGATGAAGACGGTTTCTATTGGTACGTTAGCCGTGTAGATGATGTAATTAAATCTTCCGGCTACCGCATCGGACCTTTTGAAATTGAAAGTGTTATTATGGAATTGCCTTATGTGTTGGAATGCGGCGTTTCTGCGGCTCCCGACGAAGTGCGTGGCCAAGTAGTAAAAGCCAGCATTGTACTGACCAAGGGCACTGAACCGTCAGATGAACTGATCAAAGAAATTCAAAATTACGTAAAATCTCGTACTGCTCCCTATAAATATCCTCGCATTGTGGTATTTAAGGATGAACTGCCCAAAACAGTTAGCGGTAAGATTATGCGGAATAAACTGTAAAGTAGGGTTGAAATATGAAATTCAAACGCCTTACTTTGCTGGCAGGACACTACGGTAGCGGTAAAACTAATATTGCGGTAAACCTTGCTTTTGAACTTAAAAAGCAGGTCGACCATGTTGCCATTGGCGATTTAGATATTGTAAATCCCTACTTTCGTACTAAAGACAGTGCACAGGGATTAGCTGAGGCAGGTATTTCGTTGATTTGCTCCCCCTATGCCAATACGAATGTGGATATCCCTGCGTTGCCCCAAGAAATGTATGCTTTGACCGATGATAAGACCTTGCATGCCATTGTAGACATTGGTGGCGATGACCGTGGGGCTTTGGCTTTGGGACGGTATGCACCTGCGATTTTAGAAGAAAACAACTACGATATGTGGTTGGTTGTCAATCGGTATCGTCCGCTTACTTCCAACGTGGATGATACGTTAGAAGTTATGAACGAAATCTTGGCTGCTTCAAAAATTCCGTTTACGGGAATCGTGAACAACTCAAATTTAGGCGCCGATACTACCGAAGAAACTATTTTGTCATCGGTAATATACGGACAAGCGGTGGCGGATGCTTGTGGTCTGCCTTTGGTCATGACTACTGTTCAGCAGAAGTTATTTGAATCATTACAAAACAAAATCCCGGATTTGTTCCCGTTGGGGTTGCAAAGCAGGGTTTTTGATAAGCAATAAGTAATTCATATTTTAGTATAAGGAGACGAGTGCTATGGCAAAGGTTAGTTTTAGAACCGATTTTTGCAAAGGTTGCGGTCTGTGCGTTGAGGCCTGCCCCAAAAAAATCTTGATTCTTGCCAAAGACAAAATTAACAAAAAAGGCCACCATCCGGTGGAAATGACCGATCAGGAAAAATGCATTGGTTGTGCATTTTGTGCTACTATGTGTCCTGATTGCATTATTACTGTGGAGAGGTGATTACAATGGCAGATAAAGTTCTTATGAAAGGGAACGAAGCGATTGCAGAAGCCGCCATCATGGCTGGTTGCCGTCATTACTTCGGATATCCCATTACTCCTCAAACCGAAATTGCGGCTTATATGGCAAAACGTATGCCTAAGATCGGCGGTGTATTTCTCCAGGCCGAAAGCGAAGTTGCCGCTATCAATATGGTTTACGGTGTTTCTTCTACCGGTAAGCGTGTTATGACTTCTTCGTCCAGCCCCGGGATCTCGCTGAAGAGTGAAGGGATCTCTTACATGGCAGGTGCTGATTTGCCCGCTTTGATCATTAACGTACAACGTGGTGGACCCGGCCTGGGCGGTATTCAACCCTCTCAGTCCGACTATTTCCAGGCTACTCGCGGTAGCGGTCATGGTGACTATCACCTTATTGTTTTGGCTCCTTCTTCGGTGCAAGAAATGGCCGATTTGACCATCAAAGGATTTGACCTTGGTGATAAATATCGTATGCCCGTTATGTTGTTGGCCGATGGTACTATGGGTCAAATGATGGAACCCGTTTCTTTCGACAACGTAGAAACCAAAGAATATGATAAGAGTTGGGCAGTTACCGGTACTAAATGTGAACGGAAGCACAACATTATTAATTCTTTGTATTTGAAACCTGAAGAGTTGGAAAAAGAAAACTTTGCCCGTTTTGAACGCTACAAAGAAATCGAAGCCAACGAAGCCATGTATCAAGAATACAAAATGGACGATGCTGAAGTTTGCGTAGTTGCCTTTGGTATTGCCGCTCGTGTAGCCCAAAATGCCATTGATGCTGCTCGTGAAGAAGGCATTAAAGTTGGTATGATTCGTCCTATCACTCTGTGGCCCTTCCCCAAAGCTCCTATGCTTGCCGCAACCGTTAAAGTACATACTTTTATTTCGGTTGAAATGTCCATGGGCCAAATGATTGAAGATATTAAATTGGCAACCGAATGTCGTCGTCCTGTGGAATTATGCAACCGTGTTGGCGGTATGATTCCCACTCCCGATGAAGTGCTTGATTCCATTCGCGCCGCCGCTCAAAAAGGAGGTAACAAATAATGGTTGTATTTGAAAAACCCAAAGCATTGGCCGATGTGCCCCTGCATTATTGCCCCGGTTGTACCCATGGTATTATCCACCGTCTGGTAGCTGAAGTCATCGACGAATTGGGCATTGAAGGTAAAACCATTGGTGTTGCTCCTGTTGGTTGCTCGGTAATGGCTTACGACTATTTCAACTGTGATATGGTAGAAGCTGCTCACGGTCGCGCTCCTGCTGTTGCTACCGGACTTAAACGCTCCGATCCTGAAAACCACATTGTTTTCACTTATCAAGGTGACGGTGACTTGGCATCCATCGGTATGGCTGAAACCGTGCATTCTGCCGCCCGTAACGAAAATATTACTGTTATCTTCGTTAATAATGCCATTTACGGTATGACCGGCGGTCAAATGGCTCCTACCTCTTTGCCAGGGCAAGTTACCCAAACTTCTCCTTATGGCCGTGATACCGATCATTGTGGTTTCCCCATTAAGGTTTGCGAAATGTTGTCTCAATTAGACGGTCCCGAATATTTGGAACGTGTTTCGGTTAACAACGTGAAAAATATTAAAGCTGCTAAAAAGGCTATCAAAAAGGCTTTTGAAAACCAAATCAACGGCAAAGGTTTTTCTTTGGTTGAAGTGGTTTCCACCTGTCCTACCAACTGGGGGTTGACGCCCGTAAAAGCTTTGGAATGGTTGGAAGAAAAAATGCTTCCTTACTATCCCTTAGGTGTTTATAAAGATCGCTCTGCACAAAAGGAGGGGGAATAATATGAAAACCACACAAATTTTGATTGCAGGCTTGGGTGGCCAAGGTATCTTGTTTGCCGGTAAGTTCTTGGCTTATAAAGGTCTTTTGGAAGGAAAACAAATCAGTTGGTTGCCTTCTTACGGTCCCGAAATGCGTGGCGGTACTGCCAGTTGCAGTGTTATTATCAGCGATACTCCCGTTGGTTCTCCTATTGTTTCTAAACCCGATATCTTGGTTGCTATGAACCTGCCTTCGTTGGACAAATACGAAGATACCGTTGCTCCCGGCGGCGTAATCTTTGTGGATTCCACTTTGATTGAACGCAAGGTAAACCGTACTGATGTTACTGTTTACTATGTTCCTTCTACTCAACTTGCCTCCGACAATAGTCTCGGTAACCTTGCCAATATGATTATGATGGGTAAATTGATGGACGTAAACGGCGACTATAACGAAGATGGCATCAATGCCGCTTTGGGCAAAGTAATCTCTGCCCGTCATGCCGATATGCAAGCTGTCAACCTGAAAGCCCTTGAAATCGGTAAGAATAACTAAGGAGTGTTTCAAATGATTGATATTCGGATTGAAAAAACCACTGCTCCCAAAGAAAAACCTGCTGCCGCAGGCTTGGGTTTCGGTCAAACTTTTTCTGACCACATGTTCTTGATGGACTACAATAACGAAAAAGGCTGGTACAATGCCCGCATCGTACCTTTCGGTTATTTGTCTATCCATCCTGCTTGCACCGCTTTGCATTATGGTTCCGAAATTTTCGAAGGCTTGAAAGCCTATCGTAAACCCGACGGTAGCGTGCAAATGTTCCGTCCTATCGAAAATGTTCGTCGTATGAACCGCTCGGCTGAACGTCTGTGCTTGCCCCAAATCCCCGAAGAAGATTTCATGCAAATCTTGGATACTTTTGTAGGTTTGGAACAAGACTGGACTCCCAGCGAACCTGGTACCTCTTTGTACCTGCGCCCCTTTATGTATGGTAACGATGAAACCTTGGGTGTACACGCTGTGCATAACGCTACCTTGGCTATCATCGCTTCTCCTTCGGGTAGTTATTATAAAGAAGGCATCAATCCTGTTAAAATCATGATTGAAGCCGAAGACGTTCGTGCCGTTCGTGGCGGTACCGGTTATGCCAAATGCGGCGGTAACTATGCCGCAAGTAACCGTGCAGGTCAACGTGCCGAAGAAAAAGGCTACTCTCAAGTATTGTGGCTGGACGGTGTAGAACGGAAATATATCGAAGAAGTAGGCGCTATGAACGTTATGTTCAAAATCGATGGCACCATTGTGACTCCCGCTTTGACCGGCTCTATTTTGCCCGGTATCACTCGTATGTCTTGCATCGAAGTGCTGAAATCCAAGGGTTTTACTGTAGAAGAACGTTTGCTTTCCATTGATGAATTGGAAGCTGCTCTGAAAGCCGGTAAATTGGAAGAAGCTTGGGGTTGCGGTACCGCTGCCGTAGTTTCTCCCATTGGTGAATTGGCTTATAAAGATGACATTTTCGTTATCAACGAAGGCAAAATCGGCGAAGTTACCCAAATGCTGTACGATACCTTGACCGGTATTCAATTTGGCAATGGGGAAGATACTTTTGGTTGGACTCACCCTGTAAAATAAGATGTGCTTTTTTCAACCCGATTGTGGAAACAGTCGGGTTGTTTATTTGTATGTTGGATTTAGAAGAAAACATAAAAAACAGTTGACAACTCAACGAATCCATGTTATAATCAGTCCAAATTTGCAAATGCAATGAAGGAATTACGTTTTGTTTCCTGCGGTTCAGAGAGTTGGCGGTCGGTGCGAGCCAATCAGTCAGAATAAAGCGGTCTCGTTCCCGAGCAGAACCTCTGAACTTACAGTAGGAGGTTACGGACGCCCCGTTACCATGGCAAACAGTTTGATTGAACTGTGATGAGTGATTATCCTTTTGGGTAATAACCGGGGTGGTACCGCGAATTGTTGATTCGTCCCCGAGGTTGCTTTGTGCAATCTCGGGGATTTTTTAGTAATAAAGGAGTCGAAAAGAATCATGAGAAAAATTGACGTAACCGACATCACACTGAAAAAATTGTCAGAGGATCGTGCAGTATCTTTGCTATTCCGCGAAAAATCTGCTATTGCCAATTGTGCAGACAGTCTTGGCGCCGGTGCCGTTGAACTACCTGTTATTAAAAATATACGTGAAGATACCATTATTTATAAAACCATTGCCCAAAACGTAGCCAATGCGGTTTTGGCAATTCCTGTTGGTTTTGATAAAGAACTAGTCGTTTCTGCTTGGAATGCAATTAAAGAGGCAAAAAAACCTCGTCTTCAAGTGGAACTTCCTGTTTCTACCCTTCAAATGGAGTACACTTATCATGTGAAACAGGCAGTAATGCTGGGAAAAATTGTGGAATTGGTTAAGGAAGCAAAATCCTATTGCGACGACGTTGAATTCTCTGCGTTGGATGCCACAAGAGCAGACGTGGATTTCCTTGTTTCTGCCGCAAAAGAAGCGGTCGCAAGCGGCGCTACCATGGTTACTGTTTGTGATGATGCAGGTGTATCTATTCCCGCAGAAATTGCTGAAATCGTTGCTAAAATCAAAGGTGCAGTAAGTGTGCCTGTATATGTTCAGGTTTCCGACCGTATCAATATGGGGGTTGCTTCTGCTTTTGCAGCTATTGAAAACGGTGCAGATGGTATCAAATGTGCCATTGCAGGGAAAGACGTGCTTTTAGTGGGTGAATTTTCCGATGCCATTACTGCTTGTGGTGCTCGTATTGATGCCGCAATCGAAGTAAATACCACCAAAATCCACACAGGTGTTGAAGACACCCTCTCGCACATTAGCCACGAGAATTATGATGGCGAAGGCAATGTGAACGACAAGAAAAAGATTTTGCTCGACTCCGATTCTACCATGGCACAAGTAGCCCAAGCGGCAGAGATTTTGGGATACGACCTTTCTGATTCTGATATTGGCAACGTATACAAGGCTTTGATGCAAGTGTGTGAAAAGAAGAATGGGGTAGGGGCAAAAGAACTGGAAGCTGTCATTGCAGGTTACGCTATGCAAGCACCTTCCACCTATCACTTCCAAACCTATACTACCACCAGTAGTAACGTTGCCAATTCTATGTCTCAAGTAGTACTGAAATGCAACGATGAGGAAATCAGTGGAGTAAGCAACGGTGACGGCCCCATTGATTCGGCATTCCGTGCGATCGAACAATGTATTGGTCATCATTATGAATTGGACGATTTTCAAGTACAATCGGTAACCGAAGGAAAAGAAGCTTTGGGTTCTGCTTTGGTAAGACTTCGCAACAACGGGAAGCTATATTCCGGTAACGGCACTTCTACCGATATTGTTGCCGCCAGTATTCGCGCATATATCAATGCCCTGAACAAAATCGTATTCGAGGAGGCATAATATGAAAATCGTGTTTTCTACCAAAAATGTGAGCCGTAGCTCCTTTTTGGACACCTGCCGTTATGCCTTTGATTACGGCTTTGAAGGTTTTGAAATATACGATGCTGTTAAAGAGCGAAATTCTCATTATGATAGCATTTTAAGACGGGATCGTGTGGCCGATTCCAAAAGAAAATTGGTAAACAGAAATCTTGCTGTTTCCGCTCTTCGTATGCCCGATGCCATTGACAACGAAAACACCACCGCTGATTTAGTGATGAAGTATGTAGATATGGCCGCATCTGCAGGAATTGAAAATGTAATTGTTCGCATAGATGAATCCATGGATTTTGATATGTTGGATGCCAAACTTTCTGACGCAGTCAGCAAGGCAGAGAATGCCGACGTAACTATTCTGCTTGAAACGGTTGGTGCTTTGGCAGATACAGAAAAGGTGATTGAAATCATTAATCATTTTTCCTCTGCGGCTATTGGTGCTTCCTGGAATGTGCGAGGTACTACCTTCTGTGCAGGGGAATCTGCTGAAGCTACCATTAAATCTTTGGGTGCCTATATTAAATATGTTCGCCTCGGGGATATGAAAGACGGCCGCACCGTTTTGATTGGTGAAGGGGAATTGGATGTTGCCAAACTGATTGGCGCACTTTCTTCACTTAATTATGAAGGGTATATTTGTGCCGCTTGGAATGATGAAATCAACGATGCCGATATCGTTCTTACCCATTTTGCAAACTATATTTCTCAATTGAATCGCGAAAAAACCACCTTTGATAAAGCACATTACAACCGTGATAAAACCGGTACGTTTGTATGGAAAAAGTACGACGTAATCGACGCCACTTTTTCTGATGTTCTTGATACCATGGTTGAAAATTACCCCGACCAATACGCTTTTAAGTATCCCACCTTGGACTACACAAGAACCTACGAGCAATTCCGCCGTGACGTAGACGAGTGTGCCGCTGCGTTGATTGCCTCAGGGGTAAAAGCGGGGGATCACGTAGCAATTTGGGCTACCAACGTGCCCCAGTGGTATATTACCTTCTGGGCAACTACTAAAATCGGTGCCGTTTTGGTTACGGTAAATACTGCATATAAAATTCACGAAATTGAGTATTTGTTAAAGCAATCGGATACTCACACCTTGGTAATGATTGAATATTGTAAGGATATCAATTACAAAGAAATCATTCAGGAGCTTTGTCCCGAACTGGAAACCTTGGAGCCGGGTAAACCCTTATATTCCAAAAACCTGCCATTTTTAAGAAACGTTGTTACGGTAGGATTTTCCATGCCCGGGTGCTTGACTTGGGAACAAATGCTTTCTCGTTCCGCTTTGGTACCACGTGAAGAGGTGAGAAGACGAGCATCTCTTGTGAAACCAAATGACGTTTGCAACATGCAATATACATCGGGTACTACTGGATTTCCCAAAGGGGTTATGCTGACGCATCGCAACATTGTGAACAACGGCAAGACCATTGGTGACCGAATGGATCTGTCAACCGCCGACCGCATGATGATTCAAGTCCCCATGTTCCATTGCTTTGGCATGGTGTTGTCTATGACCTCTATGATGACTCATGGTGGTACGCTTTGTCCCATTCCATATTTCTCGCCGAAATCGTCTTTGGCATGCGTAAACGATGAAAAAATCACCTGTTTTAATGGTGTTCCTACCATGTTTATTGCCATGTTTAATCACCCTGACTTTGCAAAAACCGATTTCTCTTATATGCGTACCGGTATTATGGCTGGTGCAAACTGCCCTGCAGACTTAATGCGCCGTGCTTCGGTTGAAATGAATATGCGTGAGATTATTTCGGTTTACGGTCAAACCGAGGCTTCTCCCGGATGTACCATGGGAGAGGTAAACGAGGATTTAGATCACCGTGTGGAAACGGTTGGTACCGCATTCCCCGGAGTCGAATGTAAGATTATTGACCCAGAAACCGGTGACGAATTGCCTGATGGTGAAAGCGGCGAGTTTGTAGCCCGTGGTTTTAATATTATGAAGGGTTACTACAAAATGCCAGAAGCCACCATGCAGGCAATTGACAGCGAAGGCTGGCTCCATTCGGGTGATATTTGTATGAGAACCCCCGACGGATACTATAAAGTAACCGGTCGCTTAAAAGATATGATTATCCGTGGCGGTGAAAACCTGTATCCTCGCGAAATCGAAGAATTTTATCTCACCAATCCCAAGGTACGTGATGTTCAAGTGGTAGGGGTGCCCGATGAACGTTACGGGGAAGAATGCTGTGCATGGGTGATTTTACATAAAGGCGAGGTCGCCGATGAAAATGAGATGAAAGAGTTTGGTTATGCTTCCATTGCCAGACATAAAGTTCCTAAATATTTCATTTTCACCGAAGAATTCCCCATGAATGCGGCAGGCAAAATCCTGAAATATAAAATGCGGGATGAATCTGCTGAACGATTGGGTTTGAAGAATTAAAATGATATAATATCATAGTGTCTACTTTTTGCGATTCTCATGATGAAAGGGATTGACAAAAGGGGTGGACTGTGATAAAATAATGCAAACAGATAGAGGCGCATCTTATAATCAGTAAATTTGGTGCTCAAGTCGGCCCGCGACGTTGCCAAATTGAAAGGTATGGATGCCGAAGACAGTTCTCGGGTGGGATTGATCTGGCAAAAGGAAATAAGATTCGTTTTGCTGTCGCACGTGTGCGGAGTGCTATCCAATAAAATTCATGCTATTGGCGTTTGCCGTTTTGAATTTTTACAGAGCAACCGTACACAGCGGTTGCTCTTTTTGTGTAATATGTAATGAAAAAGGATGATTGTATTATGGTATTTCAAGGTGTTGC
Organism: Acutalibacteraceae bacterium; assembly: GCA_045661365.1. Classification (GTDB taxonomy): domain Bacteria; phylum Bacillota; class Clostridia; order Oscillospirales; family Acutalibacteraceae; genus UMGS1484. The sequence goes on along the minus strand of JAZRFL010000204.1, from coordinate 8,901 downwards.
TACTGCTCTGATTACTCCTATGAAAGGGTATGAAGTTGATTATGAAAATTTTGGGAAGTTGATCGACTGGCAAATTGAACAAGGCGTTAACGGTCTTGTGATTTGCGGCACTACCGGTGAAGGTTCTACCTTGTCTGACGAAGAACACAGAGATGTTTTGCAATTTGCTCTTGATCGAGCCGCAGGCAGAATTCCTATGATCGCAGGTACCGGTTCTAACGATACTGCCTATGCTATTGATTTGACCAAATTTGCTTGCGAGATCGGCTATGATGCTATGTTGGTGGTTACCCCGTATTACAACAAAGCGACCCAAAACGGGTTGATTCAAACATTTACTGCTATTGCCGATGTCAGTACAAAGCCTGTGATTTTGTATAATGTGCCTTCTCGTACCGGTTGTAACCTGTTGCCGGCCACTTGTGCAAAACTGGCAGAACACCCCATGATTGTTGCTATTAAGGAAGCCAGTGGCAATATTTCCCAAGTTGCTGAAATTATGGCTTTATGCGGCGACAAGATTGACTTGTATTCGGGAAATGACGACCAAATCGTCCCTTTGCTTTCATTGGGTGGTAAAGGCGTTATTTCAGTGCTTTCTAACGTAATGCCTAAAGAAACCGTTGCCATTTGCAACAAGTTTTTTGAGGGCGATATAGCGGGCAGTGCAAGATTGCAACTTGATTTGTTAGACATTACCAATGCCTTGTTCTGCGAAGTCAACCCAATCCCTGTCAAAGCTGCAATGGAAGCCATGGGCTTCTGCAACGGCGATATTCGCTTGCCTTTGACCCGCATGGAAGATGCTAACAGAGAAAAATTGTTAACTCTCATGCGCAAGCATGGTGTGATCGCATAAAATTTTCCAAAGGATTTCGTATTTATGATTTGTGATAATCTTTCTATCAACGAGCAAGGCCATCTTTGTTTTGCAGGACAAGACACGGTTGAACTTGCTAAACAATATGGCACACCACTTTATTTAATGGATGCTGACCGCATTCGTCATAACTGTCGTACCTATATCAATGCTATGAAAAAGGCATATGGCGATAACTTTGAGGTTATTTATGCTGGTAAGGCCGCTTCTTTCAAACAAATGTATCGTATTATGAAAGAAGAAGGCATGTGTGTGGATTCGGTTTCTATTGGAGAAATTTATACGGCTTTGTCGGCAGGATTTCCCGCTCATCATATTCATTTCCACGGTAATAACAAAACCGAGCAAGACCTGCTCTTTGCGTTAGAACATGGTGTTGGCACCATTGTAGTCGACAATTCAGATGAATTGGTAAGTTTGAATGACTTGGCAATCGCCAAGGGTGTGAAACAAAATGTTTTGCTACGCTTGACACCGGGTATTGACACCCATACGTATGAAGCGGTTTCTACCGGTAAGGTGGATTCAAAATTCGGTTTTGCCATTGAAACAGGGCAAGCCGAAGAAGTAACCAAACTTGCATTGTCTATGGAGGGGATTCATTTAGAAGGTTTCCATTGTCACGTAGGCTCGCAGGTATTTGATTCCGACTCCTTTGTTATGAGTGCTACCATTATGCTTGGGTTTATCAAAGAGATTCAAACCAAGTACGGCTATACCGCAAAAACCCTTGATTTGGGTGGTGGCTATGGTGTTCGATATTTGGAAAGCGACCCAACTATGGATATTGAAGTCAATATTTTACGTGTTGCAGATCATATTAAGTCCACTTGCAGTGAATTGTCTTTACCGCTTCCCAAAATCATGATGGAACCGGGCAGAAGCATTGTTGCCGATGCAGGTATGACCCTGTATACCGTTGGTACGGTAAAAGAAATTCCCGGTTATAAAAACTACGTTGCTATTGATGGCGGCATGACCGACAACCCTCGGTATGCCTTGTATGAATCAGAGTACACCCTGATTGTTGCCAACAAAGCAGGAGCATCGACTGATTACGTTGCCGACGTGGTAGGACGTTGCTGCGAAAGCGGTGATATTATTCAGCCAAAAGTTTCGCTTCCCCAGTCAATTACCAAAGGGGATATCATTGCCGTTTGCACCACGGGAGCTTACAACTATTCTATGGCATCTCACTACAACCGTTTTACCAAACCTGCGGTGGTTATGTTAGAACAGGGTGATTCTTTTGTTGCAGTGCGCCGCGAAACATTAGATGATTTGATTCGGTTTGATAATTGAAAGGATTGTTCATTATGAAAAAACAAGAAATTGGTACCGTTTGCGTACAAGGCGGTTATACTCCCGGTAACGGTGAACCTCGTCAAGTGCCCATTATTCAAAGCACAACTTTTAAATATAACACCAGCGAGGATATGGGTAAATTGTTTGACTTGGAAGCCAGCGGTTATTTTTATTCCCGGTTGCAAAATCCTACTTGTGATACCGTTGCCGCCAAAATCTGTGCTTTAGAAGGCGGTACCGCCGCTATGCTTACTTCTTCCGGACAAGCAGCGAACTTCTTTGCTGTTTTCAATATTGCGACTGCTGGCGCCCACGTGGTAGCATCTGCTGCTATTTATGGCGGTACGTTTAACCTGTTTAACGTAACCATGCGCCGTATGGGTATTGATTTTACTTTTATTGCTCCCGATGCTACCGAAGAAGAAATTCAAGCCGCTTTCAAACCCAACACCAAAGCCTTGTTTGGCGAAACCATTGCCAATCCTGCTTTGCGTGTGTTGGATATTGAAAAATTTGCTAAAGTGGCACACCAAAACGGTGTACCGCTGATTATTGATAATACGTTTCCCACGCCGGTTTTGTGTCGTCCCTTTGAATGGGGTGCTGACATTATTACCCATTCTACCACCAAGTATATGGACGGTCATGGTTCTGCGGTAGGTGGTTGTATTGTTGACAGCGGTAAATTTGATTGGACCAAATATCCCGAAAAATTCCCCGGTTTGTGCACCCCTGATGAAAGTTATCACGGTGTTACTTATACCGAGCGGTTTGGTTTAGAAGGCGCCTTTATCACAAAGGCTACCGCACAACTTATGCGTGACTTTGGTTGTACCCAATCCCCGCAAAGTGCTTTTCTTTTGAATTTGGGAATTGAAAGCCTGCATTTGCGTATGCAAGCTCATAGCAATAACGCTTTGGCGGTTGCTCACTTCCTTCAAGATCATGAAAAAATTGCATGGGTGAAATATGCAGGTTTAGAAGGGGACGAAGACTACGCTTTGGCTCAAAAATATCTGCCTGACGGTTGTTGCGGTGTTGTAAGTTTTGGGGTAAAAGGTGGTCGCTCTGCTGCTGAACAGGTGATGAAAAACCTGAAACTTATCGCAATTGAAACCCATGTGGCCGATGCTCGCTCTTGTTGCTTGCACCCCGCTAATGCTACCCATCGTCAAATGAGTGACGAAGAATTGATTGCCGCAGGCGTGCCTTCTGACTTGATTCGTCTTTCTTGCGGCATTGAAGATTCTGAAGACTTGATTGCTGACTTGGCGCAAGCTTTGGAAACCCTATAAAAGATTATAAAAGGACGGATCCTTTTCTATGCCCATTAAAATTCCCAATGAGTTGCCGGCAACCAAAGTGTTGACCGATGAGAATATTTTTGTTATGACCGAAACTCGTGCCATGACACAAGATATTCGACCTCTCAAAATTTTGCTTTTAAATTTAATGCCTACCAAGATTGACACCGAGACACAATTGTCTCGGTTGCTTGGCAATACCCCTTTGCAGGTTGAATTAGAATTGATTCACACTAGCACCCACAAATCCAAAAACACATCTCAAGAGCATCTTCTTGCATTTTATCAAACGTTTGAAGATGTGAAAGATCGCTATTTTGACGGCATGATCATCACTGGTGCACCGGTTGAATTGATGCCTTTTGAAGAAGTTACCTATTGGGATGAACTGTGCGAAATTATGGAATGGACCAAAACCCACGTGCACAGTACGTTCCATATTTGTTGGGGTGCACAAGCGGGGCTGTATTATCATTTTGGTGTGCCCAAAAAAGAGCTGGATAAGAAAATGTTTGGCATTTTCCCCCATACAGCCGACTATAAGCGTTCCATTTTGCTTCGAGGATTTGACGATGTATTTATGGTGCCTCATTCCCGTCATACCACTGTGTTGCGGGAAGATATTGAAAAAGTACCTGAACTGAAAATCCTCGCCTCGTCAGAGGAAGCAGGCGTGTATGCGGTGTCAACCGAAAACGGAAAACAAATCTTTATTACAGGCCATTCTGAATACGATGCAGGCACGCTGAATAAAGAATATGTTCGTGACGTGAATTTGGGCAAACCCATTGAAGTGCCAAAAAATTATTTTCCCGACAACGACCCAACAAAACCGCCTATGGTAACCTGGCGTTCTCATGCCAATTTGCTTTATACCAACTGGCTTAACTATTTTGTTTATCAAACGACTCCCTATAATCTGGAAGAAATGTCTTCCGAAAAAAAGGTGGAAAAATAAATGCGTATTGTTGTAAAAGTGGGTACTTCTACTTTGGCATATCAAAACGGCAATTTGAATATTCGACGTGTGGAGACCCTTTGCAAGGTGTTAAGCGATTTGAAAAATGCAGGGCATGAACTGATTTTTGTTTCATCAGGTGCCATTGGCATGGGCGTTGGTAAATTGATGCTCAAAGAACGTCCCGACGACATTCCTTCCAAGCAGGCTTGTGCCGCTGTGGGTCAATGTGAACTGATGTATACTTATGACCGCTTGTTTTCGGAACATAATCATACGGTGGCTCAAATATTGCTCACAGGGTCAGATATTCATTATGCATCCCGTTTGAACAACTTTAAAAACACGATGACACGCTTGCTTGAACTGCAAGCCATTCCGGTTATCAATGAGAACGATACGGTGGTAACCGATGAAATCGAAATCGGTGATAACGACACACTTTCTGCCATTGTTGCCGACATTATGGGGGCAGATTTGCTGATTTTGCTCACCGATATCGACGGTCTTTATACCGCTGATCCCCGAAAAGACCCCGATGCCAAACATATTGATTTGGTAGAAAAATTAGACCAACACATTATGGAATTGGGTGGTGGAAGCGGTTCTTCACTCGGCACAGGAGGCATGGCAACCAAACTGCAAGCTGCCAAAATCGCCACTACTGCAGGATGCGATATGGTGATTGTTGACGGCTCCGAACCGATCGTGTTGTACGATGTGGTTGAAGGTAAACAGGTCGGTACCCGTTTTGTAAGTAAGGTGGAGAAAAAATGACAACATTTGAAATTTTACAAGCTGCACAAAAAGCAAAACTTATTTTAGCAAGCCTGTCTTCTTATGAAAAGAAGCAGGCTTTGCTTGCTATGGCAGAGGAAATTGATGCTAAGCGAGATGAAATTGTCGCCGCAAATCAAATGGATATTGACAACGCCAAAGGGGTGTTGTCCGACGCTATGATTGACCGTTTAACTTTGACCGATGCCCGTTTAGACGGCATGACCGAAAGTATTCGCATTATCGCTAATCAACCCGACCCCGTCGGACGTGTTTTGTCTACCGATATTCGCCCCAATGGACTGCAAATTCAAAAAGTTGCCGTACCTTTTGGGGTTATCGCCATGATTTATGAAAGCCGCCCCAACGTTACCTCTGATGCCGCTGCTTTGGCTTTTGCCAGCGGTAACGTGTGTGTGCTTCGTGGGGGAAAAGAAGCCTACCATTCCTCCAATGCAATTGCAAATGCTATGCGAAATGCCTTGAAAAAACAGGGGATCTGTGAAGATTGTATCGCTCTTATTCAAGATTTGAGCCGTCAAAGTGCCGCCGATTTAATGTCTGCGGTAGGGTATGTAGATTTGCTGATTCCTCGTGGGGGTAAAGCCCTCATTGACCGTTGTGTTAGCGAAGCGAAAGTGCCTTGTATTCAAACGGGTACGGGAATTTGCCACGTTTATGTGGATAAAGAAGCCGATTTAGATATGGCTTTGTCTATTGTCGAAAACGCTAAGGCAAGCCGTCCTTCGGTATGCAATGCCGCCGAAGTGTGTTTGGTACACAGAGATATCGCAAGCGAATTTTTACCTCGTTTGAAAACTGCTTTGAATGACAATCGTGCCAAAGCAAGCAAACCTATCGTTGAGTTACGTTTAGACCCAAACGCACAAGCCATCATCCAAGGAACTCCTGCAGGGAATAATGATTTTGACACCGAATTTTTAGATTATATCTTGGCGGTAAAAGTGGTAGAAGACGTGCAAGAAGCCATCGCTCATATCGCCGCTCATTCCACAGGTCATAGTGAATCTATCATTACCGCCAACGAGCAAACTGCCAAGGTATTTACCGCCGCTGTGGACAGTTCGGCGGTGTATGTGAATGCTTCCACTCGCTTTACCGATGGCGGTGAATTTGGCTTTGGTGGCGAAATCGGTATTTCTACCCAACGGCTTCACGGTCGCGGTCCCATTGGTTTGAATGAGCTGAATACCTATAAATACATCATCACCGGAAACGGTCAAATTCGATAGGGGGACAGTAGGATGAAATGCGGATTTATCGGATGCGGCAATATGGGCGGTGCTTTGGCTACCGCTGTTCGCAAGGGGAATAGTGAGATTGCCATTTTGTTAGCCGACAATGACATCCAAAAACGAGATACATTATGTGAAACCTTGCAAGCAATTGCCGCAACCACCGAGCAAATCGCCGATGAATGTGACGTGTTTTTCTTGGGAGTCAAACCCCAAGGTATGAAAGCCTTGTTGGAGCAGATTGGTTGTGTATTAACTAAGCGAAATCCTGCACCACTCATCATCACCATGGCGGCAGGGGTGACCACGAATACCATTACCGATTTGATTGGTAGCCCGTTGCCTGTTGTTCGTATTATGCCCAACACACCGGTTCAATTGGGATGCGGTATGATTGAGGTTTGCCGCAATCAAACGGCAACCGACGAGCAGGTGGATTTGGCTCTCGACTTATTGAAAGAAGCAGGCAAATTAGACGTGATTCCCGAAGAACTAATTGATGCTGCCAGCGCATTGAGCGGTAGCGGTCCTGCCTTTGCCTATTACTTTGCCGAACAGTTGATGGCAGGTGCCAAAGCTTGTGGGATTCCCGAAGATAAGTTGGTAGAATATACCGCCCAAACCCTGTTTGGTGCGGCGCAAATGATGCTCAAAGGGGAAAAGACCCCCGAAGAGCTGCGAATTGCCGTTTGTAGCCCGGGTGGCAGCACCTTGGCAGGACTCACTGCCATGCAAACCGAAGCCTTTGATACAGCCGTGCAGGATACGGTAAAACGTGCCTTTGCCCGTTCAAAAGAGTTGGGGAAGGTTTAAAAAATAGTAATTGCCCAAGTTTTAAACGCTTGGGCAATTTTTTTATCCGATCATTCTTCGCACATAAAGTCGGGAAAAACACAAAACACTTTGCTACAATGAAAACACAAGGAGGGAATAATATGGATTGGATATTTGGGATGCAAAAGGCGATTGATTATGTTGAGGAACATTTGACTGAGCGAATCGACTACGACATGATAGCGGCACGAGGTTTTTCTTCAACTTATCATTTTCAGCGTGTGTTCAGTATTTTGTGTGGCTTCACCTTGGGTGAGTATATTCGTAATCGGCGGTTATCGCTTGCCGGTGCGGAGTTGGCATTAGGTGAAAATAAAGTCATAGATGTCGCTTTAAAATACGGTTACGAAAGCCCCGACAGTTTTGCCAAAGCGTTTCGAAAATTCCACGGTATATTGCCGTCACAAGCTAAAAACGGTGGCAATCTTAAATCCTTCTCCCGCCTTGTGTTAAAATTTTCGTTAGAAGGTGGTAGTGCAATGAATTACAGAATTGAAGAAAAGGACGAGATGGTTTTGACTGGCTACAAAAGACGGTTTTTGGGAGCACCATCTGACCGCTATTCCCAACAGCACGATTTTATGATTGATGGTGAAACGAGATTTATTCGCTATGCGTTACAAGGAATGTCCGGGGATTGTTCGATAGAGTGTAGTGCCGTGTTCAATATTGACGATGAAGGGTATGAATACTTGATAGGGACAGTAATTCCAAACTATTTTGCAAATCATCTTGTAAAAACAATCGGTAAGTCTAATGCTGAAAAACTTTACAAATTATCAATATCTAAGCAAACTTATCTAGTTGTTGAATCGGAACGAAGCGCCAAATGCATGCAAGAACATTTAGATTTGAGAAAACAAGTTGTGTGTGATTTGTTGACCAATCATAAGTATCATATGGTGGATAAACCGGAAATTACCGTTTACCATTATGATCAATGCAACACGAATAACAGTTATATTGAACTTTGGTTACCAATTCAAATTTCAGATTAAATCAAAATGCCACAGGCGTAGCAGTCTGTGGCATTTTTGTATCTATTATCCTTGAATCATCCGATCAATCATGGTATATGCTTTTTCAATTAAAATTCCTGAATCAGTGGCGGTTTGTTCGGTGAACACCGAAGGACCTTCTACCGGTTTGTTACTCCGATAAAGCAAATAGGGAACAGGGTCGGAAGAATGGGTCATGATCGAAAGGGGAGTGGGATGGTCGGGCATAATCAGCAGGGTGAAATCATCCAATTGTTTTACTTCTTTGAGGATCGGTCCCAAAATTGTTTTATCAATAATGGAAATGGCCTTGGCTTTGTTTTCGATTTCACCACGGTGACCGCATTCGTCAGGGGCTTCTACGTGAATATAAACGTAATCTTGTCCTTTTTTCAAAGCATCAATAGCGGCTTGCGCTTTGCCTTCAAAGTTGGTATCTAGGTACCCCGTGGCGCCTTCTACCTCGGCAACCTCCATTTCGGAACAACGGGCAATCCCTTTTAGCAGGTCAACCGCTGAAATCATGGTGCCTTTCAGTCCTGTCTTTTGCTCAAAGTTAGCAAGCTGTGGACGGGAACCTTGACCCCAC
>JAZRFL010000203.1:0-1274 GCA_045661365.1 Acutalibacteraceae bacterium | reverse complement strand
AATCCAGCCATCCCAGCCAGGAATCGACAAGCTTCGGTAGAAGCTTGTCGATTTTTCTTTTTTTACCGTTAGCGCTTCCCTTGCTTGGTATAGCACTATGAAGGGGTTTCATTTGACAAAATACAACGTTTTGTTGTATACTGAACAAAGTAGAAAAGTAGGTGAGTATATGAACCGTTTTTGTCCCAAATGCGGAAACTCCGTGCCGGAAAACGCCAAATTTTGCGGTGCCTGCGGAAATTCCTTTGCTACGTCCGATTCCATGCAGTCGGTACAACCCGCCGTTACCAAAACGGCCCCATTTTTGCCAACCATTGCAACGCCAACTTCATCGAAATTGCCATTGACCGAGATCCCTTTGACAGAAGATGAGATGCCTGTGGTTGGGTTTGGGGAGGTAGGGGTGTGTCCTACCAAAAAAGCCAAGAAAAAATGGTGGATCATTTTGGTGAGCTTGGTGGTAGCGACAGCGATTGCGGTCGGGGCAATCGTTATTCCCGACTTGCTTCAAACAGGGGGCGAGTCAGATGATTTGGGCGTGACTTCGGATCCGTCTGCTCTAAATGTTGATCCTACCCAATTGACCCGTACCATCATGATTTATATTGTTGGTTCCAATTTAGAGTCGGTATATGGCGCAGCGACTAATGATATTACCGAAATGGTAGATGCGCAGTATGATTTGACTAAAGTAAACGTGTTGTTGTGTGCAGGCGGCGCAAACGAGTGGCAAAACGAAACCATGGATGCGAATGAAACCTCTTATTTCAAGGTTACAGAGGACGATGTGGTGGAGGTCTGCAGCAATCCTAAAATGAACATGGGATCTGCTGACACACTTAGTGCATTTTTGAATTATTGTGCCACCAATTTTGCTGCGCAACGATACAGCTTAATTTTATGGGATCATGGCGGCGGTCCGATCCTTGGATATGGCGATGACGAGTTAAGCCGTGACAGTATGTTGCTAAGCGAACTTCAATCTTCTTTGAAAAACTCTCCTTTTACGGGGAACAATAAGTTAGAACTGTTGGGGTTCGATGCTTGCCTAATGGGGACCATTGAAACCGCGTGGGCACTGAAGGATTATACCCAATATTTTGTGGCTTCCCAAGAAACCGAGCCGGGGCAAGGTTGGGACTATGGGTTTTTATCGCAATTGAATCAATGTCGCAACGGGGGAGAAATCGGTCAGGAAATCATTGACAGCTATTTTGATTATTATCAACAACTGTATAACCAAGATCCCTCACAGGAAAGTGAAATTACATTAT
>JAZRFL010000202.1:0-8417 GCA_045661365.1 Acutalibacteraceae bacterium | reverse complement strand
ATGTCACGCAAAACCATTCGCAAAAAATTGGTAGCCTTGACCGTAATGGTCGCCATGCTTTTTGGGGTGTATACCGCCCTGCCCCCTCGGTACGGTTCGGCACTGTCTAACTCGGCAATCGACACTACGATTGCCACCATGACCGACATTCCCCTCACACCGATCGTGCCGGGGGAAGAAAACGCCGTTACCTCTATCACGCCCAATCCCAATCAAATAACACAAAACAATGTTGCTGTAAAAGTAGTTGTCAACAACAGCAATATTGACCACTGTACCCTGCGAATCTCTTTAACAAACGGGTTGCAATTTTACGGATTTCGCCCCGGTTCCATTACTGCTCAGCGTGCCAACAACATGATTTCACTTTCCAATGGATATATCTACCTGAATATCGTCAGCACCGATAATTTTACCCAAGGAACTCATTTGCTAACATTTTATTTTACCGCAGACACGACGTTCGCCTATCCTCAAACGTCGTGGGCTAACACCGTTATAGAATGCATTTCCGACACCGGTGCCTCCATAATCAATCCCTTTGTTTTAACGTTTGCCTTAATCGGAGATGCCAATCTTTCCGGAGAGGTTGATTCTGCTGATTCCACTTGGGTATTGCAATACGTTACCGGTGCCTTGGCAAACAATCAAATCTATGATATTGAGCGACAATGTTTGGCGGCCGACACCGATCTAAACGGTTCTGTCCAAGCGGGAGATGCCACCCCGATTTTGCCGAGAGTCGTTGGTAAAATTGCTTCTTTTTTAGATATCAATCGGATTTATAAACCTCAAGGTTTTGTTGATACGATTGGGAACAATTTAATTTATAGAATTAAAAATAAACAAAATGGAAATTATCTACGAACAGATAACAATAACAATATTTTTCTTGGTTGGGAAAGCAACACATCCTACACACAGTTCAATATTATTTTAGCAGATGTTACCAGGCCGATTTACCGTATTGTTTCTTCCCATAACAATTTAGAATTACGATTAGATAATAACCATAACCTAACTCTTAATACAACTAATACCATTTCCAATTCCCAATATTGGTATATCATGCCAAGTGGTAACAATTATTTAATTATGAATTTTGCATCTGAAACAGGGAGAAAAACCCTAAATAATTATGGAAACACTACTTCTCCCCTTTCTTCTTGTGGCGTTTCATACTTAGATTTTGGTAATTTATGGGAAATTTCAGGGCCAATTATTACAATAAAAACTTTTTATGATAACGCATTTATTAAACGCAATGAAGATGGAAATGCATCCATTTCTAATCTTTCAACTCGCCAAAATGAATTAACCACAATCATTTATAGCATATTTGGTGCTACTTTGGAATTTAACGGAACTCCAACTAACCAAAAATCCTATGGCGACAATTGTGGCTTGGGGACTTACAACATTTGTAGTACAACTCACGTATCCAACCCATCTTGTAGCGCTAGCCAAGGGTTTACCGCTCAGATGAGTACAGCACATCACAAAAACGCTGCATCAACATTGATCGATATGAGTTTAAAAAAACCGACCGGCAATTACAGCTATGATCAAATACATGTGATGTTTTCCGGAAATATCCCTTGTTATACTAGAACAAATGTACATAGTCATCCCGGCGTAAATGGACTTCAATGGAATAAGTTTGCGGCGATTTTTGTTAATAATTATAACGCTACTACGGGTAATGATACGGATATTTCACCACAAAAACTATTACTTTATGAACGTCTTGTATTCTTACATGAAATTTCACATGCCATAGGTGCAAGTGGTGATTTGCCAGATAGTGCACATAATCCACAATGTCTTATGGAGGCTGGCAATACTCGTAATAACACTTGGCTTTTGCAACAATGGAGTCTGGGGAACTACACCAACTTGTATTGTGATGACTGCAAAGAACTGATTGCTAATTATCTATATGTAGAATTGGAGGAGTGAATAATTATGAAAAAACGCGTTGTATATGCTCTTGTGATGGTTGTATTGTACTCTTGTTTTGTCGGTTGCCAAACAGGTGATGGTACTCTGCCTGAGTTAACACCAACGAGTGTAATACCTTCCAAAACAGAAAGCTTTGCCGATACCATGGGACAATCCGTTTCAAAAAATGGAGATGAGCAATCTGTTTCACAGCAAGCGTTAAACGAAGATATATCTAAGCCGTCTCAAGAAACGGCATTAACCATTGGTGATGCACATTCTCAGTCTTCCCAGGGGAGCATAACAGGGGATGAATGTATTGCTACTCAACAACTGGAATTGCAAAGCATTGATGATTTAGAAGCATTTTTCCGGGGGGATCGCCCGGCGAGTAATCAAGTGGAGGCTGATATACAAAAGGCGCAGGCCAATCAAGGGGGGCTCTATTATCGTCCGGCTTTGCTGAATCGATTGGAAATTCATAACATCACCCCCTACAAAGACAGCATTTGGTATTTTTGTAACTTGAATCCCAAGCAAACAAAACCCATTGATTATGACATTGGTATGTATTGCGGTTCTCCCGATGTTGATGATAACACCTTTGAATTCATAAAAAATCATGAAGATGGCAAAACAGCAATCGTAAATGGAATTGAATATGCATACAAGGTTGGAATTGATGGTTACTATGGCGTGTCGTGGAAGCAATTTGGTTGTACGTGCATCGGCACTTTTTGGTTTACCGTAGATCAAATCGAAGACTATCTTCCTCTTTTGCGATTTGAGCAGGCCTCTTATCAATCCAATTCCGATCACGTAACCCAGTAACCGCTCTCATTCCCCTACTCCGTTGCGGGGAACAACTACAACAAGCATAGCAAGCGACCTCATTGTAACCAATGGGGTCGCTTTTTTACCAATGTTATTTCAATCTGCAACAATATTTTCTCATAAATTTTACTGATTCGATTGTTTTTATTGGCAACGTATGGTATAATAAATCAGTTTTACACAAGGAGGTGGCACCATGGCAACCGTTACCCTACATACCCCGCAGGGTGTATGCACCCTATACAGTCAAGCGGGGGAGACCTTGCACCAAGTGCTGACACGGGCGGGGGTATATCACCATGCCCCTTGCGGCGGCAACGGAGTTTGCAAAAATTGTTTGGTACGGGTATGCGGCGAATGGGTGCCGCCCACCAAAAAAGAAGCGGAATTTCTCACCGACCAACAGTTGTTAGACGGATTTCGGTACTGTTGCATGGCTGTTCCCGCAGGGGATTGCACCGTTTACTTGACCGACACCGCCGACCGTTGCCACGAGCCTACCGAGTACTTTCCCACCGCCGACGTTTCGCGGGGACACGGGTACTGTGTGGGAATCGACATAGGCACTACCACCTTGGCGGTGTACCTATACACCCCGGAGGGAACTTGCGGGGCGGTGCGGTCTTGCCACAACCAACAGGCGGTATTTGGTGACGACGTGATCAGCCGAATTCATGCCGCACAGTCTCCCAAAGCCCTGCACCAAATGCAAACGGTGGTCACCGGGCAATTGACCGAATTGATCGAGTCGGTGTGTCGCACCGCCCACATTACTCCCGCAGACATAACCCATGGGGCGATTGCCGCCAACACCACCATGCTTCATTTACTGACGGGGTTAGATCCCGCTTCGATCGGCCAAGCCCCTTTTACTCCGCTTTCCTTGTTCGGAACCATGTATCGAGGGGAACAATTGGGATTGCCGCTTGCTTGCGACGTTTATTTGCTTCCTTGCATTTCCGCCTACGTTGGTGGCGACATTACCGCGGGCATGGTGCTGTGTGACATGGACGTTACCCACCGGACCCGTTTGCTGATCGACGTGGGCACCAACGGAGAAATGGCTTTGTGTCACGAGGGGCAGATCTACTGTCTTGCCACCGCCGCCGGTCCCGCCTTTGAAGGGGCGCACATTTCTTGCGGTGTGGGCGGGGTACCGGGTGCGATCTGCCAAATGGATGAAAAGGGCTACCAAACCATAGACGGGGCACCCCCTGTGGGCATATGCGGGTCGGGATTGTTAGATGCGGTAAAATTCCTGCTGTCTAAAGAGATCATAGACGAGACCGGGTATATGGAAGAGGCCTTTTGCCTTGTTCCCGACACATCCCTTGCCATTACCCCCAAGGATATACGAGAAATTCAGTTGGCAAAATCCGCCGTGTGTTCGGGGGTTTTGCGATTATGCGAGTTGGCTCATATAGAGCCGAGCCAAATTGACAAGGTGTATTTTGCCGGCGGCTTCGGGTCACACATTGATCCCAAAAGTGCCGCCGCGGTAGGGTTGATTCCCACCGAATTGGCCGACAAATGCTGTGTGGCGGGCAACACGGCGGGACTGGGCGCAGTACAAACCGCCCTAAGCGACCGTTTTTTGAACCGTGTGGAAAATTTACCCCAACGGGTCACCTATTTTGAATTGTCGGGCGACCCCCGTTTTAATCAACTTTTTATGGAAAATATGCTTTTTGAAGGGTAGGAAACATCATGAGCACCATATTGGAACAAAATGCCGTAGGCAACAGCGTAGTGGGATTTATGCTGATCAAGGTCTGCGATAAAAAGCTTTCGTCCAAAAAGCTCCCTTATTTGGATCTGATCTTGTCCGATAAAGGGGGGGAAATTTCCGCTAAACTGTGGGACTACGACCCTCAACGCCACGGGGAATACGGCGCGGGCGATATTGTCAAGGTCAAAGGTACGGTGGATTTGTGGAACGGCGCACCCCAGTTGCGGATCGAACGGATCCGCTCCAAAATGTCTACCGACGACGTGACCGTAGATCAATTGGTAGCGGGAACTGCCATACCGGCAGAAGAAATGTTGGCCGAAATTCACCGTGTGATTCGGCAATTTGAAAACCAAGAATTGGCTCGTTTGGTCACCCATTTGGTCGACCAAGCGGGAGAGGGCTTTGCCACCAATTCCGCCGCCTTGCGTATGCACCACAACATGCGGGGCGGGTTGATCTACCACACCTTTTCCATGATGCAAGCAGGTGCGGCGCTGTGCGACGTATACCCCTTTTTGAACCGTGATCTGGTGTTAGGCGGAATCATAGTCCACGACTTGGGCAAATTAAAAGAAATCAACTACGCCCCCACCGGCTTAGCGGTGGAATACTCTGCCACCGGCAACATGACCGGTCACTTGGTAGGCGGCGCCATAGACATTGCCCTGGCCGCCAAAGAATTGGGCATCACCGACCCTGCGGTAACCTTACTGCAACACATAGTACTGTCCCACCACGGGATTCCCGAATACGGCAGTCCTGTTATGCCCATGTTCCCCGAAGCCCAAGTGGTGTCTGCCATAGACAAATTAGATGCCGAGCTGTTTGAAATGACCGCCGCCTTGAGTGACGTGGCGGTAGGCTCTGCCACCGGTCGGGTGTTTGGCTTGGACCGCAAGCTGTACCGTCACAGCAGTGACACCACCTATCGGTTGTCGGTAGAGGAGGAATAAGTTGATGAAAAAACTGCGATTTCTTATAGCGCTGTGGGCCGCCAAATGTGCGATCATTTGCTTAAGACTGTTGCGCCGCAATGCCACCCACTACCCCGGTGTGATTGCGTTAAAGCTGTGCCCCGATTTTTTAAAGCTGCTTCAAAAGCCCCAAACGATCATTGGAGTAACCGGTACCAACGGCAAAACCACGGTGGCCAATTTGGTTACCGACATTTTGACCGATCAAGGGCACAAGGTACTGTCTAACCGCATGGGCGGTAATATTTTGGGCGGTGTTACCACCGTGTTGTTGCGAGGCGTAGGAGTGTTTGGCAAATGCAAATACCCCATGGCGGTGCTGGAATTGGACGAGCGCTCTTCTCGGTTGGTATTTCCTCATGTGAAGCCCCATTTTCTGCTGTGTACCAATCTGTTTCGGGATTCTTACAAACGCAACGCCCATTCGGAATACATTCAATCCATTTTACGCAACGGCATTCCCGAAACTTCTCACCTGATTTTAAATGCCGACGACTTGATTTCCTGCGGGATTCAAAACGGGCAAGACTGCACCTACTTTGGGGTAGCGCCCTTGACCAATGAATCCACCACCCCCAACAACATTATCAAAGACCTGTCGGCCTGTCCTGTTTGCGGGCATCCCCTCACCTTTGATTTTTGTCGCTATAACCACGTTGGGCAGGTGCATTGCGAGGCGTGCTCCTTTGCTTCCCCCACCCCTCGGGTACAAACCGTGGCAATTGACCAAGAGCAAGGCACGCTGACCCTGTTGCTCGGCGGCGAGCAACACACCCTGCCGCTTCCCGGCGACAACATTACCGACATTTACAACACCACCGCCGCTGTTGCTTTGTTGACCCAATTGGGAATCGGAATCGACAAAATTGCCGATTCTCTGACCCGGTGCGGCATTGTAAAAAGCCGATTTGACTGTGTCAACGTGGGGGACAAGCAGGTGATCATGAACCTGGCAAAAGGACAAAACCCCATCGCTTGTTCCCGTGTGTTTGACTACATTCGCAAGACCCCCGGCAAAAAAGCCGTGCTGGTTTTGGTGGATGACGTGGGAGATGCCGCCGAGACCTCGGAAAACACCGCCTGGATCTACGAGGCGGATTTTGAATTTTTGAATCAAGAGGACATTACCCAAATCGTAGTGGGCGGGGTCCGTTGCCAAGACTACAAGGTACGCTTGCTGTTAGCAGGGGTAGATGCCGAAAAGATCGCCACCGATCCCCAAGAGATTCCCTCGGCCGATTTGGTGGATTTTGCCACCGCCGACAAAATTTTTATTCTTTATGACGTCTATACCATTCATTTGGCCAACGGTGCCAAGGAACGGTTGCTCAAACGCATGAAAGGAAGTGACGATTGTGACCATTGAGATCCTATATCCTGAGCTGGGCAACCTGTTTGGAGATACCGGCAATGTACGCTTTTTAAAAGCCTGCCTGCCGGAAGCGGAATTTGTGGAGACCCACCTGACCGACACCCCTGCTTTTGTGAACCAACGGGTTGATTTGATCTACATGGGTCCCATGAGTGAATCGGCACAAATCAAGGTAATCGAAGCATTGACTCCTTACAAGCAACGGTTGCAGGAGTTAATAGAGCAAGACCT
Source organism: Acutalibacteraceae bacterium (assembly GCA_045661365.1). Taxonomy (GTDB): domain Bacteria; phylum Bacillota; class Clostridia; order Oscillospirales; family Acutalibacteraceae; genus UMGS1484. Next base: position 1,333 of record JAZRFL010000202.1, on the reverse strand, counting down.
GCCCATGCTGTTCATCGGCAACGCCTGTGAGGTACTGTGCGAAGGGATAGAAACCCCCAACGGCACGGTCAAAGGACTTGGTATTTTGCCCTATACCGCCAAGCAAGAAATGATCAAGCGGTACAACGGCTTGACCATGGGCGAGTTCGAGGGCATGACTCTCTTAGGATTTCGCAGTCAGTTTACCTTCGGCTACGGGGACAACAGTCAAAGTGGCTTTATAAAAGTGACCCGTGGCGCAGGGCTCAATCCCCAATCGGAATACGAGGGATTTCGCCTGCACAATCTCATCGCCACCTATCTGTTGGGACCCATTCTGGTGGTCAATCCCGCTTTCACCCATTGGTTGTTTGGGGTGATGGGCTGTGACCGTCCTCTTCCCTTTGAAGATGAGCTGAAAAAAGCCTATGAGATTCGGTTAAAAGAATTTAACGACCCAAAAGTGAAATTTTAAGACACAAAACCCCTCGGTTGCCCGACAGCCGAGGGGTTGTTGTTTGCCTTTTGTTTGATTCGTCTTTTGCTCAAAAGGAACCATTTCTTTTTCGCCCGAAAACGACAAGGAGAATCGAATCCCCCCTGTCGGAACAAGAACGGTTTGACCCGGGTCGTATTACGCCCCTAAAAGATACGGATTGCCACGGGGGAGCGGACAAGACGCTCCCCCTCGCAATGACAGAGGAATTGGGAAATGCAGTCGCAACAAACAATAGCATCGTTTTTTCCTAAATCACGATATCTGTTGTTGCGGCAATTCGTAGCAATACAAAAACCGCCCTGCGGTGGGCAGGACGGTTGGTAAAACAAATATTAGATTACTCAACCATGATCGATTGAATCAGTTCGGCACATTCATCGCAAAAAGAACCGATTTCGCCTTCCAATTCAACAGTTGTGGTAGCGGTCGCTTCCATGCACAATTCACAAGTGCCGTCGGCAACATCCATATCTTCCAAGCCGCTCAATTCATCTTCCAAGCCTTCTAAGTCGCTAAGCGCGTCTTCCAATTCGCCTAAACCATCGACTATTTCCTTGCAGCCGGCACAAACATTAGCAGTTTCGCCATCCAAAGTAACGGTTGCGATAGCATCGGCTTCACCGCAGGATTCGCAGGTTCCCAAGTTAATCGGATCGTCTTTGTTTTCTTCTTTGTTCTCTTCTTTGTTTTCAGAAGCAGAAGAGGTGGGTTGTTCTTTGTCGGCCTCTTTTTCTTTGCCGCAGCCGGTAAACAAAGCCACAGACAGTACCATAACCAGGCAGAAAAGAATTGCTAACAGTTTTTTCATAGTGTATTACTCCTTTTTATTTGGTAATATCAGTATATCACCATTGC
>JAZRFL010000201.1:0-5496 GCA_045661365.1 Acutalibacteraceae bacterium | reverse complement strand
CGAAATCATGGAATTGGACGCGTATTGTCATGCACGGTTTGTGGAATTGACTCCGTCGATCTCTACCTTTGGACATTTGTATCGGTTGTTGCAAAGCCCCAAATATCGGCATTTGTGCGAATACGAAAACTACCAGCCTTCTTCCCATCCTTGGCACGAAAAAATGGCGCATCATACCATTGACGTGTTTAACCCCGAATCCATTACGGTCATTCACAGCATGATCGACCAATACGTGGGGTTGTGCCGTTCGGAATATTTTAATATTTGTTGTGACGAGACCTTTGACCTGTGCAAAGGACGCAATGCAGGCAAAGACGTGGGCGAGGCCTATTTCGGATTTGTGCAACAAATTTTAGAGCGGGTACGGTTCCACGGAAAGAAACCCATGATGTGGGGCGATATTGTGCTGCATCATCCCGAAAAGATCGAGGAACTGGGAGACGACGTGATCATGCTCAATTGGGATTACGGCCCCTGTCCTACGGTGAACAACACCGCCGCCTTTGCCAAAGCGGGGCGCAAGCAGATTCAGTGTCCCGGTACCGGCAGTTGGAATCGCTGGATCGAAGATGCGGTTGGTGCCAAGGGGAATATTTCCACCATGGCAAAGTACGGTGCCGAGCATGGTGCGTTGGGAATTTTGACCACCAACTGGGGGGACTACGGCAACGTGTGCTCCATAAACGGTGCGTTGTACGGTCTGACCTTGGGCGCACAAATGGGTTGGCAGGTAAATGCCCCCATTGACGAGGAATATGAAAAGACCTTTTCTGCCTTGGCTTACGGTCAGCAGGACAACATGGTGGCGTATATTCGTCGCTTGATCGCCTGCGAAAACACCGCACTGTGGGGTGGTCTGGTGCTTTGTTTAGGAAGTCGGGATCATGCCGACGGCGACGGCAAGCTCCACGGATGCGACGGCGACAGAATCCGTGAAATGCTGCCCGCGTGCTTACAACTGCAAGAAGAATTAAAAGCGTTGCCGCAAACCGAACCCACCGCCGATCTGATTTTGTCCGCACGGGCGGTGGAAACCATGATGCGTATGTATTTGTACCTGATGGGGGAAGAAGAAAAGCCGGACGTAGAACCCTTCCTTGCCGATCATCGACAAGCGTGGTTGCGTGACAACAAGCAATCACAGCTTACTTGGGTGGAGCATTTGTTCCGCAGTTTATAAAGAAATAAATAACAAGCCATTTAACAAGAGATCCTTGATTAAATGGCTTGTTTTTTTAGGATTTTAATAAATTGACGTCAATGCCGTGAAAGGTTATTTCAGAAATAGCGGTATCGTGATGTTGGGTACCGGGGCGAGTTTCCACTATGGTGACGGTTACCCAAGAAGAATGCAGGGGACGGGAAAACTGTATGGTCTCGCTGTCATCTAACGGGCCGTACAGTTGGAATTCTTCACGGAATCCGTTGTCTCCTTCTACCAGCAGGGTGGTGGGTATGCCGTTTGCTTCTAACAATTCGGGGGTTTTGCAGTAGCCCAAATTTAAGGTGATGGCGGCCAATTGCAAGGGGGTGTTGGTTGCCGATTGTATACGGATCCATTCCCCTTCACCGTCGTGGGCGGCACCTTCGACCCAAGCGGTGCCGATGTTGCCGTCCATGGCGCAGTTGGGGGTATAAACCGCTCCTCCTGAGGCAGGCAGAGAGGAAGAAGCCACCAGGGTATAGTCTTGGGTGGCAACGGGTTGGTTGATCGACTCGAAGGAAACCAAGGTTAATCCGTAAATCGAATCGGGATTGACGGTACAAACCGCCTTGAAATATCCCTCAAAGACGCATCCCAAGCCATTGTAGCAGGCGGTGGTGCCTATGGCTATGACCTGCCCGTTTTGCATATAAAAATCCTGTACCTTTTGTACGGTTTTTTCCCCTGTGGCGGGGGTTAACCGAACTTGGTTACCGCTGACAAACAAAAAGTCGGTTTTGGTCGACCAAGTGGGTTGACGGCCAAAAGCCGCCACAGACAAGGCATTGATTTGAGCGAAATCGTAGCTTTGGTAATATTCCGGTCCGTGGGTATAGGTGATGCCCGCTTTTTTAAGATACGAATCCTCCCCATCGTCGTGGAGCAGTTTGCCGTAAAGGGCGTTGAGCAGCTGTTCTTCCGACCAATTTTCCACGGCGGGAGCGGTGTTGGGCCGCACCGACAGACCAACCAGCAATCCGTTTAGATCGGAAACGGTTTGATCAAATGGTAGATCGGTGGGCAAAGGTTGCGGTTCGGGTTGGTCGGGGAGCGACGATATACTTGACACAGGCAAGGAACCGGCTTCGGTTTGAGTAGAAGCGAATTTCTTTTTTCCGCAAGCGGTCACGGAAACCAGCGTTGCCAAAATGAGAAGAAGCAATACAACTTTTTTCATAGTCAGTCGCCCTTTCTGTTACAAAGATTGTCCGGTAAAGGTGTAAATGGTGCCTTTGGGGAACAGGTTGTTGTTGGTGCCGTCTACGATCATGGTCAGGGTGGTTCCGTCGGCAGACACAGAGAGGGTAACTGCCAAAAACACCTCATTGACAAAGGCTTCGGTCAGTTGTCCTTTTATGGTGGTACCGTCTCCTGTGGCGGTACTGCACACAAAAAACTCACGACCGGCATTGTAATTGGGTTTGGTTTTTATGCTGTAGGTGCCATCGGCATTTGGCATAACGTCTACGTAGCCGTGGTAAGAGGTGTACCGACCGACGATCGGCTCTTGCTTGTGCAGGGAATAAGAGCCGTTGGCAGAGGTACTGCTGTTGTCATTGACGGTCATTTCAATAGAATCTTGACCAAAGTGCATGGTGACGGTGCCTTGGTTACCAAGCATTTCATCGGTATAGTTGATTTCCACACGGTTGTCGGTTATGGCAGAGATTGCAACACGCTCGGTGAAGCCGAAGCCCGGTTCGGCGGTGGCAAACAGCTCCAGATAAGATTCAAAGCGAATGGTCATGATCTCGTTTTTCACTTCTATGGTGACAAAGGGCTTGGCGGTTTTGTCAAGGGACATCCATACCCCGTTAAAGTTTTCCCAAATCAAAGCGGGACTTTGCTCTTCGGGCGGTTGGCTGTTGAGTTGATCTTGGTTCATGGCGTCAACGGCGGACTGGGTGTCGTCATTGTCTGCACGTTCCCGATTGCGCTTGCTGTTGCAGGCGGTCAGGGTCAATAAGGTTGCAAGAATAAGCAGGAATAATAGTGCTTTTTTCATAAAGAGCCTCCCAAATTTGATGGGGAAATTATACCACACCGCTGTTGGATTGTCAATGCGGATCCTCGGTCCGCTCGCCCATGACCGAGAGGGGATGTCGTAAGTTGACCCCCTTAGGGGGGCGGATTGCCACGGGTTTCGCCATACAGCGAAACCCTCGCAATGACATAGTGGGGGAATGAATTTACAAAGCCCCAATCGTTGCCACCGCCAATGTGCAATTCGGGTGTGACAAAATTACGGTAACCGATTTTGTCATTGCGAGCTGTAGGCGTGGCAATCGGTTTTTTCGGTTACCGTATAAAAACCGTTAAAAAATGCCTCACAACCTTTGGTGGTTGCAAGGCATTTTGTCGATACATTAAATGATAATGTTTCTTTTGTTCTACGCCAAAACAGTTGCCGATTTTACAAAGGTACCGTTAGCACAAGGAGAGAGGCGGTTTGGATGTAGAAACGGTTTTCTTCGCCCCGAAGGCGTACGATGGTACGTCGAGAGGGCGAAAAAACCGTTAAAAAGCGAGTAGAAATCATCCCCGAAGGGGAACCCTCTCAAACGGAAATGATATAAAATAAAAAAGTAGTGTGTAAAGTTGAACTTTTACACACTACTTAAAAAAATAATTTCTCGCTTTTGTTCTACGCCAAGTGGGGCGAACACCAAGGATGCCGCGGGAGGCGGGGTAGGGGTTTGGATGCAGAAGCCCTTTTCTTCGGGATGATAGGCGTACGATGGTACGTCGAATCCCGAAAAAAGGGCTAAAAAGAAACATAAAAATTCAAATCCGAAAGGATTTGCACCGCAAAAAAATGCCTCACAACCTTTGGTGGTTGCAAGGCATTTTGTCGATTCATTAAATGATAATGTTTCTTTTGTTCTGCGCCAAAACCCGAACCTATTTGCACAGTTCCATGGTGTCTTTGGCGATCATGAGCTCTTCGTTGGTGGGGATTACCAACAATTGAACCTTGGAATCGGCGGCAGAAACGTTGTTTTCGTCGCTGGTGCGTTTGGCGGCATCGTTTTTGGCGGTGTCGATCTTAGCGCCCATAAATTCAATGTTTTTGGCAACCCGTTCACGGTATTGAGGATTGTTTTCCCCGATACCACCGGTAAATACAACTGCATCTACCCCACCCATAGCGGCGGCAAAGGCACCAACGTATTTGGTCAATTGATGGCAGATCATGGATTCGATCAATTGGCAACGAGCGTCACCGTTTCTGGCACCTTCTTCAATGTCACGGTTGTCGCTGGTTTTTTGAGAAATACCCAAAATACCCGACTTTTTGTTCATAATGGTGTCGATTTCCTTGGGAGTGAGGTTTTCTTTTTCCATGAGCAAGGGAATGATAGCGGGGTCGATAGAGCCGCAACGAGTACCCATCATGATGCCTTCCAGAGGAGTCAGACCCATGGTGGTGTCGAAGCATTTACCGCCTTTAACAGCAGCGATAGAAGAACCGTTGCCCAAGTGGCAGGTAACTACGTTGATGTCTTCGGGGTTTTTGCCCAGCATGGCGGCGGCACGGGCGCTAACGTAGCGGTGAGAGGTACCGTGGAAGCCGTAGCGACGAATACGGTATTTTTCATAGTATTCGTAGGGCAGAGCATACATATAAGCAAAATCAGGCATGGTTTGATGGAAACCGGTGTCGAATACGGCAACTTGAGGTACGCCGGGCATCATTTGTTCGCAAGCGCGAATACCGGTCAGGTTGTGGGGGTTATGAAGCGGGCCGAGCTCGCAGCATTCTTCGATGGCTGCGATTACCTTCTCATCTACGATAACGGAACCGGAGAACTTCTCACCGCCATGGAGAACGCGGTGACCAACTGCGGAAATCTCAGAAAGGGAAGCGATTACGCCGTTCTCGGGAGATACGAGAGTATCAAGAACGAGCTTGACAGCTTCCTTGTGGTTTGCCATCTGAATATCAATCTTATAATCCTCACGGCCGTCTGCCTTGAGTTTGAAGTTACCGCCGTCGATGCCGATACGGTCGCACATACCCTTAGCGATTACCTTCTCGGTTTCCATATCGATCAGCTGATACTTGATAGAGGAACTGCCGGCGTTGATAACAAGAATTTTCATGCCGATTTTACCATCCTTCTGCATAGTGATATTAAGTGATAAATTGTGTGCTATTCATGTTACATTATAACACCGAACCTCCGGAATGTCAATGTTTTTCAACAAATGACAAAAGATTCGTCCATCTGTATTATTCTGCTGTTATTTCATCCGTACAAATGACATTTTTTCATCAAAAGCATAGA
>JAZRFL010000200.1:0-1126 GCA_045661365.1 Acutalibacteraceae bacterium | reverse complement strand
AAACACTTGCATTCGGCTGATTGTAAGATGTGAGCATTTATGCGGTGTGTAGAAGTGGGAAATAGCGGTTTTTAAGGACAATCTGCAACAAAAGTGCAACAGTATGGGAATTTATCACAGCACGGCAAATCGGCTCATTTCACGCTTGAGGAACGCTTCGTCAAGGTGCGTGTATACTGCTTCGGTGATGCCAGCAACATGGTGACCGAGGATGCGCTTCACGGCAAGTTCATCCATACCGCTTTTGTGGGCATAGCTGGCGAACGTGTGCCGGGTGTCATGGGGTGTGTGTCCGAGGGCAGACAGGGCGGTTTTGTACGTTCCGTACCGTAGCGGCTTATTGTGGTTTGTGGTGAGCATGAATTTGCCCGGTTTCAGCGTTAGTTCCGTGACCATTGATAAAATAGCCGGGTGGATGGGGATAACACGATTTAAGCCGCTTTTTGTCTTACTTCCGGGGATGCGGAAACAACCGCTGCCGAGGTCGATGTGCGTGCGGTCAAGGGCAAGCAGTTCACCGGGGCGCATACCAGAATAGATGGCAATCAGGATAGCTTTGTCAATCGGTTGCTGGCGGTTGAATAGTTCGGTGACTTCGGCGAACGTGAAAACCTTCCGGGTGACGGTGTGCGGCACTGGCAATTCGATGTCGATCAGGGTGGCAAGATTGCGGTCTGCGAGATCATAACGCATGGCGGTTGCGTACACCTGATTTAACAACGATTTTGCGGTATTTCGAACGGACGGTGCGGTGTGCGAGGATTCCACGGCAGATTCGATTTGTGACACGGTAATGTGGCGAATTGGGCGGTTGTGAAGGGTGTGAAGGGTGCGCCATGCTTGTTCGTATTGGTATTGCGACCCGGCGGTTATTGTCTGGTAGTGTTTCGCCGACCACATAGCGTAAACTTCGGCAAGCGTTGCATTCGGCGATTGTGGGGATGCTATAGTGCGGTTCACGGCAGTCATCAAAGCGGTTTGCGCTTCAGATCGCAGTCGGTAATATCCCAAAATTGAATAACCGTGGGTTGTGTAGATTCGCACCATGTACGGTTTGCGGCGGTTTCCTGACAGGCGGCAAATAGTTCCTGTTCGGTTCGGTAGCTTCATTTCTTCGTTTCCTCCT
>JAZRFL010000199.1:0-6055 GCA_045661365.1 Acutalibacteraceae bacterium | reverse complement strand
AAAAGATTTGGTTTCGAACTACCAAAAATTGGTTGCCGCTGAAAAAATGATCGTTGATTTGGAAAAAACCGCCGCTGATCAAGCCGCCGCTGATGGTGTAATCGCATTGATCAAAGCGATTCCTTCTAACGTAACTTTGGACGATGCGGATAAGGTAGAAGCTGCTCGTACCGCTTATGATGCCTTGACTGACACCCAAAAAGCGTTGGTTACCAACTATCAAGCGTTGTTAAATGCCGAAGAAGTTTTGGCCGCTACCGCCGCTGACCAAGCCGCCGCCGATCATGTAATCGGTTTGATCAACGCAATTCCCACTCCTGTTGTTTTGAGCAATAAGGATGCTGTTACCGCCGCTCGTACGGCTTATGGCAAACTGACCGACACTCAAAGCGCTTTGGTTACCAACTATCAAGTGCTGGTAGAAGCCGAAGCTGCTATTGCCGCTTTGGAAAAAGAAGCCGCTGACAAGGCCGCCGCACAAGCTGTAATCAACAAGATCGCCGCCTTGCCCGCAACGATTACTTTGGACAACAAGTCGGCTGTTGCTTCTGCCAGATCCGATTACAACAGCTTGACCGACATCCAAAAAACAATGGTGACCAACTATCAAAAACTGTTGGATGCTGAAAATACCATTGCCGATTTGGAAGAAGCCGCCATCAACCAAGCCGCTGCGAAAAAGGTGGTAGATCAGATTGCTGCCTTGCCCGTCGTGATCACTTTGGACGATAAGTCAGATGTGACCGCCGCTCGCTCGGCATACAATGCTTTGACCGATGCACAAAAAGCCTTGGTGACCAATTTGGCTAAATTGCAAGAAGCCGAAGCTACCATTGCCGCTTTGGAAGCAGGGGATCCTCCTCACGACGGCAATATTGCCGCTTATGATAAATCCAATTCGGTAAACGGCGCATACGAAAAAGACGTAACTGCCGACACCAGCTTTATGACCACCACCAGCGGTGTAAAAGCCAATACCATGTATCGCTTGACTGCTCCTGCCTTGCGTAACCCCGATGGTAGCGGTGTGGGTGACGCAGACTTTGCCCGTTTGGTATATAGCATGCAAGGTCTGGTTAACCGTGATTTTGGTTTGGATGCCGACCATACCGCCATTATTGCGGTGGTAACCGAAACTTCCGACACCACTTGGCTTTCTCAAATGACCGCCAACGGTTCTATTTTCCAATATGCCGACAATGCAGCTGGTATTAACGGTTTGAGCGAAGTGAAAGTGACTACCTTTAACGCGCTGTTGGATGAATTCTTGCCCCTCATTAAATCCTGCGGTATGATTTTGTGGGACGGTAACGTACCTGCTACCGCTAACGTAGCCGCCACCATTTGCGGTTTGGACGGTTATCTGCCCGTACTTGCCAACTCCCCCTTGCATACTTTGTTGGTAAGCAAAGGTGTTCCCGTAAAACAATCCTTGGTTGGCATGTTCAAAAACGGCCAAAAAGGCACTGCTATTACCGGCACCGCAACTCCTTCTACCGGTTCTGCTAAAAACGACGCCTACCTGTGGGCTTTGGAAAAATACTTCCATCGTTGCTCCAGCCAATATCTGGCTTATACGCTGGACGGCGCTCCCACCATTAAGGGCTACTCCGCTTATGCCGATAATCCCACCGCGTTGCTTGGTGATGCAGGTACCAACTGCCTTTCTAACCACGACTATTTGATCGCCCGTCGTTGCTTCTTCTTCGACTTGGCTCCTTATAAAGGCGAGGCCGCTTGCGATGACCCCGCTCAAAAGAATGGTCAAGCTTCCATTGGTACCGATAACGCTACCATGCTGAAAATCTTCCAAGCCCGTTACACCCGTGCCAACGGTGCGTTTGGCGCTTTGATGGGCTTCCCCCCCTGGTGGTGCAAATATACCAGCCACGAAGGCCAAGGTTCCAAGGTTGACACTTGGATTGAATGGTTGTATTGCGAATATATCACTTCTTACAACCTGGCCAAAGAAGCAGATGCGAAGGCACCTGCCAGCATGACAAACGGTTCGTTGTTCTACAAATACGTTCCCATGAAGGATGAATATGTAAACAACCACACTCCTTTGGAAAATCTCACTTTTGACAAAAACACATATTACTACACCATTTACGTAGGGGACTATGACTCCTCCGCATGGCTCAAAGAACACGTCTATAAGATGTGGATTAACCGCGGTGGTGACAAAAAACGTGGTACCTTGCCGCTTATGTGGTCCATCAACCCCAACCTTTCTGACCGTGTTCCCGTTATCTTCGATTATATGTATAACAATATGACCGAAAAAGATTACTTCGTCGGCGGTGACGGCGGTGCAGGGTATGTTATTCCCGAAGGTTTGTTCCAAGACAAAACCCTGTCTTATTCCGGTCAAAAACGTCCGTATGCTTCGGGCGGCGGTATCTTTGCTGCTTACAGTAAAAAATACTACGATCGTTTTGGCATGGAAATGACCGGCTTTATCATCAACGGTAATCATTTTACGGCAACTGCCAATATTGCCGACTGTATCAGTCGTTATTCGCCCAAACTGAACTTTACCCACATGAAGAATACCCTTTTGGGTAAATACGGCAGCACCTATTTTATCAACTGCCATGTTGGTGTTGGAACCAATGACAACCAAGTGATGTATGATCACGCTGTGTCCACCCGCAATTCGGGGTATAACTTTAGTGCTTATCGTACCGTTTGCAAAACACCTACCGAAATCAGCAATATTGTAAACAACTTCAATTCCTACGCTGCACAAAAAGGCTTGAATGCCAAATACGTTGACCCGTACACCTATTACAACCTGGTGAAAGCTTCGGGTCAAGGTTCTAATTTGGGTACGCCTTCGGCACCTTCCAATCCCACCACGCCTACTCCCAATCCTTACATTCCTCCCGATCCCAACGTGTTGATCAATTTCGATAGTGTTTCCGGTTTGATCGGACATCATAAAACCAATCTTTCTATTGAAACCAACAACAAAAAAGAGGGTAACGGCGCTCTTCGTATGGATTTCGAAGCCCCAACTGCCAATGCCAGCAGCTCCAAAATCGGTGGTATGATTGTTTATGAATTCAGTGCGCCCGTTGACCTGTCAGCCGACAACGAATTCTCTATCAACTACTGGTTAACCGATGCCATCAGCGGTTCTGCCGGCTTGCAAATCAACTTTGTTACCAATGGATCCGACGACGGCTTCAACTTCATGCAAGGTATCGACAATGCCCAACCCGGTTGGCATACCCTTACCTTTAAGAAATCTCATGTAAGCACCACCACCAACGGTGCAAACTGGTCGTCTATTCGCGCCATTCGCATTACCTACTTTAACTACGATAATAATGCGAAACCCACCTTTATGCTGTTGGATAACCTCCGTCGTGATGCAGGGGATTCTTCTACCAATCCTCCTGTGACCCCCGATCCCGAGGATCCCACTCCTTCCAATCCTACCGAATCGGTATTGGTGTCCTTCGATAGCTTGAAAGGTGTAACTACCGATTTCGAAACAACGGCCGCGATCGAAACCAACAACAAACAAGAAGGTAGCGGTGCGCTTCGCATGGATTATGCCAATCCCACCGGGCAAGCATCTTCTACCAAAATTGGTGGCATGGCATATTATGAATTTGCTTATCCTGCCGATTTGAGTGCAGTTACCGAATTCAAGATTGACTACTGGGTAAGCGATGCGGTAGGTGCTTCGGCAGGGTTGCAGTTCAACTTTGTTACCAACGGCAAAGACGACGGATTCAACTTTATGCAAGGCATTGACAATGCCCAACCCGGTTGGCATACTCTTACCTTTACCAAAGACCATGTGTCCGCTACTGCCAATGGTGCCAATTGGTCCTCCATTCGTGCCATTCGCATTACCTATTTCAACCACTCCAATACAGCGAAACCCAACTTTATTATGGTAGATAACCTGCGTGTAACGGCAAACGGTACCATTACGGTACCGCCTGCCGCTTCCACCGAAGGTACGGTATTGCTCAACTTTGATTCTATTGAAAACATCATTCCCGAATTCAACACCAACGCTACGGTAGAAGCCACCCAAAAAACCGAAGGTAGCGGATCTGTACGCTTGGATTATGCGTATCCCACCGGTCAAAGCGGCCAAGTGGGCGGCATGATTTACTATACCTTCCCCTCGGCAGTTGACTTGTCTGCCGCTGAAACCTTTACTTTGGATTACTACACTCCCGTGGCGATTGTCGGCTCGTCTATGTTGCAAGTGAACTTTGTTACCAATGGTAACGATGACGGCTTTAACTTTAACTTGGGTATCGACAATGCCGCCGCAGGATGGCACACCTTGACCATTAATAAGGCCAGTCCCAGCGCAACTGCCAATACCCCCAATTGGGCCAGTATTAAACGGATTCGCATTACCTACTTTAACCTGAACAACAATGCGACTCCCACTTATATGATCCTTGACAATCTGCGGCAAATCGGTGGCGGTACCACCACCCCCGATCCGGAACCGGAACCCGATCCTACCCCCGATACTACCCCTGCCGCTTCGGACCCCGATGCGATCGTCAACTTTGACAGCACCAGCGGATTTAGTGGAGAATTTTCTACCACCCTTTCGCTAGACAAAGCCAATAAGCAAGAGGGGGTAGGCTCTTTGAAAGCCAGCTTTGGTCAACCTACCGCAGAAGCGGCAGGTTCCCAAATCGGCGGCATGATCTATTACGATTTTGCTTCTCCCGTTAACCTTAGCACCGCACAACAATTTGCTTTGAGTTACTATACTCCCGCCAAGATTAACGGTTCAACCGGCTTGCAAGTGAACTTTATCACCAACGGCAACGACGACGGCTATAATTTCACCATGGGCATTGACAATGCGACCGCAGGTTGGCACACCTTGACCTTTAACAAAGCCAATCCCAGCGCCACCGCCAACAATCCCAATTGGGCATCGATCAAGCGGATTCGCATTACCTACATTAACATGAGCAACAATGCCGAACCCACCTATATGCTGTTTGATAATTTGAAGATTGCCGTCAAGGGAACGACACCCGAACCCGAACCAGAACCAGAACCAGAACCCACCCCCACTACAGTAGATACCGTTATGCTTGGCTTTAACTCCACTGCAGGGGTAACTACTGCATTCTCTACCAGGGTTGATATTGAAGCCAATAACAAAAATGAAGGTAGCGGCGCTTTGCGTATGGACTTTGACAAACCCACAGGGGAAGCAAGCGGTTCGCAAATCGGTGGCATGATCTACTACGAATTTGCCACCCCCATCAATCTGTCCAATGTGGAAAAATTCCAATTGGATTATTGGTTGACCGATGCTATTAAAGGCTCGGCAGGGTTGCAAATCAACTTTGTTACCAACGGAAAAGATGATGGATTTAACGTTATGCAAGGAATCGATAATGCCACCGTTGGTTGGCATACCCTTACTTTCCTTAAATCTCACGTAAGTTCCACCACCAATGGGGCTAACTGGGCGTCCATTCGCGCCATTCGCATCACCTATTTCAACTATGCGAATAATACCACCCCCACCTTTATGATGTTGGATAACTTCCGTATCACCACCGCCACCAATGCGGTACCCACCATTCCCGGTGCGGCCGCTACGGTGAATGAAACTTTGATTCATGGATTCGATAATACCACCGGTGTGACCACCGCTTTCTCGACTACTGCGGCGGCAAATACCTCTAACAAAACCGAAGGTTCCGGTGCTTTGCAACTGACCCTGAATAACCCTACCGCTGAGTCGGCAGGCTCTAAAATTGGTGGTATGATGTACTACACCTTTACCACCCCCATGAATCTGTCTGCCGGTAAAACCATCACCTTGGATTATTATGTTAACGGTACTGTAGGCGGTTCGGCAGGGTTGCAAGTAAACTTTGTGACCAACGGCAAAGATGACGGCTTTAACTACATGATTGGTCTGGATAACAAGACTACCGGTTGGCACACCGCCACCTTCGATCTGGCGGCTCCTCCCACCACGGCCAACAATGCCAATTGGTCTAATATTGTTGGCATTCGCGTAACCTATTTCAATTATGAT
>JAZRFL010000198.1:0-11835 GCA_045661365.1 Acutalibacteraceae bacterium | reverse complement strand
TCAGTTAGTTTCCCTTCTCCAATCGGCCGTCGCCTTTGGCGCGGACTCTTGGGCAGGGACCCGGTCCAGCAAAGCTTGCCACCGGCAACTTTTGCGACGCACCGACTGATGGTGTACCATGATATTGACGGCGCTTGCTTGGCGCCGTTTCTATATATGGCCCGTTGGTCAAGTGGCCTAAGACTCCGCCCTCTCACGGCGGCAACACGGGTTCGAATCCCGTACGGGTCACCAGTTTGTTTTCAATCCGCTTTGCGGTTTGAAATAGATAGAAGGGTTAACCGCTCTTCGCAAAATAGTTGGTGTTGATTGCAAGAAGGGTCCACCCGTTCCCATCCCGAACACGGTAGTTAAGCTTCTTTGCGCCGACAATACTTGGCGGGAAGCCGCCCGGGAAGATAGGTAATGCCAACATAATGAAAGTCATCGACCTTATGGTCGGTGACTTTTTTCTTGTTTTCTATCAACTTATATGCTATTATAATTGTATTATGTGAAGGCGAGGTGACGGTATTGCAACGAGTTTTACTCATCGGCAGTCCGGGGGCGGGGAAAACCACCTTTGCCAAGGCTTTATCGCAACAATTTAATCTCCCTTTGGTGCATTTAGACAAGCTCTTTTGGCGTGGGGATTGGCAGCAGGTGTCCCGTGAGGAATTTGATGCCGCCTTGCAAGTGGAATTAGAGAAACCTCGTTGGATGATCGACGGTAATTATCTTCGTACCCTCGACCGCCGCCTCGATTATTGCGATACGGTCATTTGGCTGGATTTGCCAACTCCGATTTGCTTGTGGCGAGTAATCAAACGCTTTTTGCAAAACTACGGCAAGCCCCGTGACGACATGGGTGGCACTTGTGTGGAGCGATTGGATAAGCAGCATCTTACCTTTTTTCGTTACGTTGCCACCTTTTGCCGCACCCATCATAAGCAGATGCAAGCATTGTTGGAAAAACACCCCAACGTGGGTGTGATTCGGCTGACAAACCGCCGCCAAGTAAAAGAATTTTTAAGGCGCAAGGAATTGGCAAAATCCTACCTTGGCAAAACGGTCACTCTTACGGTGGACCGTCCCGTCGGCTACGTGCACCAAAAGAAGAAGTACGCCTTAACCTATCCTATCAATTACGGCTATTTGCCGGGCGTGATTGGTGGGGATGGGGAAGAATTAGACGTATACCTGCTTGGCGTTGAAACACCTGCGGAGCAATATACCGCCAAGGTGATTGGCATTGTGCATCGGATGAACGATTGCGAAGACAAGCTGATTGCCGCACCCGAAGGATTGACCTTTACCTGCGAACAGATAGAAAGCGCCGTGAGATTTCAAGAACAGTATTATCAAACTTTTATAGAAACAGAATCATAAACAAAATTTGGGGATGGGGTTGTGTTATGAAAGAACAAAAAATCCGTTTGTTAGCATTGTTGCTTTCGGTGATACTGACGGTAAGCATTATGCCGTTGTTTTCTGCGTCGGCTGCCACTTTTGAGGCTAACACCGATTCGCTAACGCCGGTGTTTCACCTGGGGCTTTCTACCGCTTCGGTGACCGATAGCAACTATTCCAACTACTATTACGTTGGGCAGGCTTTTGCGCCGTCCCAAACCACTTTGAGCGGTGTTTCGGTGCCGCTGAACCTCACAAGCGGACAGGCAACCGCCCATTTAGAAATTCGTGAAACCATTAACGGACAAGCCATAGCATCTGCAGACGTGGCACTAACCAGCCAAGGCAACCAAATGGCTTGGTACGACCTTGCACTTGCAAACTCCATTTCGGTTACGGCAGGTCAAACCTATTATTTTGTGTATTGGTTGACCGCCCGTGACAGCAACTCGGTGTGCATTGTTTACGGAAAAACAGGCAAAGCAGGGGACTACCCTGCCTACATAAGCCAAATGTCCGCAGGGGGTACCTCCACCAATTTGGCGGCGAATAAGAATTTGATACAAGGATTTGCCTTGTTGACCGCTCCCGTTTCTAACACGTTTGACGGCTACCAAGACGGAACGCAACCTCTGTATCATTTGGGGTTGGTTACCGCTACCGAAACCGACTCGCATTGGAATGATTACCGCTATGTTGCTCAAGAGTTCATTCCCTCGGTTGACGATTGCTACGGCATTTCGGTGGCGATGAATCTGACCAAAGGGAATGCTACCATGCATTTGGAAATCCGCTCGTCGGTTAACGGCGAGGCATTGGCTACGGCATCCCCCGTTATTACCAGCAAAGGCAATGGTATGGCATGGTATGACCTGCCTTTGAATGAAAAACTCACCCTTACCTCGGGACAAACCTACTATGCGATTTGCTTTGTGGAAACTCGCGAACCCGATGCCGCTTGTATTATTTACGGTAGCGATTTAGGGGTGAACGGTGCTTCTCACCCTATGTATTGTTGGCAAATGAGCAGCGGTCTGCCTGTGGACTTTACGTCGGGTAGCAAAAATTTGGTGATGAACTTTTCGGTGTTGACCACGGCTTCTGAATTGCCTGACCCCGAACCTACACCCGACCCCGAACCTACTCCCGATCCCGAGCCCACACCCGATCCCGAACCTACTCCCGATCCGGACCCCGAGCCTGATCCGACACCTGATCCTGAACCCAAAATTCTTTACGGTGACGTGGACGGCGACGGAGCAGTTGCTGCGGCTGATGCTTTATGTGTGTTGCAAACGGTGGTTGGCAAACGGCAATTGACCTTAAATGAACAGCTTGCCGCTGATGTAAGCGGTGATCAAGCCATTAAAGCAGACGATGCTTTGCTAATTTTGAAATACGTGGTAGGGAAGATAACCGAATTCCCCGTAGAGCAAGGGGAACAACCTGCCCCCGAACCCACACCCGACCCAGACCCAACACCCGAACCAGAACCGGAGCCGGACCCCACTCCTGATCCCGAACCGGAGCCGGACCCGGATGAAGGAATCATAACCGATCCTGTTCGTGATCCCATTAATGAAGGCTATGGTATGGTCGAAGGCTTAAAAGGGGTAACGGCATACGCTACCCCCGTGGCGCCTATTGCAACCAATCAATCCTTTAACACCTTGACCCAAATCAACATGAACTATTCTACCTTGTATGATTTGGATTTGGATTGTGTTTTAGCTTACGTTTACGGTTTTGGGCACGGTGCTTCGCCCGAAGATTGGGTGAAGAACAAAACCACCTATGACGGTGATACCAAAATCGGTTTAATGATCGCCATCAACCGTGATAATGGGGAATATTTACAATCTTATGCCGGCGGCCGTGGCTGCATGGACGTGCAAACCAACAGCAAGGGCAGTTATAAACTTCACTCTAAGTTTGGAGATACTCCCGTTTATTATATGGTGCCGTCTGCCCCTTACATTGACTACAAGTGGAACGTGCTGGACAGTTATTTGTCCACCGGCTTGGTTTCGGTTGTGGCATTGGAAGAACCGGAATATTGGAACGATGCAGGCTATTCGGAAGCCTATAAACAAGAATATAAAGCCTATTACGGTACCAATTGGACTACGCCCAATTCCTCAGCGGCAGAAGCTTGGAAGCACCAAAAATTAAAGGCCTATTTGTTTATGCGTGCCAATCAGATTTTGTCGGAGCGCATCAAAGAAAACTATCCCGACGTTACCGTGCTTACCACCACCCACAGCACCTTAAGCTATGGACAACACGGTATTTCCACCGGTACCAATATGTATACCAATCTGGATACCATAGACGGTGTGATTGGTCAAACCTGGTCGGACGATGCCTCGCTCCCGTACACCTATGGTGGCAATAAGGTTTCCAATGTGTTTATGAACTCCCTTTATGCCTATAACAGCTACGGCGAGTTCTTGACCGACGGCAAAACCTTGTATTTATTGCAAGACCCTGCTTCGGACAGCGTAACCGACCAAGAAATTTTGGAGCAAAACTGGAAACAAACGGTGATTGCCGCTATGATGCAAAACGACACCACCTCCTTCCAGTCCACCATTTGGCCGCAACGTTCTTTTCAGGCGGCGGGCATGAACTATAAAACCCAACAACTGAATGTCAATAAGATGTATCAGGAGTTTTATTCGTTGAGCGGTGCCAATTATAGCGCCACCCCCGGTATTGCTTTGGCAACCTCCGACACCGCAGGTTGGCATATTAATTACACTCTTTCTTCCGATGGCGACAGCAACGATACTTTTTCGGGAATCACCTACTCGTTGCAAAATGACGGTAATCTGGTGGATTCGGTTTGCTTGGATACCTTGACCGATGTTTCTCAATTAGAAGACGTGAATCTTTTGATCGTGACCTATGACGTGGTTAAACCGCTTTCCGACAAAGCCAACAATGTGATCATTCAATGGGTAAAAGAGGGCGGGCGTCTGCTGTTTTTAAGCGGTACTGACCCGTTTAGCAGTGACGTGACTACCGAGTGGTGGCGCGCACAAGGCACTACTCCCATGAATCATTTGTTGGGGGGATTGGGCATTAACGGTTTGTCTATCGGCGCAGGGGTGTCATCTGCCGTTCCCACCTGGAGCGGTAGCGGATTTGACAGTTCTGCCAAATTAAACAGCCAATATGCTGCACGCACCTTTACCTTCAGCGGTGGCGGAGTTACTCCCTTTATGACCGTTGGCAACAAGACCATTGGCTTTGAAGCAACCTGTGGTAAAGGCAAAGCGGTGGTAGTTGGCATTCCTTCTTCTTACTATGCCAACTCTGCTTCGGCAACCGCCGTGTTGCGGCAGTTGTGTGCCAAAGCGTTGTCGGGGAGTGGCATTGAGTATAAGAGCGGAAGCAGTTTTGTTTCGGTTCGTGGCAATTATTTTGCCTATTACAATGCGGGACAAACCGAGCGTACTGCCCAAGACAAGGTATTCGTCAATCTGTTTTCTCCCAATTTGGACGTAGTGTGGGGCGATTCTCCCATTCCCCGTCTGGAAGCGGTGCTGTACTATGACGTTACCGCCAAAGTAAACAGCGACATTCCTCGTATTGGATTCACCGGTGGTTGGGAAGGGGCTCTTCGGTACGAAACCAAGGATATTTCTCGTTACACCATCTCCTATCCGTCGGCTTCGGTTGCAGCCACCATTTTGTTCGGCAACGGACGTTATCCCCAAAAGGTGACTGCGATCAACAGCGACGGAAAATCGGTTTCTCTGATTACCTCATGGGATATTTATAACGAAACCTTGCTGGTAAAAGCAAACAATCCCGACGTTTCTAAACCGATCACCTTTACGGTTGTGTGGGGCGATGAATATAACGGATTAGATACCAACTATGATTATCAAGGCTTTACCCATTCCACCACCAGCACTACCGGTTTTGATGCCGACCCCTTGTTGTATGAGTACACCTGCTTTGCCGATGCGGCTTGTTACTATTGTGACCATAACACCTTTGTAACATGGAAAATGGATTTGAACACCTATAAAGATGCCAGTTTTAGTTTAGACGTGCTTTCTAACTACGTGGTAGAGGTTTCGTTTGATAACCAAAATTGGATTTTGGTAGAGGATTACTCCAAAATCGGGCCACCTGTTGGGCATTTGGCCGACGGTACCTTTGTGCCCGGTGAACGTAGCCGTACCAGTTTGACCATTAACGCTACCGATTATCAAGAAGCAGCAAATGCACAAGCCATGTACGTGCGATTGAGTAGTTGTTATATGAATACCCCCGATCATCCCAATACAGGGCACGGTGGTACCACTTATGGCTATAATATTACCTATTTGGCACCCATTGCAGGCTAAACAAACATGGCAGACAGGTATCTGTCTGCCATGTTAATGATAAATTCTTGCTGTTCTTTGCAAAAATCATCCTTGTCAAAGGGTGATTGATTCGATATAATATAAGAAAAAACACAAGGAGTTGTTCCCTATGTACGATTTTTCCATTGGTGTTATTTTGGATTCTTTCCGCACCGACCACGAAACCGCAATGAAAAAAGCCTCTGCTATGGGTATTACCGGTTTGCAGGTTTATGCCACCGCAGGGGATATGGCTCCCGAAAACATGACACCCCAAAAACAAAAAGAGTTTCTTGCCATGTGCAACCACTATGGCTTGACCATTTCGGCTCTTTGCGGAGATTTGGGACAAGGCTTTTCCAATGCCGAAAAAAATCCTGTGCTCATTGAAAAATCCAAACGGATCGTAGAACTTGCTAAAAACTTGGGCACTGATATTGTAACTACCCATATCGGGGTAGTGCCTGCCGACATGAACTGTGCCACTTACAGCATTATGCAATCTGCTTGTCGTGAACTGGCAGAGTTTGCCGATTCTTATGAGGCTCATTTTGCGGTAGAAACCGGTCCTGAACCAGCCTTGCTGTTGAAAAGTTTTTTGGACACTTTGGGTTCCAAAGGTGTTTCGGTCAACCTTGACCCTGCCAACTTGGTTATGGTGGCACAAGACGACCCTGTGCAAGCGGTGTACACCTTAAAGGATTACATTGTGCATACCCACGCCAAAGATGGCATTCACTTAGACCCCAACTCCACCGTGGTGGGCTTTACTCCCGACGGCGGCGAAACCTGGAAGGAATTGCCCCTTGGTACAGGCGGTGTGCCATTCCCCGAATATTTGGCGGCGCTCAACGAAATTGGCTATAAAGGCTTTTTGACCATTGAGCGAGAAGTAGGGGACAATCCCGAGGGAGACATCCGCTTGGCGGTAGATTATCTGAAGTCTTTGATTTAATCATAAAAGCAGTGATTGGTTTGAATCACTGCTTTTACTATTTATACTTCTAAAAATTCGGTTTTTAATTCAATCAATTCAAAATTACCATCTAAATAGGCAACTACGATTTCATTGGTTTTACCTGCCTGCAAAGGAACGGTAAAGGTAGCGGTAGATGGCATATACACCGTGCCGGGCATTACGTTAACACCACCGTGATTCTTGCCGTTGACCAGTAAGGTAAAGGAACAGGGCTTGCCAATGCGAGAACAGGTAAAGGAGAGCACCGCTCGTCCACCTTTGCCACCGTCTACCTTTTTGAATTGAATGAATTGCCCTTCGTGACCAAGGAAAACGGTTTGTTCTTTGGCGGTTGCACCGCCACCCAAACGGGTAAGCAGGGGAGAGTAGGATTTTGTTTCTCCCTTGGCTGTGGGCTCACCAGCGGGAGAAACCGGATAATTGGTTTGTATTACCGGCAGAATTTTTCCATCTTCGTCAAAGAACAATTCATCCAAACAAACGCTGCGTAGCCATTCGTCGCCGGAAATAGCACAGTTGTGATAAAAGCAAAACCACCGCCCGTTCATTTCGGTCACCGAACCGTGGGTGGTACCGCTTCCCGTAGGAGCAAGGTAGACGCCCTTGCTTTCCCACGGTCCAAAAGGATTGGTGGCAGTGGCATAACACATTCGGTTTTTGCCGGGATGATTGTCGGGGTAACTCATATAATAGATGCCGTTGCGTTTGAACACCCAAGGACCTTCGTGGTAATCTGCCAGACCTTCCAAGGAATGAATTTCACCAATGGGTGTAATCATATCGTCAGCAAGCTCAATGCAAAACGCTTTTCCGCATCCGCCGTAGTATAAATAATTGCGACCATCATCGTCAATGAATAGGCAGGGGTCAATCATGCCGTCGCCCCCAATGCCTTCTACAAAACCCAACACCTTAAAATCTTTGGCAGGATGATCGGATACTGCCACAAAGGTTTGAAAATTGGCATACCAAGGGTCCTTGTTGGGATGAGGAAAGTAAAAGTAATATTTGCCGTTTTTATATACGCAGTCGGGTGCCCACATAAAATCGCCGTGGGGAAGACCTTGTTCTACGTCGTCGGAACTTAAAATTTCCCCTTCGTCTCGCCATTCCACTAAATCAGAAGAGGAAAACACGTGATAATGATCCATAGCACCAAACAAACTGTCGCCGCCTTTGGGGTAACAGTCGTGGGAGCAGTATAGGTACATCCGTCCGTCCTGTCCCAGCCGTGCCGAAGGGTCAGCGGTATAAATGGAGGTAATGATCGGTGTGGCAATTTGGGTTGGTAGTTCAAAATTGATTTTCATAACGAACACTCCTTTTGTGCGCGTGCACACATGTATTTTACCACAAAATGGAATTTTTGTCAATATGATGAAATTATGACTTGTTTTTGTGCGAATTTTTCTTGCTTTTTTTCGTCGTATTGTTTATAGTGTAGATAGAAGTTGCCTGCAAAGGAGTTAGAAAAATGAAAAATTACGCGCAATCAGCTGCAAGAAGACAATATTGCTTAAACGGAATCTGGGATTTTGCCTGTGGCAATAACGGCTTGGACTCCCTTCCTCAAACCTATGAGTCGGTAGGGATCAAAGTTCCTTCCCCTTATAATGTCAACGGCTTTATGCCTTCTTATTACCGTGAGTTTTGTGGGGAAAAGGCTTACGTGCAAGGGGGCGATTTTCGCCTGTATCCCGAATATCCGCCTCACTGGGAAACTGCTCAATGCGGATTTTATCATCGTACCTTTCAAGTTTCTGCCGCTGAACAAGGTAATCGCATTTTTTTGCGGTTTGAAGCGGTGGCTTTTCATTGTAAGTTTTATTTCAATGGGCATTTGCTTGCCGAAACCATGGAGGGCTTTTTGCCCATTGAATTGGAAATTACCGATTTTGTCCGTTTTGATGCCGAAAATGAGTTGACGGTAGCCTGCGAATCGGCGGGGTATTTGACCTACAAAGGCAAAGATGGACGCAATCGTTTGGATTACCCCAAGGGTTCTTTCTGGGGTGAACATATTGCGGGCATTTGGCAAGACGTATGGCTGGAAATCCGTCCTAAAACTTATTTGACCGACGTACATACCGTTACCGATGTGGACACCCGTACCCTTACCGCTACCGTTACCGCCGATTGCGCAGAGGATTGCGGGATAGAATTGTTACTGAAACGTTATAACACCGACCAACAACCCCGTTTGATTGCGAAAGCTGACCGTATTGGCACTCTTACTTGGCAATGGCAAGACGGTGAAGTGGATTTGTGGGATTTTGCTGGGCCTAATTTATATGACCTGATTACCCGTTTGGTGAAAAACGGAAAGATCGTCGATGAAACCGTAACCCGTATTGGCTTCCGCACCATGAAGGCGGTAGGGGAGAGGTTTGTGTTAAACGGTCGCCCCATTCAGCTGAAAAGCGATGCTTGGCATTATATGGGGTACACCATTCAGACGCCCGAATACGCTCGTGCCTATTACCAAATGGCGTTGGATGCAGGGGTAAATATCATCCGCTTGCATGCCGAGCCGTTCCCCGAATTCTTTTTGGATATTGCCGACGAAATGGGTATGCTGATCGTATCGGAATCGGCGGTATGGGCGTCCCATTGTCTGTTCAGTTACAGCCCCGCCTTTTTTGAAAATTGTAAACAGCATTTGGTGCGCATGATTTTGCGTGACCGAAATCATCCCAGCGTGGTGATGTGGAGCCCCGAAAATGAGTGTATTCCTGCTTATATGTTCTGTGGTTCGGATCATATCACTTCTATCCCTGAATTGGAAGAACAAGTCTATGACTTTTTGAAAATCATTTACGATTACGATACCACACGACTGATTAGTTGCGACGGTTCGGGGGATTTGGGTGGACGGTTGCCGGTCAACTCCCTTCATTATCCCCATTATGAATGTCATACCCGTCGGGGAAAACCCATTACCATTGGGGAAATGGGCAGTATGTATTATTCTACTCCCGATACCGTTTCCCGCGAGCACGGCGGAAAAACCTTGGAAAGTTTCGACGGTCGTTTGGAAGCGGTAGGCAAAGACGCCTATCACGATTTGATCGGTCAACGAAAGTGGGCTTCTCAAATCTGCATTTTTAACATGATTTGGTATGGCTTAAAACCCATGCCCTTTACCGACCGCACCTTGACTTATGAGGATTACACCACACCGGGTATCAAACCCTCTCGCATTACCCCCTATATGCGTACCCTCAATGCAGGGGCACAAGCGGATTTGCCGGAGTATATCCCAAATATTGTTTGGGAAATGACCAAAGATGCATATATTCCTACCCGTACCTTTGCCGAAGACGTTCCCAAAACGGTGGCTAAGGGACAATCGGTTGAATTTTTGCTTACCACCTTTAACGATTGGCGAGAAGCAGGGGATTTTACTTTGCAAGTCGCCTTTTCTCAGGGAACGGACGTCCAATTGCAAGAAATCCCATTTTCGCTGGAAGCCTGCACCTATCGGGAGGATCGGGTCACTTTTGTGCCGTCAACCGACGGACCTGCCGATTTGATTTTGACCTTGCGGAGCGGAGAACAGCAAATTCACAGTTGTTCTTATGAGGTGGAAGTGGTGGATCTTGCTGCTTTGCAAGCCGAGTTTGAAAAGACCGGTGTTGTAGTGGTGACCGAAGGCGAACTTCCCGAAAATGTGGCGGTATTAGATTGCCGACGAGCGGCTCCCTATGATCAAACCATGAAAGCAGTTTCTCAACAACACTTCTTTATGGGAGATGAAGTGTTTGCTTATCCCCAAGCAGTTGCTTGTTATTCCTTCGATGAGTGTCTTTGCTTTGGCGGTGTACCGTGCTTAAACGACGGAAAAGGTACGGCCATTGCCATGGATTTAACCTGCGCAGGGGAATGGCGTATGGTGTGCGGACTTGACCTGTCGGCAGAGGATGCTGTAACGGCAAAAATCCGATTGTCTTTGGCAAAACGATTGCAAGCTGCTGGGGTACTTCTTCCCCAAAAGCCATACTATTTGGGAGCATCCGATACCAATTTAACAGCGTTGCTTAGTGAATTGGGATGCGACTATGAGCCCATTACCCAAGAACAATTGCAAACCATGTTGACCGAACCCAACGAACGGCTGCTGATGATTGACGGCAGTAGCGGGTTTGATTGTTTCCATTGGTTTTCTCACAATAATTTTAAAAACGTATTGCTCACCGATCCCCAAACCGTTCCCAAACTGTTTGTGAATGATTTGGATTTGCTCAGTCGGAATTTGTATCAGTTGCAAATCAAAGAAAAGGGAAAATCTTTGTTAGGATTGGATTCCAATGCATTGTACGGATTAGAGCCCAACCGTGAACAAATTTTGGCACCTAAGGTGTGGCAGACAAAGCAAGAATTAAACGAAATTTTGTTGGGCACACCCAATATTGATTGGCGCATGTGGAATCACAATGCCGAACCGCTGAAAACGGTGGCGATTTTGCGTGGGGAACAACGGGATGAAAGCCGTACTGCCACATTGTTGTGCCATACCTATGCAGGGAGCAATTTGTATCTTTCTACCCTTTCTACCGACGTTGCTTCAGATAAAGCCAAGCATATTTGGGCAAGGGTTTTATCTCGCTTGGGTGCAAAACTCACCATGCGCCAAAGTGACGAACGGAGTCGTTTGTTGTATTCGGCTATGTATGCAGGTGGGGTACGTAAAATGCTGACTCGTGCCATGGTGCAAGGGGAAGACCTGTCTTTGGCACAACCGGGACTCAATCGCATTGAACAAGGACACGCTTGGTGTATTGCCCACGACCACCAACAAGAAAACGCCGTGTATGCCGTATACGTTACTTCTCCCCAAGACCGACGGGATTTGCTGATGAACCCCGACTACATTGATATGCATTTGACCGCCCAAAGCACAGCACAGGTGTATGTGAACGGCGAATTGGTGGGCGAAGGCACCGATTTTGACCTAACCGGTCTGCCGCTTCAAGGGGGCGTGAACCGTTTGGTAGTGGCAATTGCAGGTCGCAGTACCATGCCTAACATTACCTTCAAACGGTCGGCTGGCATGCCCTTGGATTTGACCTATGGCTTATCGGACGGGAAACAAAAACCTCTTTCTAT
>JAZRFL010000197.1:0-9402 GCA_045661365.1 Acutalibacteraceae bacterium | reverse complement strand
GTCTCTCGTGTCTGAAAAAACGACCCCCACTCAACGGTTGGTTGAGTGGGGGAATTCACCTTTTTATATTATTGATTCAATTTGCTCTTTGCGGTATTTATTGACGTAACAAGTAACTTCTTAACTTCAATGCACTTTTCTAAAATTTCGTTGTTATCATAATATCCACTTTCAATTAAAAGTTCTAACCAATATTCACTTTCAGAGCATTCTTTCAGTGCAATTTGAAGTTTGGCAATAAAATCGGCAGTTCCGTGTCCGTAAAAAGCTTCACGAATATTTGCACCCACACTTGTACCGCTGCGGATCAGTTGATTTGTGAGAACGGATTCCTTTTTAGTTTGTTTTACATAGTTACAAACTTTTATAATCTGCAAAGCAAATTCTTTCGATTTTATAATTAACGGACTATCTGCCATAACAATACCACCCTTCTTGTCATAATTATACCACTATAAAACAAAAAGAGGAAGGCAAAGCCTTGCAAAAAATACTTATTACCTCTTACTTCTTACTTATTACTTCCCAAAGCCCCAAGGACTTTTTTGAGGTAAGAGTGAAGAGGTAATAGGTAAGAAGTAAGCCCCAAGAACTTTTCGTCCTTGGGGCTTTGGAGCTGCTAGCCAGAGTCGAACTGGCGACCTCATCCTTACCAAGGATGCGCTCTACCTCCTGAGCCATAGCAGCATATTCAGTTCAAAAAAAGTGGCGACCTGGATGGGACTCGAACCCACGACCTCTAGCGTGACAGGCTAGCGTTCTAACCAGCTGAACTACCAGGCCACAGCCGTCAACTTGACGCTTGATTATTATAGCACACTATCCCCATTTGTCAAGCATTTTTTTATATTTTTTCAAATTTCTTTTTCGGCCGACGGCAAACCCCTCTTGGGCTTGGTTGCCCTATTGACAAATTCCTTGATTATGGTACAATATTTTTAAAGGAAGTGATACCATGCGATCAGATATTTGCAGTATTCCCGTGGCAGAGGTTTTCGAGCCCCAAGAGGGTTGCCCCATTTGCCGCATGCGCGATATGCTGGAGGAACGTATGTTAGAGTACATTATGGGTGCCGCCATGATGGAGCCGGACGTTCGCATTCAAACCAACAAAGAGGGATTTTGCTTTACCCATTACAAAAAAATGCTTGGCCGCCGCAACCGTTTGTCGGTGGCATTGATGATGGAAAGCCACCTGAAAGAAATTGAGAAAAAGGTGTTTGGGGGATTTTTGTCCACCAATTCCGGCAAAGGCAAGGCGGGAGAAAAAATGACCGAATCCTGCTTTGTGTGCAATCAGGTGGAAAACGGCATGACCGCGTTGGTACGCAACACCATGATCTTGTACGAAAACGATCGGGATTTCCGCACGCTGTTTGCCAAGCAACCGGAATTTTGCCTGCCTCACTACGCCCTGCTCACCGAAGCGGCCGACAAAAATCTGTCGAAAAAATACCGCAGTCAATGCAAAGATGACCTGACCAAAATCACCCTGGCGGCATTGCAAGAGCTACACAAGGACGTAAAGCATTTTTGTGACATGTACGACTACCGCAACAACACCGAAGATGCCGACTGGGGCAATTCCCGCGATTCGCTGGAACGCACCACCACGTTTTTGACCACCCGCGATCCCGAAAAGAAATAATATCGGAAAGGCAGGAGCAGTATCATGAGTACCGGAAAAAAAGTTTGGTTGATCGTAGGCATCGCTGTTTCGGTGTTGCTGACCGTGGCCATTGGTTTGGGCGCCTTTTTGCTACTTACCGGAAAAATCGGTGGTTCCCAAGAAGCGGCCGCCGTCAAGCCGGTCACCTTGCAAGATGACCAATTGCAATCCACCGTACAACAGGTGGAATATGCCGCCTTGTCGCAATGGTTGGGGGAATACTATTGGTACGTTCACGGAGAGTATGCCACCAAAGCGTTTCTCTGCGAAAATGCCTACGTAGCCGATTTTGACAAAGACCAAAACACCGACCTGATCGTGGCAGGCAAAGAGGGAGCATTTTTCGTCTTCTCATTTGACCCGAAAAACACCGCCACCAGAAAAGCGCTGGATTTAGGCGATTCCTACGGCAGCGCCATATACATCGACAACAGCAACACCATTTATCGGGCAAATCTCTATAATCATGGGGGTGGCATGCCCGGTGAAGACGGCATAAACGTTAATCACGGAGAATCCTTTTCCAGCTGGAACGGGCAACAATGGAACAAGCATTTTGTTACCGAAGACCGCTCGCTGTTCCGTGTTACCGGATGGCCGAACACCCCCCAATATGAATATCTGCGCGACCAAATGTATTACGAGATTGAAGGAAAAGAGGTAACCGAGCAAGCCTGGAATACCCACAAGGAAACCATTGGTCTGCATGACCCCTCGGTGCCCATTTCCGACTTGGCTACCCTGTCCATAGAGGGGGATTGCCACACCCAATTGGTCAGCGCTTTGCTCGATCATTTCGGCAAAGATTTTTCCTCTGACCTGATCACCCAACAAGGGGATTACGACGGCGACGGACAATCGGAAACGATAATCGTTCTACCTACCTTGTACAAAACCTGGTACGACAGCTGTCCCGCAAGCACAAGCGGTCAATTGATGCAAAAGGAATTTGCCAACCATACTGCCATTTTGTTGATAGACGTGGAAAACGGCAAAACCGTTGTACGTTGTACCGTAGCACAAGAACCCATCTCTTACGGCTATGATCTGTCGGTTTCTACCCAAAACGGATACCTGCGCCTCAACAATCAAGCCATTTATCTGCCGGGTGTGGTGTCAAACGATCCCGCCGCCGCTTATGCCTATATGAAGTCCCGCTATACCGATCTTACCATTTTATATGCCGTTTCGGCAGATGTGTCTGACGCACCGGGCAACGAAACCATTTTTACCACCACCGTGGAAGACAAGTATTATACCTACGTGGTTGGGGTAAACGGCAACGCCTATTTTACCTCTTACGAGATAAATGATGCGATCTATTTGGTTTCCCTAAACGGCAAGCCCCATCTCATGTCTTATTACATGAACAGTCGGGACGGCGGCGCCTCCTATTACTCCTACGTTATTTATCGCATTGCCGCCAACGGAGACTTGGTTTCGGTAGAAGAAAATTCCTATACCCTGTCTGCCGACCAGCAAGATGCCACCGTCGCCGCCAATTTCTTTAACCGCTTCAACGCCTACACCGGCAACATGACGGTGGTGTACGACCCCTATCGGCTGACCGGACAACAATGGGCAAGCCCCGACAACACCACCTATGGCACGCCCCCTACCGAACCGATGGATGCAGCAGGCGAACAGTTGGGGTACGTGCAGATCAAAGACCCCAAATCGTGGCTGAATCTGCGAGAAGGCCCCGGCACCAATTACCCCTGTATTTATCTGGAACCGGGCAACAAAAAGAGTATTGTCAAGCAAGCCCAAGGCTCTCCCGTCACCATATTGGAAACCATCAACACCGGAGATGCCAAAAACCCCGTGTGGTACAAGGTACGTATCAACTATGCGGGACAAGAGATCGTAGGGTACTCTTCCCAAACCTTTATCCGCTTGGCGAATGAATAAAAACCAGTCAAATATCCCTGCCCATCAACCCAGTTGATGGGCGGTTTTTTTATGAAAACAGCCCATCCTCTCTACGAAAAGTAGGTTGCCGACCTTCCGCTCTTGTGGTATAATCCCATTACAAAGGAGTGAAACGCATGAATCCATACGTAACCGGGTCGGTGATCAAGTCCTTGCGGGAGCAAAAAGGACTGACCCAATCCCAACTGGCCGAGTTGTTGGGTGTCAGCGACAAAACAGTGTCCAAATGGGAGACCGCCAAAGGTCTGCCGGATATTACCCTGATCAAGCCCTTGGCAACCGCGTTGTCGGTATCGGTCATGGAGCTGATGTCGGGCAATCGTGTGGTCAATCAAAACACCTCTGCCAATATTTTACGTTCCCAATTTTACGTGTGCCCCCTGTGCGGCAACATAATTCGAGCAGGCGGTTGTGCGGTCATCAGTTGTTGCGGCATTCCCCTGCCCGCGTTGGAAGCGGAAGCAATAGACCATGATCATGCCGTAACCCTGCAAGCGGTGGAGGATGAGCAGTTTCTTACGATCGATCATCCCATGACCAAAGACCATTTTATTTCTTTTGTGGCACACGTCACCTACGATCGGGTACAGTTGGTCAAATTTTATCCCGAAGGCAATGCCCAGACCCGACTGTCGCTACGGGGCGGCGGCTTTTTGTACCTGTTTTGCAACAAGCACGGATTGATGAAAATGAAACTATAAAAAAAGTCGACCAAGGCAATCTTGGTCGACTTTTTTGTGTTTATTTGTCTGAAAGCAGTTTGTTCAGTTCATCCATAAAGGTGTTGATATCACGGAATTGGCGGTACACCGAAGCAAACCGCACGTAGGCAACTTGATCCAGATTTTTCAACTGTTCCATTGCCAATTCCCCGATCTGCATAGACGAAACCTCACGATCCAGGGTGTTTTGCAGGGTGGTTTCTATGTTGTCCACCGCTTGTTCCACCGCGTCCAACGAAACCGTACGCTTTTCGCAAGCACGCAACATACTGTTGATCAGCTTATTGCGATCAAACTGTTCCCGCGAGCGGTCTTTTTTTACCACAATAATGGGCAAGCTTTCTACGATTTCGTAGGTCGTAAACCGTCTTTGGCACTGCAAACATTCCCGACGGCGGCGAATACGTTCCCCTTCATCGGTGGGGCGAGAGTCAATTACCTTGCTTTCTTCAAATCCGCAATAAGGACACTTCATATCAAAACACTCACTTTTTTACAATTTTAAAAAGGAAGCCGAAGCCGCAGAAAATCACGGTTTCGGCTTTCCGACACATGAAAACAATTAGTTGGTAATGGTCTTTTCGGTTTCTTTGTCAAACAAATGGATCTTGGTTACGTCAATGGTAACTTCGATCTCGTCACCGGCACGAGCGGTAGAAGCGGGGTCAACACGAGCGGTCAGGTTGTGACCTTCGCAGTTGAGGTACAGGTAGGTTTCGGCACCCATCAATTCGGTAACTTCAACCTTGGCTTTTACAATACCGTCGGTCATGGTGGTCATGTACATTTCTTCATCATGAATGTGTTCGGGACGAATACCCATGATGATTTCTTTGTCAACGTAAGCTTCCAAGCAGTCTTTTGCGTTTTTGGAGGCGGGCAATTTCAGTTGGAATTTCACGCCCTTGGAACGTTTGGTGTCTTCGGAACCGAATTCAATGTAGAAGGTACCGTCGGCAGCCTTTTTCAGCATGGAGTCAACAAAGTTCATTTGAGGAGATCCGATAAAGCCGGCAACGAAAGAGTTGCAAGGCAGATCGTACAAATGTTGAGGCGTGTCAACTTGTTGAATATAACCGTCTTTCATAACCACGATACGGTCGGCCATGGTCATAGCTTCGGTTTGGTCA
Organism: Acutalibacteraceae bacterium; assembly: GCA_045661365.1. Lineage (GTDB taxonomy): Bacteria > Bacillota > Clostridia > Oscillospirales > Acutalibacteraceae > UMGS1484. Next base: position 3,949 of record JAZRFL010000197.1, on the reverse strand, counting down.
TGGGTTACGTAAATAAAGGTGGTACCCAATTTTTGATGCAATTTAGAAAGCTCGGTACGCATTTGTGCACGGAGCTTGGCGTCCAAGTTGGACAGCGGTTCGTCCAAAAGGAAAACGGCGGGGTCACGAACGATAGCACGACCCAAAGCAACACGTTGACGTTGACCACCGGACAAAGCCTTGGGCTTACGATCCAAAAGGTGAGCAATGTCCAAAATGCGGCCGGCTTCTTCTACGCGGCGTTTGATTTCTTCCTTGGGCATTTTGCGCAATTTCAAACCAAAAGCCATGTTGCCGAATACGGTCATGTGGGGATACAAAGCGTAGTTTTGGAACACCATGGCGATGTCACGATCCTTAGGAGCTACGTCGTTGACCAATTTGTCACCGATGTACAGCTCACCGTCGGTAATTTCTTCCAAACCGGCGATCATACGCAGGGTGGTGGATTTACCGCAACCGGAAGGACCTACCAAAATAATAAATTCTTTGTCTTTGATTTCCAGGTTGAAATCCGATACAGCGGTAACACCGCCGGGATATCTTTTACCAATGTTTCTGAGAGATAAACTTGCCATTGTTTTTCCTCCTAAGATTGTTGTGCACAATATCGCACTTTTTTTACCTCTATACTATACCAAATCCCCCGCAAAAATGCAATATCGCTAAATGACTAAACTTTTGGGGATTTGTTTAGGTAGTTTTACTAAATAAATACCAACACCTTGCAAAAGCGGTGGTGGTGTTTAAATGTTTTAGCTAAATTGCACAACGGTTTTCAACACATGGAATGACGTGGCATAGTCGTAGGCTGACGGGTGGATTGTTGTATTTGGAAAGAAGGACGGATTGCCACCACGTCGGAACAAGGCTCCGCCACAGCGTTTCCCCCTGCGGGGAAAACTTGCGTACTACGCTGTTCCTCCTTCTCCCCAAAAAGCGTTGCTTTTCGGGGACCCCTTTTTGACGGCTCGCAATGACAGAAATTGGGTCATTTCGTTCATGGTACCGTCCAGTGGTGAAAGATTGAAACGAATTTTCGGTGTTATGTAACTACGCTACCCACCTTGCTGTCATTGCGAGGAGGAGCATTTTGTCTGCTCCTCCGTGGCAATCCGTACTCCTTTGTGGTGCCATGCGGGAGAACTAAGGATCTCTCCCTCAGTCAGCTGCGACATTCCGTTTGCGGTGCCCGAAAAAACCCTCGGGCACTCCGTGCTATTCCTTCTTTTTTTCGACCGCGGCACCAACTACGCCTTCGCTGTTTCTCGCACTGCGAGCGCTCAGGCTCGTTACCCTTTACACAAGGGAGCCGAACAAGTTGGGTTTTGTTTTGGGGTTTGGTATTTAAAACTCAAGTTACCTTTTAGGGAGCCTCCCCTGTGTAAGGGGAGGTGGCAAAACCAAAGGTTTTGACGGAGGGGTTGGAAAAACGGCGAGCGAACAATCCCTCAGTCAACTACGGCTATGACGTTCCGTTTGCGAAGCAAAAGACGGAGGGAGAGATTGCTCAAACAACGTTGTAGTATTTTCGTTTGATAGCGGGAAAAGGTACGGATTGCCACACCGCTTTGCGGTTCGCAATGACATTAGTTGGGTAATATGGTTGCGTAATACCGTAGGGCTGTTTCAGCAATAAACCACGCTATATTTTATTGCAATTCCATTTCCCCATTCTGTCATTGCGAGGAGGAGCGTCTTGTCCGCTCCTCCGTGGCAATCCGTATCCTTTGGGTTGCCATGCGGGACGATGTGAGGCATCGTCCCCTACGTGGGGAAATAAACAGGAGTGTGGACAATCCCTCAGTCATTGAGCCATGCTCAATGACAGCTCCCTTTACACAAGGGAGCCGAACAAGTTGGGTTTTGTTTTGGGGTTTGGTATTTAAAACTCAAGTTACCTTTTAGGGAGCCTCCCCTGTGTAAGGTAATTCCCCTATCAGGGGAAATGTCTGCGAAGCAGACAAAGGGGTTGCCGCCTCTGCAAGAGGAGGTGGCAAAACCAAAGGTTTTGACGGAGGGGTTGTAAAAACGCCGAGCAAACAATCCCTCAGTCATTGAGCCACGCTCAATGACAGCTCCCTTTACACAAGGGAGCCGGACAGGTTGTGTTTTCTTTTTAGGCTTCGTTTATGAAACCAAGGTTACCGATTCCCTTTCAAAACGCACCCCCCAACGGCAAACCGTTGAGGGGAAGCATTATTTATTTCTTTTCTTTTTTCGCCACAATGCGGCTGTAAATGATCAGACCGATTCCCAAAAGCAAAACGGCTGCCGCTACGCCAATGGCAACAAAATGAGCCACTTCCAAATCACCGCTAAAATCCAAGACGGTGTTGCTGACAATGGCGTCGGCAATAAAGTCGGCCACGATCAACAAAATGCCCACAATCAGCATTACGGTACTCTTTTTCATGATGGTTCTCCTTCCCCCAAAAATATGGTAGATCGTTTCAAAAGCACCCCATCGCGAGGGGACAGGGCACTTGCCGGGTCTATTTTTTGTATAATTTCGCGCCGCAGTTCAAACAAAATACCGCATTGGGTTCGTTTTTGGCACCGCATTTTCCGCAAAATACACCTTGTTGCGGCACAACGGGTGCGGGAGGTACAGCGGTTGGGGGTGTTGCAGGAGGAGTGACAGGCGCGGGCGAGGTGATAGGTGTAGGCGGTGTGACAGGTGCCGTCGCTCCCATAGGCAAGGAATCGACGGAGGCTTTGGCGGCTTTTTTTCGTTTCTTGCTGCGTACCACCAACAAGATGACCACCACCAAGATGATGAGCAACAATCCGCCTCCGGCGGCCAGCCAAGCCCACATGGGCATGATGGGCCATTCATCCCCATCATCTTGCTGGGCGACGGTGGCTTGTTGCACCTGCTCGACGGTTACCTCTTGAAAGGACAGTCCGTTGTTGGTAGCATAGGTTTGGGCAACAGAGCCTGCCGTGCCCCGCACCGTAAAGCCGGCGATGGGCTTGTCTTCCCAGTCGGTTCCGTCCGAGTAAAGCCCAAAGGCCCTCATACCAATGGTGGTGACGCTATCGGGGATGGTTATCGAGGTCAGATTCGTGCAATCGTAAAATGCATAAGTCCCAATGGTGGTGACGCTGTTGGGGATGGTCACCGAGACCAGGTTTTCGCACCCATCAAACGCCCAATCTCCAATGTCGGTAACGCTATCAGGGATGATCACCGAGGTCAAGTTAGTGCAACCGGCAAATGCATACCACTCAATGGTGGTGACGCTGTCGGGGATGGAATAGGTAGCACTTGTTTTACCGTTTGGATACTGGAACAGTCTTGTTTGAGTTTTATTGAATAGCACACCGTCTACGTCGCAACAGTTTTTATTCTGACCGTCCACATAAATAGCCGTCAGGCTATCGCAATTGGAAAATGCACCCCACCCTATGGTGTTGACGCTGTCGGGAATGGTCACCGAGGTCAGGCTATCGCAATGACGAAATGCATTCTCCCAAATGGCGGTGACGCCGTCTGGGATGGTCACCGAAGTTAGTTTTTCGCAACCATAAAATGCCATACGCCCAATGGTGGTGACGCTGCCGGGAATAGTCACCGAGGTCAGACTATGGAAAAAATAAAACGCTTGCTCCCCAATAGCGGTGACCGGATACCCGCCTAAGGTACCGGGAATGGTCAACTCGGTAGCGTTACTGGTATAATTGGTAATGGTAGCTTCGCCGTTTTCCACCGAATAGGTGAAATCTCCTTCGGTTTCAGCAGACGCAGAAAAAGGAACAGCGATTGACAACAAGATTCCCATTACCAACAACATAACTAACAGTTTTTTCATGGTGTTTCCCTTTTTTCTCCCCTAAAAATATGGTAGATAATTTCAAAAGCACCCCATCGCGGGGGACAGGGTGCTTGCCGGGTCTATTTTCTGTACAACTTGGCGCCGCAGTTCAAACAAAATACCGCATTGGG
>JAZRFL010000196.1:0-1845 GCA_045661365.1 Acutalibacteraceae bacterium | reverse complement strand
ATTCGGGTTCTGCCGCATTTTCGTCTGTAACGACGGTTTCGCCGAACCCTGAACTTCGAATTTCAGTTTTGAAATATGACGCGCCCTTGCGTTAATTGCTGCGCGGATAAGTTCCGATTCGTAAATGGAACCTTGCCAATTATGGAACGCTGGACGGTAAGGCGTTAGCGTTTTGAAAAATTCCGAACGGATCGCGCCTTGTTCGTCTTTCTGTTTTGGTCTAAAAATGTCAGTAAATAAACTCATGTTGTTTTATCCCTCGTTTTTCAACTGATCCCCATAAGTCGAAAACCATTTCTGCCTCACGGTCAGCGAATCCAGCAAAGCCGCCATTCCGTCTACGTGTGCCGTTGATGATAATTTTATAAGCCGTCCGCGTCCGCGTTCTGCGGACATTTTGACGGCGGAATTAAGAAAGTGCATTTTTAATAAGTCGTTGTCGCCGATGAAAATTCGTCCGTCTTTCATCATGCCTTCGGCTTCTTGCATAACTCCCCAAAGGTTGTCGCCCTGGAACACGTCGTCGCAATTGAAGCCGTAACCTTGCAAGTCCTGAACTAAATACTGCGCGGAAAAACGGTCGTAGCCAATGACAAGCGGCAGTATTTCGTATTGCTCGACCAAACCTTTGAACCAGTTAAAACAGTCTTTATAGTCGACGTAGTTCCCGCCGGACGGTTCAAGAAGTCCGCGTTCAACATAAAGCCGATACGGCACGCCGTCGCGTTCCGCCGCTTCGTCGATGCGTTCCGACGGAAGCCAAAACTTACTTACTACGTACAATTTGCCGTTCTTTTCGCAAGTGATACAAGCGCTTGTAAGGTCGGTCGTTTGTGATAAGTCGATGCCGCCGCATACATACGAATGCGCAAGGTCTTCAAGCCGTATTTCGTCGCCCATGCACTTTTGCACGGTTTCGGTCGATAGCCACGCGGACGAACTGTTTTGTTTGATGCAGCAATACTTTGTCCGGAATTCGACGGCCTTGCTTAATGAACCCTCGGCAATTGCGATTTCTTCAAGCAAGTAGTCGACGGAAATCGAAACGCCTAAATTCGGGTTCGACTTCTGCAATTCGTTAATGTCGTTCCACTTGCTAACGTCGTCGATCATATATAAAAAAGGCAATAACCGCGTTTCCTTTGATTCGCCCAAAAGAAACCGCGTTGCCCTTTTTACAAGTTCGTCGTATATACTGTCGTTTTGATAGCCGGAAGTCGTACACGATAGCATGATTCCGGGGTTGTCGCCTATATCACGCGCGCCCATGCCCGACTTCATAACTTCGTATTGCTTCAACCCCTGGTCGCCTTGCCAGGACGCGACTTCATCGCATACCGTTAAGGACGGATTAAAACCGTCGGATTTCTTCGCGCTGAATGCTATTTTCTTGACGGTCGAATTCGTTGCTTTCAAGTAAAGGTCGCTTCGGCGCTTCTTTATTAATTGGTCGTCTTCTTTGACTTTCTTGTGCGTTGCTTCCCTTGCCGATTCCACCGCTTCGCGCATTGCGATTTGTTCCGGATCAAGTTCGACCATTGCGTAAAGGTTTTCGTATACAATGTCCGCCTGGTCTAACTTCGGCGCGACGCAATAAACCCTTGTACCGAATCCGCCGTCTTCCCTGAATACGTAATTCATCACGGCGGCGGCAAGTAAACTTTTACCGTTCTTTCTGCCGATGACAAGCAGCACTTCGCGAAAGGTTCTTCGGCCGTCCTGGTCGCAAATACCGAACATACACGCGATTAACGCTTTCTGCCAAAGTTCCAACTTGAACTTTCCCGGTGCAAGCGCGCCCTCGACGTGGAAACAATGTTCCTCTATCCATTCGACCGCGTGGTT
>JAZRFL010000195.1:0-1185 GCA_045661365.1 Acutalibacteraceae bacterium | reverse complement strand
CGCCCCCGGCCAGCTGATCAGAACGGCGGCAGCGTATCGGCAAAGTGTACATTTTCGACACGCGGCGCATTACAACAAAAATATTGTAAACTAAGTGTAAACAACCGCGTAAACCTATTGACTTTACAACATATTTGTTGTATTATATAGACAACAACAAAAATGTTGTAATACACATTACAACCCAGCCGAACGGAGGCGGCACGCTATGACTATTAAACAACTGCACGAAATCACGCCAGCGAAAACAGTTATATTTGTTGGCATGGGTGGCAATTGCCACATATTGGAGAGGGACAACCCCGTTGATCTTGAAGTATACGGCCGTTATGTTATAGGCCGGATAAAGGCAGCCGGGGAAGACGAAATCGAAGCAGATATCAAAATAACCTATATCACGGAGGAATGAAAAATGGAAAACACTATTGAAAGAAACGAAAACCGCGAACACTGCAAGCGCATTGCAGAAGAACTGGAAGCATACGCGGACGGAACCGTTTACCGCTGCCAGGAATGCGGTGAAATTATCGAATGGGATAATGAGCAATACAACGGCGAAGAAGGAACATACACTTGCCAGTGCTGCGGCGAAACTTTCGACGAAAGCGACCTTGAAGCCCTTTCGGTGTACGACTTTATCGCGGACGCATACGACGTTGAATACCGGATCGGATCAGATATGGAATACCGCAGCGTTAAAATCATGGTAGCCTGCGGAGGGCCCAACATTTACATTGACACGTCCCGCCGCCTGGTAACGCTTCACTGGTGGACGGATTATGCAGAATACCCGATCAGCAGCGACGCGGCAGAAGAACTTGACAACGTGATGGAGGAATTATACAGATGTCATTAAAAGAACAATACCGCGACGCGGCGCCCGTTGGCGTTTACCCTATGAACAATTTCGGCGGGCTGGTGATCCTGGCCATTGACGGAGACACGGCCACGGCCGGCTTCCAGTGGGGAGGGGGATATACCAGCATACGCCGGCACAAGATACGTTATACCTATACCGGCCGCGCATACATCCGGAAGGCCAGCACAAGATTTTATTTCGATCAGATCACGAAAACGAACGGAGGATATTAAACCATGAAAATTTACGCTAAACAAGTGCCGCCAGAATACCAGGAAAGCAACATTGAAATCGATACGGATTATATAAACCTGATCAAGTCGGAG
>JAZRFL010000194.1:0-7450 GCA_045661365.1 Acutalibacteraceae bacterium | reverse complement strand
CCGAACAAGTTGAGTTTCCTTTTTAGGCGTTGTTTATGAAACCGAGGTTGCCGATTCTCTTGCCTCCCTTGTGCAAAGGGAGGTGGATTTTTGCTTTAGCAAAAAGACGGAGGGATTGGAAAATTTCCCTTTCTTTTTGGGATTACGGATTGCCACTACGTCGGAACAAGGCTCCGCCACAGCGTTTCCCCCTGCGGGGAAAACTTGCGTGCTACGCTGTTCCTCCTTTTCCCCCAAAAGCGTTGCTTTTCGGGGCCCCCTTTTTGCCGGTTCGCAATGACAGGAATTGGGTGGTTTTGCTCGTGGTACCCTTATGTAGTTGAAGGATAAAACCGATTTACGACATTACACAATCACATTTCTCGCTTGTGTCATTGCGAGGCGAAGGCGTGGCAATCCGTCCTTCTTTTCAAAAAGGACAATCCCTCAGTCAGCTATGACATTCCGTTTGCGGTACCCAAAAGTTGCTACGGCTTGTAGCGCCTGCAACTTTTGACCGCGGCACCAACTGCGCCCTCCCTTCATCCGCCACCGGCGGCGGTCGGGCTCGTTACCTTTTTTGCATAAACCCCGCCGATTTTTCCCAAAATAATGGCAGGAGGCGGGTATATGAAACAAAAAAGACGGTTTTGGCGGGATTTTTGGCGAGGCTTTCTTGCCACAGCCTTGATCTTGTGTCTTGTGGTGGGGTGCTTGTGGGGCATGACGGTGGCAGAACGAAACACCCAAAACTTGGGGTTCGGACAAGAAGGGTATTCACGGGTGTTTGCGGTAGACAAACAACAAAAGACCATTTGTCTGCTTGGGTGGGAATGCTCTTACCTTTGGCTTTACCGACAACTGCATGGTTAGCCGACAAAATTGATCAACCGTTCACAACAAGACCGGGTCTCGCTGTGAACGGTTGCGTTTTTGTTGTGGCTACATCCATTGCTCCGACTGGGGAAAACTTGTGGGTCGAGGTGTGATTTTTCCTTTGGTCTTTTGTTGCAGCTTTTGTGCTGTTCCGCAGGTGGGGCGTATGGGGTCGGTGTTTTGACATACGCCGTTGCTTGGCAATGTGGGTGCTTTGTTTGGTTGATTCATAAAGGAACCTCCTGTTTATTTTTGATTTTCTTCCACAAACTCTTTGGCACGAAGCACGTTTTGTTCCCCGGGATAGGTGATTCCGCTTTTGGGATCATGGGCAACGGGGGTAACGATCGCTTGTGTGGGTTTGGTAGGGTTTTTGGGATCGGGTCTTGCTTTTTTCATGGAAATCCTCCTTTTCTTTTTTTGTAGTATAAGCAGGGGAAAAGGGGATATTCGTCTGTTATTGACTTAAAACGGTTTTTTTCATGTTTTTTTATTTTTTTGACGTAGAATGGCAAAAAAAACAGAATTTCTCATGTTTTTTTCTTTACAAATCATATGAAATATTGTACAATTGAGTAGAATGTGTTAACTGTACACATATGTCATTTTGAAAGAGTTGTGATCAAATTATGAAACCCACACCGAAATATAAACGAATTTTATTGAAACTCAGCGGTGAAGTGCTGGCAGGAGAACAAAAGACCGGTTTGGACTTTGACACCATAGAAACGGTGTGCCAAAGTATCAAAAAATGTGTGGAAGCCGGGGTTCAAGTAGCGGTCGTGATCGGCGGCGGTAACTTTTGGCGCGGTCGCAGCAGCGGTAAAATGGATCGTACCCGCGCTGACCACATGGGTATGCTGGCTACGGTCATCAACTGTCTTGCTTTGGCAGACAGCTTGGAGCAGATCGGTGTTACCGCTCGGGTACAAACCGCAGTAGAAATGCCCAAAGTAGCAGAACCTTATATTCGCGGCAAAGCCATTCGTCATTTGGAAAAGGGCAGAGTGGTGATTTTTGGTTGCGGTACGGGGAATCCCTTCTTTTCTACCGACACGGGTGCCTCTCTTCGCGCGGCCGAGATTAACGCCGACATTATTTTCAAAGCCACTAACGTGGACGGTGTATATGACAGCGATCCCCGCAAAAATCCCGATGCTAAATTGTATAGCGAATTGACCTTTGGCGAGATTCTTTCCCATCACCTGTCGGTTATGGACATGACTGCCGCCGCTATGTGTCAAGACAACGAAATGCCCATTTTGGTCTTTAATTTGACCGATCCCGAAAACATTTACCGTGCCGTTATGGGAGAAGCCATTGGTACGGTGGTAAAATAATCAACTTTGTTATTTCATTTAGGAGGAATATATCATGGACGAACTGTACAACAAGTCAAAAGAAAAAATGCAAAAAGCGATCATCGCAATGGAAAACGAATTCAAAGCCATTCGTGCCGGTCGTGCCAGCGCCGCTGTGTTGGATCGCATTGTGGTGGATTATTACGGTACTCCCACTCCCATTAACCAAATGGCGGCAATTTCTACTCCCGAAGCCAGAATGTTGCAAATTCAACCCTATGATGCTTCTACCTTAAAATCCATTGAAAAAGCCATCCAAGCATCCGATCTGGGCATTAATCCTTCCAATGACGGTCGTGTGATTCGCTTGGTATTTCCCCCTCTCACCGAAGAACGTCGTCGTGAATTGGTGAAGGAAGTGGCCAAGGTATGTGAAGACGGCAAGGTTGCCATTCGTTCCATCCGTCGTGACGCGATCGACAAATACAAGACCATGAAGAAAAACGGCGAGTTGACCGAAGACGATTTGAAAAAAGCAGAAAACGACGTTCAAAAACTCACCGATCAATTCTGCAAAGAGGCTGACGATGCCGCCGCCGCCAAGTCCAAAGAGATTACGGAACTCTAATGGGTTGGTTTAAAAAGAAAACCGTGGCGCAGGCGACCGTGGTGTTGCCTCGCCATATTGCGGTGGTCATGGACGGAAACGGACGTTGGGCGAAAAAACGAGCATTGCCGCGCACGGCGGGTCATACCGTGGGTGCCAAGGTGTTTGAAGATATTTGCCGTTACGCCAATTCCTTGGGGGTACAAACCATGACTTTTTATGCCTTTTCCACCGAAAATTGGAAACGGCCCCGAGAAGAAGTGGACACCCTTATGAAAATTTTCCGTGACTACCTGAAACGAATTGAGCAGTTTAAAAAAGAGAATATGCGACTTCGTTTCGTGGGAGATATACAAGGGTTAGACCCGCAACTGCAGGAATTGATGCGCGAGGCCGAGCGTTCCTCGGCAGATTTTACCGGTATGACGGTAAATCTGGCGATCAATTACGGCGGTCGCGACGAAATTTTGCATGCGGTGCGTACCTTGTCTCAACAAGTGAAAATCGGTGAAAAATCCGCAGAACAATTGACCGAAGCCGACGTTAACGATTGTTTGTACAGTGACAGCTGCGGTGACGTGGACTTGCTCATTCGCCCGGGCGGTGAGCAACGCATCTCGAACTTTTTGTTATGGCAATCGGCTTATGCGGAACTGTATTTTTGCGACACTTTGTGGCCGGACTTCGGTCCCAAGGATCTCGATAGCGCCATCGAATGGTATTCGAAGCGCAATCGCCGTTTTGGAGGCGTTTGATTTATGAAACAACGGATTTTAAGCGCGCTGGTAGCGGTGTTGTTGTTTGTCACCGTGTTGTTTGTCAGCGACAAGTACATTATTATTTTTAACTGCATGGTCAGTCTTTTGGCGGCGGTTTCGGTAGGCGAGATCTTTTTGGCTACCAAGTTTTTCAACTACAAGCCTTTGCTGATCGCCAGTATTGTCTTTGCGGCCTTTGTTCCCTTTACCAATTTTGAGGTGATCGCACCTTATTTTGGTTTGGTAATTTTCGGCTACATTGTATTTATGCTTGCCACCATGTTGCGTAAGCGGCACGAAATCCCCTTGCGGGAATTCAGCTTGTTGTTTATGCTGACTGCTTTGATTTCGTTTGCCTTTAACGTTTTGGTGGTATTGCGCGACATGGGCTTTGACGGCGTCGGCGGTATGTGGAAACGCGATGGTGTGTTTTTACTGTTGGTGGCTTGCTGTTGCTCTTGGTTGGCAGATACCGGCGCATACTTTTTCGGTCGCTTTTTGGGTAAGCACAAGCTGTGCCCCGAAATTAGCCCCAAAAAGACGGTAGAAGGATTTATAGGCGGTATTGTGTGCAACGTAGTGGGTATGGTGGGCATTGCTTACGGATACCAAGAACTCTTTTCCTCTCAGGCAAAGGTCAACCTGCCTTTGGTAGGTATTGTGGCTTTGTTTGGGGCTTTGTTGGGTACGTTGGGCGACTTGTCTGCTTCTTACATCAAGCGTTCGTGCAACATCAAGGACTTTGGCAATATTATGCCCGGTCACGGTGGTGTCATGGACCGTTTCGACAGTATTTTGCTGGTAGCTCCCATGGTGTATTTGATCGTGTCGGCCTGTTTGGATTTTTGGCCTATCATTACCCGTTAACGGGACAAGCCTAAGCATAGTATGACAAAACGCAGTTTATGTATTTTGGGTTCGACCGGTTCTATCGGCACCCAAAGTTTGGATATTATTCATCAGACCGACTTTCGGGTAGGCGCTTTGGCGGCGGCAAGCAACATTGACTTGCTGGAGCAACAGGTGCGCCGTTTTCATCCGGATTTTGCCGCGGTGGAAGATGAACAAAAAGCGGCAGAGCTCAAGCTCCGCTTGGCAGATACTCCCACCAAGGTCTTGTGCGGACGTGCGGGGATCTTGGAACTGTCTGCCATGGGGTGGGACATGGTGCTTAACGCGGTGGTGGGGATCGCCGGGTTGTTGCCTACCATGAACGCCTTGCAAGCAGGTTCGGACATTGCCCTTGCCAATAAAGAAACGTTGGTGACCGGCGGACATTTGGTTATGAGCACCGCAAAGCGATTGGGTCGTACCATTTTGCCGGTGGACAGCGAGCATTCGGCTGTTTTTCAAAGCTTGCAAGGGTCGTGCCCCCAAGATGTGCGATCCATTGTGCTGACCGCTTCGGGAGGACCTTTTTTAGGCAAGACCCGCAAGGAGCTGGCTTGTGTGACCAAGGCAGACGCTTTGGCACATCCCAATTGGAGCATGGGACAAAAGATCTCCATCGACTCTGCTACCATGATGAACAAAGGGTTAGAGGTGATCGAAGCCTTGCATTTGTTTGGGGTAACGCCTGAGCAAATTCAAGTGGTGGTGCATCCCCAAAGCATTGTACATTCGTTGGTGGAGTTTAACGACGGGGCCATGATCGCCCAGCTTTCTACCCCCGATATGCGCTTGCCGATCCAATATGCTTTGACCTATCCCCGACGGTTGGATTGTCCGTTGCGCCCGCTTTCCTTGGCGCAGGTGGGGCAGTTGACCTTTTTGGAGCCGGATCGCGAGACCTTTGGTCTGTTGGCGGCGGCTGAGCGAGCGATTGGGTTGGGGGGCTTGTACCCTGCGGCACTCAACGGTGCCAACGAGCAGGCGGTAAGTCTGTTTTTACAAGAAAAAATTTCTTTTTTGCAAATTCAAGAACTGGTATGCACGGTATTTGACCACCCGTTTGCCACCGATTACCAATCGGTAGAGCAGGTGCTGGAGGCAGACCGAATTGCCAGAAATTTGGTGTTGCAAAATCTTAAATAACATGGGAGAATCAATATGACAGGTTCGGTTTGGTCTGCCTTAGGAGACATTTGGAGTACCCTTTGGCCCATTATTGTGGCATTGTTGATCTTTGGCTTGATCGTGGTGATCCACGAGTTTGGACATTTCTTTTTTGCCAAGCTGTTTAAGGTCAAGGTCAACGAGTTTGCCGTGGGGTTTGGCCCTGCTTTGTATAAAAAGCAAAAAGGAGAAACCCTGTACGCGGTACGGCTGGTACCCTTTGGCGGCTTTTGCTCTATGGAAGGGGAAGACGAGCACAGTGACCAACCGGGCGCCTTTCATGCCAAAAAGCCGTGGAAACGGTTTATTATTGTGGCGGCAGGGGCGGTCAACAACCTGATTTTGGGTTTCCTTTTGGTCGCTGTTATGTTGGGGGTGCGTGGTCAATTCAATACCACCACCGTGCAAGGCTTTGCGAAAGAGGCCTCCAGTTACCAAAGCGGGTTGCGCGCCGGTGACGAAATTGTGGAAGTAGACGGTCGCAGTGTGTATTGCGCCTCTGACCTTTCTTATATGATGATGACCAGTCAAGACGACACCTTGTCTATGGTGGTCAATCGCAACGGACAGGAGATCACCTTAAACCAAGTGAAATTCCCCATGAAAGAAAATCCCCAGGACGGTAAAACCTATCTTGCGGCCGATTTTGGCATTGTCAGAGAAGAAATGACTTTGTCAAAGCCATTGGATTATATCGGCAACACCGCCATGGAAACCGTTTCCATCGGTCGGGTGGTTTGGATGAGTTTGGTAGACTTGGTGGGCGGTCGTTTCAGTTTAAATGACATGATGGGACCTGTGGGCGTGGTGTCTACGGTCAGCGATTCGGTCAGCCAAGCCGCCGACGACAGCTCCGGCGCAGGAATGGAATATTTGTTGTACTTGTTGGCCATGATCACCATAAACCTGGGCATTGTGAATTTGTTGCCTTTGCCTGCTTTGGACGGCGGTCGGTTGGTGTTTATCACCGCCGAGGGCATATTCCGCAAGCCCATACCCCAAAAATTCGAGGGGTGGATCCATGCCGTGGGGTTTGCCTTGTTGATCGGCTTGATTTTGATTATTTGCGGTAACGATATTTTACGATTGATACGAGGGTGACGACATGACCAAACGACATTCCCGCTGTGTAGCGGTGGGCAATCTTACCATGGGGGGCGACTCGCCCGTTTCGATTCAGTCCATGTTAAATTGCCCTGCCGACGATTTGGCGGGAAGTATTGCTCAGGCACAAGCCTTGGAGCAGGCAGGTTGTCAAATTATACGAGCGGCGGTTCCTACCGTGGCTCACGCTTCTTTGATCGGAGCGTTAAAAAAAGCCGTGTCTTGCCCCATTGTGGCAGACATTCACTTTGATTACCGTATTGCCTTGGCGTGTGTTGACCAAGGAGTGGACAAAATTCGCATCAATCCCGGCAATATTGGTGAAAAAGAAAAGATCAAAGCGGTGGCAGATGCTTGCCGAGATGCCGGTGTCCCCATTCGCATTGGGGTCAATTCCGGCTCGGTAGAACCGCATTTGCTTGCCAAATACGGTGGCCCTACTCCCGTAGCGTTGGCAGAAAGTGCCTTGTACCACGCTTCGCTGTTGGAAGAATTTGATTTTCACCAAATTGTCCTGTCGGTAAAATCCTCCGACGTTGTGTCCACCTATGCCGCCAATATGGAAATTGCTCGCCGTTGCGACTACCCCTTGCATTTGGGGGTGACCGAAGCAGGCACCAAAGAAATGGGTATTATGAAATCGGCGGCAGGCATTGGCGGACTGCTGTTGGCAGGTGTGGGTGATACCATACGCATTTCTTTGACCGACCACCCTGTGGAAGAGGTCATAGCCGCCAAACGTTTGCTAAAAAGCCTGGGATTGCGGAAAG
>JAZRFL010000193.1:0-4227 GCA_045661365.1 Acutalibacteraceae bacterium | reverse complement strand
AAGTATTGCGGTCTAACCAAACTAAGCATAAGCTTTAATTCTTCTTGACAAGCATGACCGGAAACATGTACATCATACATCCGCTCATGTACCACTTGTGCCCCTTGCTTCATCAATTCATTGACGACCGAATTCACCATTTTTTCGTTTCCGGGGATCGGTGTAGCCGAAATGATAACCAAATCATTGGGACCAACCGTAATTTTGCGGTGATCGTTGAATGCCATACGATGCAATGCAGACATCGGTTCACCTTGTGAACCTGTGGTAATAATCACCAGTTGCTCATCTTTGTATTGTCGAAGCATATCAATCGGGATTAAAACACCATCCGGAATATTCAAATATCCCAATTCCATAGCAATGTTCACAACATTTTCCATGCTACGACCGCAAACACAAACCTTGCGTTTGCATTTAACTGCTTCATCAACAATTTGTTGCACACGATGAATATTGCTGGAAAAAGTAGCTACCAGAATGCGCTTTTTGGCGGCACTTTTAAAAAACTGAGAAAACGTCGCCCCTACTTTGCTTTCGCTCATGGTAAAACCGGGACGTGTAGCATTGGTGGAGTCCATCAACAATGCCAACACACCTCGTTTGCCCAACTCGGCAAACCGTGAAAGATCGATCACGTCACCATCAATCGGTGTTGCATCGATCTTAAAGTCTCCTGTCTGCACCACAACGCCTACCGGCGTTTGTATAGCAAAAGCAACGGCATCGGGAATGGAATGATTAACATGAATAAATTCTACGTCAAAGCACCCCAACCTTACTTGATCACCGGGTTTGATCTCATTCAACTGCACCATGTGAGACAGACCATGTTCTTTTAGTTTAATTTTAATCAAACCTATGGTCAATTTCGTTGCATATACGGGAACGTTAACCTGTTTCAAAAAATACGGTAATCCACCGATATGATCTTCATGCCCGTGAGTAATGACAATTCCTTTGATTTTATCTTTATTTTGTACCGCATAAGTATAATCGGGAATCACAATGTCAACACCCAGCATTTCCTCATTTGGGAACGTCATACCGCAATCCGCTATAATCATATCATTGGCATATTCATATAGCGTCATATTTTTGCCGATTTCGTTTAATCCACCCAAGGGAATGATTTTTAAAGGAGATTTTACAGTTTTCCCGTTATTCTTTGCCGTTGATTTTTTGCCTTTTTCGTTTTTGGTTGTTTTGGTTTTAGTTTTGCCTTTAATTTTATTGTAAGCAACCTCGGAATCAGCCGATTTTGCGTTTTTCTTGGTCATAGTTTCTTTTTTTCGTTTTGCGCTGACATAGTCAGCCTTTGTTGTCGCCATTAAATAAAAGTACCTCCATAGACTATAGTTATACCATTTTGTGTTATATTACAACATTTCGTTCTTTCTGTCAAGCAAATCAGCAATTTTCTCTTTTGTCTGTTGACATAATTCATCGGCAATTTCGCTATGAGTTGCCTCTGCCAAAATTAACCAGCGATTTTTGGCTTTTTGCGGAATGATGCGGAGTGATTGACAATCTGTCGACCATCCAACTCCCCATTTTTGAGCAGGAGCAATCGATAACAAGACATCTGTATCTTGGTTTTGTGACCGAACAGACGCATATACAGCTTGACGTTCAACAAACTGAGGAATTTTTTTTGCTAATTCAAAAAAGCAAACCTTACGTCGCTTCATCTCATTTAAAATCATAAGAGTCAACATCATGC
This sequence comes from Acutalibacteraceae bacterium, assembly GCA_045661365.1. Lineage (GTDB taxonomy): Bacteria > Bacillota > Clostridia > Oscillospirales > Acutalibacteraceae > UMGS1484. Next base: position 2,504 of record JAZRFL010000193.1, on the reverse strand, counting down.
CGTCTCGTAACACATATTGCTTTTTTGAAAGAGAACGGATTTCATATTGTGTTTCGTCAGAAATAAAGTTATAGCGGTGACAAGCTCTCCCGTAATGGTTGGCCAATCGTTCAATTACATATGGAGCATCATAAGGAACCGCCACATCCATTCCCTTTTCAAACATTAACAAACACCCCAATGCCAATAAATGTGACGAAGAATAGTTTCGATTTTTTTCATCAATCGCAGTAACTTGACGTCCATCTCTCGACACATGAAAAATAGGTCGATTTTTTACTGTTCCTCCCAATTGAAGAAACACATCTCGAAACATACGTTCACTTTCGCGGTCATCGCAGTTAATCATAGCCTGTACGCCAACCAACCCGATTGGTGCTAAATCCAGCAAAACCTGTTGATACAACATTTTGAAACCACGCAAATCTGCAATATCATGATATTGACTCGACGAAATTTTATTTGTTTGCTCACATGAAAGAGTTTGCATGATTTCCTGCTCAAATGCCAAACTACTCGGCAAACCGTCATTCCCCCACAATTCTATTGTGCCTTCATCCCACCCCGACACATACACGCACGCCGACATGTTAACGTAAGCTGCGGCAAAACTCATTTGAGATGCAACAATCTGACCCAAATCCCAAATTTGAACTCCCGAACTACATAACCCGGCTACGACAGCATGATACAACGCTTTTGCAATAATACTGCTATCATGCCCAACCGCAACACGTGTCACACCGGTAACATTACCAATTGCACGTCCCAATTGAACACAAAACATAGGCGTAAGAGGTTCTCCTACCGTTCCTTTGAGTCCCCTTTCTCCAAAAAAGATTTGTTTTGTTGATTCCCTTTTCATATAGTTCCTCTTTCCCATTTGTATTTCATACAATAAATATTATGGCGGAAATAAAAGGATTTAATCAAAGTAAAAAAGCAACCAAAATATACGGTTGAACTTTTTGCCCATCAATGGTATACTATATGAAAATATGCTGAAAGCAGGTCAATTTATGAAGCATTTGGAAATTTTTACCGATGGCGCTTGTTCCGGCAATCCCGGTCCCGGTGGATGGGGCGCGGTATTGCGATATCAAGGCATTGAAAAAGAATTGAGCGGTGGAGAAAAAGAAACCACCAATAACCGCATGGAATTGACCGCTATCATCGAGGCGCTTGCTATTTTAAAAGAACCCTGCTTGGTTACCTTAACCACCGACTCTAAATATGCCGCCGACGGTATTAGCAAAGGTTGGGCACGCTCTTGGCAAAAAAACGCTTGGCGAAAAGCCGACAAAAAGCCTGCTTTAAATTCCGATTTATGGGAACGACTTTTGCAGTTACTCGACACCCACAAAGTTGAAATCATATGGGTGAAAGGTCACGCAGGACACCCCGAAAACGAGCGGTGTGACAAATTGGCCACCACAGCCATTGAACAATATCGTTAGGAGTAAATCATGACCAAAAAAGAACGAGCCGAATTTTGTGTGGAACAGTTAAAAATTAGATATCCCGATGCGGTGTGCTCATTAGAGGCCGCAGATCCCTTTCAACTATTGGTTGCCACACGCCTTTCGGCACAATGTACCGATGCGCGGGTGAATTTGGTGACACCTGCCTTATTTGAAGCCTATCCTACTCCCGACAAAATGTCAAAAGCAAGTTATGAACAAGTGGAAGAATACATAAAGTCCTGCGGCCTTTATAAAACCAAAGCCAAAAGCTTAGTAGATATGGCAAAAATGCTTTGTAATGAGTTTGGCGGACAAGTACCAGACTCGTTAGAGACATTGACCAAACTACCTGGAATCGGTCGTAAAACCGCCAATTTGATCATGGGCGATATTTACCATAAACCCGGTAGCGTAGTGGCGGATACTCACTTGATTCGCATTAGCAACCGTATTGGCTTGGTGGCAAGTAAAGACCCTTATCAGGTAGAGATTTCTTTGCGAAAAATCTTACCGCCGGAAGAATCCTCAGATTTCTGTCACCGAATCGTACACTTTGGTCGCGAGGTTTGTTCTGCCCGTGCTCCCAAGTGTGAAATTTGCCCCCTGAGACCGGTTTGCAGAAAAGTAGGGATACAGTAAAATACTTGCTGTTTTCGCTTTTTTAATTTACAAAACTGTTATAAATAATTTGACACACCCGCCCTATTCGGCGGGTGTTTTTTATATGAAATAGCATGAAAATTTTCCTTGCAATTTGCCGCTACATCTGTTATACTGATCATGTTCATATACGAAACGCTTTGACGGAGGATTCGCTTTCGAATCACAGTAAGCATTTTGCGAAATGCCAACCAGAGAGTATGGGGCGATGAAACATCGGCTGGAACCCCGTGCGGCAGGCAAAATAGCCGAATTTCTCTCCCGAGCGGCTTGTCCGAAGTTTTGGTAAGACAAGACGGGAAATCCCGTTACAGATTACGTCGCTGCTTGGCGGCATGAAGAGTGTTCACCCTTTGGGTGAAAATTCAGGTGGTACCACGG
>JAZRFL010000192.1:0-10369 GCA_045661365.1 Acutalibacteraceae bacterium | reverse complement strand
TAAACTTTCACTCACAACAAACTCATCTTCCGCCAAAGCTGAAGTAAATTCGCTGTCTTGCTCTCCCTCAAACAATTCACTATGAACCAAATGATCGGAAGAAGAAAGGATATCTTTGTCTGATTGCAAAGCGTCGATGCTCCATGGATCCACTTCCGGCTCAGATTGATCTGAGTTACTGAAAATATTATTGTTTTCATCAAACTCCGACATATTGATTGCTCCTTTCGCGATAGTTCGCAAGGGAGTTAAAGTGTACTCCCGTGTAATTAAATCCTTTTAGACCATATGTCTGCCAACCTATTATACCACACTTTTCCAAAAATAAAAGTTACAAAATTTTAACCTTTTCACAAGTGGACTTGCAAAACCGGAAAAAGCCGCCATATATATAGACAATCGCGTAAGAAAATGCGGTCAAAACTTTATTGGGAGTGAAATTATGCTGTCATATTTATTAGGGTTTGGTTTACTGAATGTGATTTTTCTGGCGTTACACGTCACTAACACAGGGACCTTTCCACGCCCACTATCTGCAAAGGAAGAAGCGGTCATGCTGGAGCGGTTTGCCGCGGGAGATCAAAAAGCAAGAGAAAAATTGATCGTACACAATTTACGATTGGTGGCACACATTGTAAAGAAATACTATGCTTGCGGCAAAGAACAAGATGACCTAATTTCAATCGGAACGATCGGTTTGATCAAAGGAATCAATACGTTTAATAAGGAAAAAAGTATAAAATTGGCAACCTATGCTTCACGATGTATTGAAAATGAAATTCTCATGAGTTTGCGTGCCGACAAAAAAACCGCCGGCGACGTATTATTCAACGACCCCATCGACGTAGACAGCGAAGGAAATCCCCTAACTTTATTGGATATCATTGCCGATGAAAGCGATATTCCCGATGCTATTGATTTAAAAATCAAAGCGGAACATTTAATGCGGCACATTAACACCGTGCTGACACCCAGAGAGAAGGCCATTATTTTTGAACGATATGGATTGAACGGCGGCAACGAGCAAACCCAGATGGAACTTGCCAAAAAACTGAATATCTCTCGGTCGTACGTCAGCCGCATTGAAAAAAAGGCGCTTGGCAAACTGAAAAACGCATATCTAAAATTATGATATTCTCTTGACAATGTATATGGACTATATTATAATGGAGTTAGTTAAAAAGGTTTATTTTTGGTGAGATAAAACAGCCCGTTGGTTGTTTAACAAGTGAAACAAAAGAAGAAAGGATGATACAAATGTTCAAACGCTTACTAATCGGATTCCTCATTACCGCCCTGTTGGCCACTACCATGGTAACCGTCGCCGCAGACGGTCCAAGCCACGCAGTAGACTACGACACCTTTGACGGTCTGGAAAAGAAATCCTATATCTGGGATTACAACCCCGATATTGCAGGTGGCGAATCGGTATTGCTGTGCAACACCCGTGACCAATTGATGGAAGCACTCAAACACTTGTATTTGCCTACTTCTTATGCCGACGCCTACGCCGACGACTATTTTGAAACCAAAAGTTTATTGCTGTTCAAAGGTCACGGCCATGATTTAGGGGTACAATGGTCGGTCACCAACTTAACGGTAGACGGGCAAACCCTGAACCTTTCGTTGCTCAGTAACCGTCCTGCAGACATTGCAGCAGGGCAAGCCGTTTTCTACCGTATTTATCGGGTGACTATAAATGAAAAAATCACCAATATCGACACCATTCACCTGACCACCACCTATCAGCTTTATAACAATGAGCCGGTGGTTACGCAGGAGGATTTTGCGTACCCTGCCCAGCTGTTTTTGGATTTTGGCGACGTAGACGGCAATCTTGACATAACTGCCGAGGATGCCTTGTTGGTGCTGCAATCGGTGGTTGGTAAAACCAAGTTGAGCGGTGTGCAAACCCATGCCGCCAAAGTAACCGAAAACCAAACCCTTGGTGCTGCCGATGCCTTGATGATTCTGCAATATGTAGTAGGCAAAATCAACTTCTTCCCTGCCGCGCGGTTAAAGATTTCTGTCGATTCCAAGCGTGGTGAATTGGGAGTAGTGGCAAGTGAACAAGAACAATGGACAGATGATATTGCCATTCTCTCCAACCAAGAAGACCTAAACGACTATATGGCACAACACGGACTTACCCAAGTTACCGAGGACGTAGAACAAGCAAATCGAGCCTTTGACCACGGCAATCACCTGCTGGTTTACAGTTTTGCGGTTATGCAAGGAGAAACCGATCGCATGAAACATCAATGCACGGTTTATTATTTGCCCGGTGCCGAAATCAACCTGCAATTAGACCTTGTGAACACCAATTATCACTACGTAAAAGCCGACCAAGCCGACGAGTTAACTGCAACTGTGCACTATATGTACGTTTGGATTGATTCCAATCGAATGGACCACCAAAACCTGTTTGTAAACGCTACCCAAACCAACATAGTGATAGATGGTCCAAGTGGAAAGAAATTAGAGGAAACCACCCAAGAAAACAAGTACACCTTCAATTAACCTTAAAAATCCTGACAAACCCATCTGCACCGCCCGTTTGGGCGGTGTTTTTTTTTGCAAAAAGCCACAAATACACCTTGTATTTGCAATTTGTTTTTGCTATACTTGAAAACGTATAAGTATATTAAGATGTAAGAAAGAAGATGGAATTTATGATTTCTGAAAAAATGCTCGCTCTCGGTACCAAACGCTCGGTGATTCGGGAGATTTTTGAATACGGCAACCGCCGAAAAGCCGAAATCGGTGTCGAAAACGTATTTGATTTTTCGTTGGGAAACCCCAGTGTTCCTGCTCCCCAAATTGTGACCGACACCTTGAACGATTTAATTGCCAACACCCCTGCCGCCAAGTTGCACGCATATACCACTGCTGCCGGTGACCTTGGTGTTCGCACCGCCATTGCCGATTATTTAAACGCAACCTACAATGCAGGTGCCGACCCTCAAAAAATTTATCTTACCGTAGGCGCCGCCGCCTCGCTCACTGTTTCGCTTACCGCCATTACCTGCGAAGGTGACGAGGTCATTGTGCTGGCTCCCTTCTTCCCCGAATATAACGTATTTATTCGCCAAGCGGGCGGTACACCCGTAGTGGTTACCTGCCCTGCTCCTGACTTCCAACCCGATCCTGCCGCCGTTGCCGCCGCAATCACCCCCAACACCAAGGCTATTATCATCAACTCCCCCAACAATCCTTCGGGAGTTGTAGTGTCGGAAGATTCGATAAAAGCCTTGTGTGCCGTTTTAGAAGAAAAACAAAAAGAATATGGTCATCCCATTTATCTGATTGCCGATGAACCTTACCGTGAATTGGCTTACGATGGTTTGGATGTTCCTTATCTTACCAAATACTATAACAACACCATTGTGTGTTATTCCTTCAGTAAATCCCTTTCTTTGCCCGGTGAACGGATCGGTTACATTTTGGTATCCTCCGCCGCCGACGATGCCGACAACCTCTATTTTGCCGTGTGCGGTGCAGGACGTTCTTTGGGCTTTGTTTGCGCGCCCGCTTTGTTCCAATACTTGATTCCCGCGTGCCTCGGTCAAACCGCTGACGTTGCCATTTACAAACGAAATCGGGATACTTTGTATAACAATTTGACTCGTATGGGTTACACCCTTTCTAAACCCCAAGGGGCTTTTTATCTGTTTATGAAATCCCCTCTTGCCGACACCGACGATTTTTGTGAAAAAGCAAAAGCCCACGAACTGTTGATCGTACCCGGTGCGGATTTCGGAATTCCCGACTACGTGCGTATTTCTTATTGCGTATCCCCCGAAATGATTGAATGCTCATTGCCCGCCTTTGAAGCGCTTGCCAAAGAACTGAATTTAGGTGAATAACATGGATGCTTTACAAAAAGCAAGAAAGACCATTGACGACGTAGATCGCCAAATGGCCGAATTGTTTGTAAAACGATTGGACGCAGTAAAAACTATCGGTGAATACAAACAAGCAAACGGATTGCCCATTTTGAACGAACAACGGGAGCAAGAAGTGATTGAAAAAAACGCCAATCTCATCAGCGACCCATTACTGCGCAGTTATTACGTGCGTTTTTTGGAAAATAATATGGCGGTTTCTCGTGCGTATCAATTCCGCCTCGCCAAAGGAATGAAGGTAGCTTATTCGGGAGTGGAAGGTGCGTTTGCCCATATCGCCGCAAGTCGCATCTTTCCCACTGCCCAACTAATTGCTTTCTCTGATTTTGCAGATGCTTACAAAGCCGTATGTGACGGTGAATGCGACGTAGCGGTTTTGCCTATGGAAAATAGTTATGCCGGCGAAGTGGGTCAGGTTATGGACCTAATGTTTTCCGGCACGTTGTCGGTAAGCGGTGTATACGAATTACCCATTACCCACCATTTGTTGGGTCTGGCAGGTGCAGACAAGCATCACATCCGTAAAGTCTACAGTCATCCACAGGCACTTTCTCAATGTGCACCCTTTATAAAACAACATCGACTGGAAGCCGAATCCTTTGCCAACACCGCCATGGCGGCACAATTTGTAGCCGAACAAAAAGATCCGACTTTAGCCGCTATTGCCAGCAAAGAAACTGCTGTTCTTTACGGACTGACCGTGTTGGAACAAAACATCAATTCCAGTCGCAGTAACACCACTCGCTTTGGTGTGTTTACCCGAGAAAGCAACCTGGGACACGGCAATCACTTTATGCTCACCTACACCGTAAAACACGAAGCAGGTGCTTTGGCGAAAACCATCAGTACCATTGGAAAACATGGATTTAATATGTGTGCCATGCGGTCCCGTCCCATGAAAGAACTGTTGTGGCAATACTATTTTTACGTAGAAGCCGAAGGAGATTTGAACTCTCACGAAGGAGAAGCCATGTTAAAAGAATTGGCTCCCTTGTGCGACCGATTAAAAGTAGTTGGGTGTTTTGAAAGCAACAAAACGTTATCGGAAGAAGCATAAAACCGAAAGGAAGACCCTTTTATGATATTACCCTTATCTTTGGGCGAAAGAAGTTATGACATTGTCGTTCGCTGGGGTGTACTGCATCAGGCAAGCGAATTTTTGCAACTGAATCGCAAGGTATTGATCGTTACAGACGACGGGGTACCTGCCGAGTACGCACAGACCGTGGCCGCACAATGTGCCACCCCTGTCGTGGTGACGCTCCCCCAAGGGGAACCCACCAAATCGATGGCAAGTTTTGAACTGCTTTGCCGTACCATGCTGGAACACGGCTTCACTCGTACCGATTGTGTAATTGCGGTTGGTGGTGGGGTTATGGGAGATTTGGCAGGCTTTGCCGCCGCTTCGTTTATGCGGGGAATTGACTTTTACAACATCCCTACTACCATGCTTTCCCAGGTGGACTCTTCTATTGGTGGAAAGGTAGCCATTGATTTAGATGGTGTAAAAAACTGTATCGGTGCTTTTTATCAGCCTAAAAAAGTGTTGATTGACCCAGAAACCCTTACAACCCTTGCCCCTCGTCATTTGGCGGCAGGACTGGCCGAAGCAATAAAAATGGCTGCCACCTTTGACAAAGATTTATTTGAAACCATTGAACGTTCTAAAGACCCCTTGTCCATTCTTGAAGAGATCATCGTTGGCTCACTGAAGCTCAAACGCATGGTAGTAGAACAAGACGAAAAAGAACAAGGACTTCGTAAGGTGCTCAACTTTGGTCACACCATCGGCCATGCAGTAGAAACCCTGTTTGGCGACCAATACTTTCACGGTGAATGTGTGGCTTTGGGAATGCTACCCATGTGCAATTATGAAGTCCGCCGTCGGTTGATCCCCCTGTTTGAACGGTTGGGCCTGCCTACGGTATATCCCGAATGCAACAAAACCCAACTCATGATGATTGCGGCTCATGACAAAAAAGCCGACGGATTTGATATCACAGTGGTTTTTGTTCCGAATATCGGAGAATATGAAATGCGAAAAATCCATTTTGACCAATTAGAAACCTATCTGGAAGGGGATTTGTGGAAATGAAAAACAGTTTTGGTAACGCTTTGACCGTCACTCTGTTTGGGGAAAGCCACGGTCCTGCCATTGGTGTGGTATTAGACGGTCTTGCTCCCGGTCTTGCGGTAAACGAACATTCCATAGCAGACAAGCTTGCTCTGCGCCGCCCTGCGGGAGATACCGCCACACCGCGCGTAGAAAAAGACCCTTTTCAAATCGTAAGCGGTGTATTTGAAGGCAAAACCACCGGTACTCCGTTGTGCATTATGATTCCCAACGAAAACACCAAAAGTGGTGACTACAACCGTTGTTCTCCCCGACCGGGTCATGCCGATTACGCGGCTTATGTGAAATACCATGGATTTGAAGATTACCGTGGCGGTGGCCATTTTTCAGGTCGCATTACCGCCGCTTTGGTGGCGGCAGGAGCCATTATTGCCGATGCTCTCGCCAAAAAAGGAATCAGTATTGCCACCCACGTGTATCGTTGCAAGGAATATAGTGACGGACATTTTGACAATCCCATGCAACAAATTGCCATTTTGAAAAACATGGCATTTCCTCTGTTGCACCCCGAACTGGAAGAACCCATAAAACAAGTAATTCGAGATACCAGAGCCAAAGGCGACAGCGTAGGCGGTGTAATTGAAACTGCTGTTTGCGGTATACCTGCAGGAGTTGGCGAGCCTTGGTTTGACACGGTAGAAAGCGTGCTTTCCCATGCGCTATTTTCGGTGCCTGCCGTTAAAGGGGTGGAATTCGGCGACGGATTTGCCCTTTGCGATATGTATGGTAGTCAGGCCAACGATGCTTTTGCCATAGAAAACGGGAAGGTCATCACCACCACCAATCACAACGGCGGTGTAAACGGCGGTATTACCAATGGTATGCCTCTTATATTCCGCTGTGCGGTGAAACCCACTCCCTCTATTGCCAAAGTACAACGATCCGTTGATTATGAAAGTTTGCAAGAAGTAGAGCTGTCCACCAAAGGGCGGCATGATCCTGCTATTTTCCATCGGGCTTGCCACGTAGTCAATGCGGTAACCGCAATCACTTTATATGATCTGCTTTGCACACGCTACGGCACCGATTGGTTTATGAAAGAAGGATAATCCATGGAATACGGTTGCATCGGAGAGCATCTTACCCACAGTTTTTCCAAGGAAATTCACAATCTGCTCACCGATTACGATTATCTTATTCGGGAGGTTTCCAAGGAGGAACTCTCGGCATTTATGACCGCCAAGAAATTCAAAGCCATTAACGTAACCATTCCTTATAAGCAGGACGTGATTCCCTTTTTGCATGAGATTGACCCCATGGCAAAAGAAATTCACGCGGTCAATACCATTGTGAACAAAGGTGGCAAACTATATGGCTACAACACCGATTTTTATGGTATGAGCCGTTTGATTGAACACATTGGCATTACACCAGCAGACAAAAAAGTGTTGATTTTGGGCTCCGGCGGTACCGCCCATACCGCCCGTGCGGTAGCTCACTCGCAAAAAGCAAAGCATGTAATTCGGGTCAGCCGTACACCCACCGAACAAGACACGGTGTCTTACGAGCAAGCGTTAACATTGCACAAAGACGCTCAAATCATCATCAACACCACCCCCTGCGGTATGTTCCCCCATCCTGACGGAATGCCCATTGACCCTGCCGCTTTCCCCTGCTTGGAAGGGGTGGTAGATGCCATTTATAACCCCTTGCGTTCCCGTTTGGTATCCAAAGCAAAAGAAATGGGATTACCTGCCGAAGGCGGATTGTATATGCTGGTAGCCCAAGGAGTCAAAGCAGCAGAGTATTTTTTAGATACCCATTTTGATGATTCGGTCACCGATGAAATTTATGCCAAGATCATGGCACAAAAAGAAAACATTGTGCTTACAGGCATGCCCGGCAGGGGCAAAACCACTGTGGGTAAAATGTTGGCAAAACAGTTGGGCAAACCCTTTGTGGATATGGACGATGAAATTGTCAAACGGATTGGGTGCCCCATTACCGAATATTTTGAAAAACACGGTGAAACTTCCTTTCGCGAGGTAGAAGCCGCCGTTGCCAAAGAAGAGATTGCGCCAAAAACGGGATTGGTGGTTGCCACCGGTGGGGGTGCCGTTTTGCGGGATGATAATCTGTTCCATTTACGTCTCAACGGTAAACTGTATTTTGTCGACCGACCGTTAGAGCAATTATGTGCCACAGCCGATCGCCCAACCGCCAATTCGTTAGAAGCATTGAAAAAGCGATTGGAAGAACGATATGACCGATATTGCACCACGTGCGATTGCCATATTCATTCAAATGGCATTGCCTCCGACGTGGTTGACCAAATTATAGAGGATTTTGTAAAATGAAATTGATGATACTTAACGGCCCCAATCTCAATTTATTGGGCATTCGGGAACCTGACCATTACGGCAAAGAAACCTACGCCGATTTGATCAATAAAATCAAGAACTATTGCGACGAAAAGCAGGTGGAGACCGACTTTTACCAATCTAACCACGAAGGAGATTTGGTAGATGCCATTCATCGCGCCTATTTTGAAAAGTTCGACGGCATTATCATCAACCCCGGTGCTTATACCCACACGTCCATTGCGTTGTTGGATGCAGTGAAATCCACCTGTATCCCCACGGTAGAAGTACACATCTCCAAGGTGGAAGAACGGGAAGATTTTCGGCAGGTCAGTTACATTCGTGCCGCCTGTATCAAGACCATTACGGGACTTGGCACCGACGGATATTTGCGTGCCGTAGATACTTTAACGGCTTATGGGAAAGAAGCAAACTAAATGAACGTTCAATTTGAAAAAAGCAAAGGATGCGGCGTGGTTCAAGCACCTCCTTCCAAAAGCATGGCCCATCGTCTTTTAATTGGTGCAGGGTTGGCAAAGGGTGTCAGCGTAATCCACAATGTAGCACCTTCCCAAGATATTCTTGCCACCATTGACTGCTTGCGGTCTTTGGGTGCCGTAGTAACCATAGACGGCGAAACCGTTACGGTTACGGGAACCGACCCAAAACAGATAAAAAACGCTACTCTTCCCTGTCGTGAAAGCGGAAGCACCTTGCGATTCATGATTCCCTTGTGTTTATTGTCTAACAAGCCTTGCACCCTTACAGGCGCACCGCGATTGATGGAACGTCCCCAAACGGTATACGAAACATTGTGCCGAGAAAAGGGTTGGCTGTTTAATAAAAGCCAAGCAGGTATCACTCTTTGCGGAGGATTGCAAGGAGGGGATTTTTCCCTGGCGGGCAATATCAGCAGTCAATTTATCACTGGGTTGTTATACGCTTTGCCTTTGACGGGGCAAGACAGTACTATCGCATTAACAGGGACGGTGGAAAGCCGTTCGTATATCGATCTAACCCTGCAAGCGTTGTGTACTTTCGGCATAGACGTTTGTTGGCAAAATGAACACACCCTACACATAAAAGCAGGTAGCTATCAACCCCAAACCTTAACGGTGGAAGGCGATTATTCCAATGCCGCATTTTTAGATGCTTTTACCCTTTTGGGTGGCAAGGTGAACGTTACGGGACTTGACTCCCTATCGTTACAAGGAGATAAAATCTACAAAAAGGATTTTGTAGCTTTGCAAGCAGGGTGCCCTACCCTTTCGTTAAAAAACTGTCCTGATCTCGGACCGATTTATATGGCAATGGGAGCGGCACTAAACGGATGCTTGTTGACCGATACCGTCCGATTGAAAATCAAAGAAAGCGACCGAGGGATAGCCATGGCAGAAGAACTCGCCAAATTCGGCATATCGGTAACAGTAGAAAACAACCGTATTGCGGTATATCCGTCTCCCTTGCAAAGGCCTACTACGCCGCTATATGGGCACAACGACCACCGTATTGTTATGTCCCTTGCCACTCTTTGCACCCTTACGGGAGGCGAAATTCGGGGAGCCGAAGCGGTAGCAAAAAGTTTCCCCGATTATTTTGAACGAATCCAATCACTGGGAATCAGTTGGAAGGAAGTCGAATCACATGGTTCTGAATAAAAACAGCCAAACCACATTTTGCATTGTAGGGCTTGGCCTAATGGGCGGCAGTTACGCCCGTGCTTTATCGGCGCGAGGTTACACCGTTACCGCCATTACCAAAGACCAATCCTCTTTGGACTTTGCCTTAAACGAAGGATTTATCACCAAAGGATCTACTCTTCCCGATGAAGTCCTGTTACAACAAGCCGATTTGGTAATTTTTGCATTATATCCCCACACCTTTGTAGAATGGTTGAGACAATACCAACATTTGTTAAAATCGGGAGCGATTATTACCGACGTAACCGGTGTAAAGGGTTCCATTGTATATGAAATACAAAATCTGCTTCGGGACGACGTGGAATTTATCGCCGCTCACCCTATGGCAGG
>JAZRFL010000191.1:0-2802 GCA_045661365.1 Acutalibacteraceae bacterium | reverse complement strand
CGGCGATGCCCTGCCACAGTTATAGCGAAACGCCTGCTTACCAGATTACAGAACTTATAATAGAAGGAGAAAACCGCATCGACCGCCCACAGATAACCAAAATCGTCTTCTCCCCTTCTGTGGCAGTTTACTTTTGGGTCTGCTCGTCAATCCATTCCAGGAATTTGTCTTTGGGGACCACCATGCGTTTCCCTATGAAGATGGTCGGAAATCCCTTGCTGTGCATCAACGTGTACGCATTCGCCCGAGAGATATTCAGAACGGCCGCCACATCCTCTGCGCACAACGAAAGTGGAAGTTGATCATATGAGCTGTACTTATTCTTCATGATTGGCCTCCTGTTAACCCTTTGAACCAAGAGTATCAGAAGGAGTGTCCGTTAATCTGTACTCTTACTCCACATTGGGAAATATACTTTTCTATTTCAATGGCTTCTCGGAAATCCGAGGGGCCTTTTTTCATTTTTCTCTGCTGAGGGACATCACCCGGGCCGAGGTGGCGCCCCCAATCCCCCACCGGGGGCCAGGCAGCCAGGCCGGCCGACCTGATCGAAAACAAATGAGATCGAAACGAAACAAACCACCACCCACGGCATGGCCCCGGGTGGTGGGCTGGTTTTATAGTGTCGGAAAAGTGTACAAAAACGACACCCGAATTTTATAGAGATTTATCTTGATATTTTTTCTCTAAATGTATTGACTATCAAGATTTATCTTGATATTCTATTTACACAAGATAAATCTTGATATTTCGATATCAACCAGGAGGAAATAACAATATGAACTGTACACTACACAACAGCCGAAAAATTAGCGGCCTACACTTTACAACACAACACAGCGGAAAAATGGCCGGCATGGTATCTATTAGCACGAGCGTTACAACAAACGAGCGCTGCGAGAAAAACGCAAAAATTAAAGGTAGTATTTGCGAGAAATGTTTTGCAGCTAAGCAAATGAAAGTATTTCCTTCAATGGAAAAACCAATGGTAGCAAATCAACGCATTTTAACGAGTGAGGTTTTACCGCTCGATATGCTACCTACCATTAACAACTTATATTTTCGTTTCGAGGCCTTCGGGGATCTGAACAATGCAACACAAGTAAAAAACTATTTCAACCTATGTTATAAAAACCCACGCGTTAAATTCGCGCTATGGACAAAAAACCCGGACTATATCGCTGAGGCAATCGCGGACGGGTACAAAAAACCGACCAATTTAAATATTGTTCTGTCTTCTCTATTCATCAACCAGGAACGCCGGAAAACGTTTGATTTCGTTGATAAAGTATTCACTGTTTACGATCCTAACTTTATTGAAGAAAACGACGTACAAATAAATTGCGGCGCTCGTAACTGTTTTGACTGTGGCCTATGCTACGAGAAAAACGGCGTGGAGGTAATTAATGAAAAACTTAAATAATGCCGTGATCGGCCGCTATGTAGGCCGCGACGCAAACGGGAAACCAGTATTTAAAATCGAATGGAGAAAAAGAAAATGACTTATGAACAATGCATAACTTATACACCAGAAATTCACGAAATGAACGCGGCTCAAATTTGGGCCGCGTGGAAACAACAAAAAATTACAGTGCACCACCTGGCAACCTGGCAACAACGACATAATTATTACTTTACACCAGAAGGAGAAAAACAAAAATGAAAATACACGAGCTGAAAACAACACGTATAAACGGGCTATCAATCAATTATTTCTATACAAACGAAAAAACCGATAAAAACGGAAATTCTCGTTTCCGTGTTTACATTATCGATCCGGACACAACCGCAATTTATGAAACGATTTGCAAAACATATGAGGCCTTCATTTGCGATCATGTACGCCAATTTGTAGAGGAGGCCCAAAATTGATATTTTGGATCGTGTTTTTTATCCTGTATTTCCCGGCCGGGATTATCTGGCGACTTTGTAAGAACTATATGAAATAATATCGAACCTCGCACCCGTTGCGAGGTTTTTGTGTAGGAGGAAATATGAAAAACAACCTTTTCGAGCTTATTAGCGGCGCCGCTGTTGTTCTGTTGTTTGACGGTTTTATTTTTTGGGCGTTGTTCCTGGCACCCGCTCACATGGTTATTTAATAGGAGGAAAAAGAAAATGAATATCACAAGAGAAAACGCTGTAGAAAAATACTGCGAAATTATTGAAAATTCCTGGACGTGGGATTGTTTAACACATGCCGAAAAAATGCGCTGGTTAGATCTTGTCGACCGTTTAAACATCAAGGGAACCGCTGAACAACGATTTAGCCAGATCCGGGACATATACAATGTTTTTTTGATTAGCTGCGATTATACCAGCGGGTATAAATGGTACGATCCCACCGAAAACAATACCTAATCCAATAAAACCGGCTCCACGTGGGCCGGTTTTTTATGCCTGGCCAATCTGGCCGGGCTTTTTTGTGTCCAAAATAGGCCGACGCCGCAAAACGCATTTATAGCCGTTTTGAGCGGTTTTCAGCCTCCCGAATATAAACACACCACCATATATATAAAAACGTCTCAGGAGGCCAGCAACGCGGCGAAAATGTGACTGTGAGTGACATATTGCCGGCTGCACGCGAAAAACGCCGCTTTTTGACGCCGGGATCACGGCCGAAACTATCCGAAATGGTAAAAAATGACATTTGACGTCCAACCTTGTTAAAAAAAGCAACCCCGAGCCACCTGGACCCGGGGTTTTCTCGCCCTCCTTCTCTCTTACACGCGCATGGAAAGTCGATAGTCGATAAATTTTTTTGAATTTTTTTCTTTTTATTGCGTCAGAGTTGGTGGAAAA
>JAZRFL010000190.1:0-16096 GCA_045661365.1 Acutalibacteraceae bacterium | reverse complement strand
GCAACCCCACGTTATATTCGGGAAACTGCTCCTGCAGGGTTTTTTGGTGCTCTTGCGCCGCAGTCAAGGTCGTGGTCAATTCCTCATTTTCTTCTACCAACGGACAAACCACGTAAGCCTGCTTGCCCACCTGCAAAAACTTGCGGATATAGTTATAAATGCGTTCATGGTAAGCCGAGGTCACTGCATAGGTTTCTACCGGCTTGCGTCCGGGCGGCAATTCGTCGATCACCGACACGTCCAAATCGCCGTAAATGATCATGGCCAAGGTTCGGGGAATGGGGGTTGCCGACATAACCAGCAAATGCGGGTTTTCTCCTTTGACCGCCAGCCGTGCCCGTTGTGACACCCCAAACCGATGTTGTTCGTCGGTGACCACCAATCCCAAATTATGGAATTGCACCGCATCCTCCAACAATGCGTGCGTTCCTATGGCAACCTGTATGCTGCCGTCGGCA
Source organism: Acutalibacteraceae bacterium (assembly GCA_045661365.1). Classification (GTDB taxonomy): domain Bacteria; phylum Bacillota; class Clostridia; order Oscillospirales; family Acutalibacteraceae; genus UMGS1484. The sequence continues at coordinate 15,638 of JAZRFL010000190.1, read as the reverse complement.
AGTGCGGCAAGTGTTTCCTTTTTTTCTTTGGTTTTGGCAGACCCGGTAAGCAACCCCACCTTGATACCAAAGGGGGTCAAAAATCGACAAAAGGTCTCGTAATGCTGATTTGCCAAGATCTCGGTAGGCGCCATGACCGCACATTGAAATCCGTTTTTTGCCATGGTGTGGCACAAGGCGGCGGCAACGGCCGTTTTGCCCGAACCCACGTCTCCCTGCACCAAACGGCTCATGGGCACGCCCTTTTGCAAGTCTTCCACGCATTGATCCACCACACGGCGCTGTGCCCCTGTGGGTGAAAAAGGCAGACTTTTCCAAAACTCGGGCGTAAAATCCTTGTCCGCCACCATACCGGTAACCCCTCGGCTACGACCCTTTAACCGTCGCAGAGCCAGTTGCAAAATGAGCAATTCCACAAAGATCAACCGACGGCGAGCGGCCGCCATTTGAGCAAGGTCTTGGGGAAAATGCACCCCTCGCACCGCCTGATCCAACGAGCACAAACCATAAGCGGTGCGAACAGATTCGGGCAAGGTTTCGGGCAAGGGAGTGTCCAACCGATCAAAGGCATTTTTCACAAGGGTGTTCATCACCTTGTTGGTAATGCCCGCCGTCAAGGGATAGATCGGCATAAGGGTCGCGGCCGACTGCAGATCGTACACCCCGGGCGACACCATTTCTCGCCGAGCAAAGCCACCGCCCATTTTTCCGTAAAACAAATAGGTCTTGCCCTGCTCCAAATTTTCAGCCAAATATTTGGTATTAAAAAACACAATGCGAAAGCTGTCGGTTCGGTCGCAGGCTGTCAAGGTATACATTTTTCTGCCACCGGGCAAAAACCGTTCCACAGCGGTGGTTTGCACCGTTGCCCGAACACAGCATTTTTGATCAAAGGGTGCTTCATTTACCGTCACGGGATGCGAAAGATCCAAATATTCTCGGGGATAACACTCGATCAGATCCTGCACCGTACCGATCCCCAGCTTTGCCAGTTTTTCTGCTTTTGCAGGGCCGACCCCTTTCAAATATGTGATTTCGTTTTGTAAAAAAGCCTGATTCACGACCGATCACCTCCCGCCTTTTTTTACTATTTTACCATCATTTCCCTCTTTGGTCAACCGAAAAAAGCCCACATCTTTTACTTGCTTTTTATGAAAGAGAGTGCTATAATAACTCCAACTAAAAATTCCAACGGTTTCTGCCGTTATTGTATAGCAAATGAGGGTTTCCGATGAATAAACGTTTTTTACCATTAATTTTCCTGCTGGTCTTGGCTTTGTGCCTGACCGCATGCTCCGGGGAAGACCCCGCCGCTCCCACCACGTCACAAGGAAGAGCGGTAGCTACCATAAGAGACAAATCTGCCGACCAACGGGTAGCGAAGGACGCCAAGCGCGAAGTATTTGTGGACATTTCTTACGCTCACTATTGGTCTTTTAACGATCTGCACGACTTTTTGGAAAATCCCGCCCGCAACACCCAACAACCCTTTTCTCCCGACGACGGGGAATTTATGGCACTGTATGAGCAAGACGGAGTCACTCCCATTTCCGATTGGAACGTCCGCTTAAAGCAAAACATGGTAGCGATCCAATACGCCGCCGACCAAACCGTGCTGTGCTACTTCACCATCAACATTCTCGGGGCACCTGCTTCTTCTGTTCCCGCTGTCCCCTCGGAACCCGCTTCTCAACCCAACTCTCAACCCCAGTCGCAGGTTCAAGCCTCTCAACCCACACAGTCCACCCCCTTGTCGTCCGACCCTGTTCAATCTACCGTAAGCAGTCAACCCACACCGTCTCAAACCACCCCCGTCGACAAGCCCGACGAAAAGGTCAAGATCACGGTATACGGCAACAACAGCAACAAGGCTTTGGTCAATGCCATTGCCGCATTTAACAAAACCGCCAAAAACGTTGAAGTTTCGTTGTGGCAATACGAAAACTTCGAGTTTTTCAACGCCAATGCATTGGAACAAGCGGTGGAAAACCAAACCGCACCCAATCTGGTGTTAATGGATCTGGCGCAAATGAACATTGCCGCCAAACGGGGACTTCTTTTGGATCTGGCATATACCGGAATTGACAAATACGCCGCCGACATTCATCCGACAGCTTGGAACAACACCGCCACCGCAGGGCACCGTTACGGGTTTCCCGTAGGGTGTGTTACTTGGGCAATGGCCGCAAACGATGAGATCCTGTACCGTTCCGACGCTCAGGTTCCCACCTCCTTTGCTTCTTTGCAAACCAATGCCGCCACCGTACTGCAATGGTTCCCCGACACACCGCCAATAGAGATCATTACCAACACCATCAACAGCAAAGAAATGGCAGAGCAATTCATCACCATGCTTCGCAGTTACGGCGGTGACTTTTTGACCGACGACCGAACCGCCGCCGCATTTAATACCAAAGCGGGGTTAGACGTACTGAACGTTTATTTGGATCTAAAGCAAAAATCCTATATCGGAGAATCCTACGGTGCAGAAGATTTCTGGCTGGGTAACACCGCTTACGGATTTGTGGACAGCACCGAATATTCCGAAGTGTTCGGTCGCTATGCCAGAGGCAATTACACCGCGTCTGCTCTGGTTATGCCCGGCAACTCGGCCGCTGTTTCCCCCTTAACCGTTTACTCCTATTGCATTCCCGTCACCCACAAAAAGGGACAAGCCGAAGCGGCGTTTGAATTTCTGCAATATTACATGAATTCTTACACCAATCCCTTGGAAGAATGCAAATTGCAAGATTGGATCCCTGCCGATTGCAAAGGGCTAAAAGACACCTATTACCAAGCCGCCGACTGGCAACCCTTTGTACAAGCATTGGCAACCGCCAAGCCCTTGCCCACCCTTTCCTTTGCCGACACCTTGTACGATTACATAGCCGATGCCATCCATTCGGTATTGTGCGGAAAAGCCACACCCCAACAAGCCTTGACAAAGGCCGAAGAAAAAATCAACAATCGGTTAAACCGATAAAAGACCCACCTTTTCTCCCCTCTCTCTTTGCCGAGAGAGGGGATTTTGTATAAAAAAGCCGTCGTAATTCGACGAAACAGTTGACATATTTCTTTTGTGTTGATATAATGGTTTCACTTATACCTATGCCTTTTTACAATTTCGGGGAAATCGTATCCCCTTACCCTGCGAAAGGACGGTCTGCTAACCTATGCAAAAGATCAAACGTGTTCTTCCTTTATGTGCCATTGTGTTGTGGGACATAGTTTCGGTTGTAATCTCTTTCTATTTGGGAATCAAGCTGGTCTACTTGACCGGCATTCCTCCCGTATATGCAGAAAATCTTCCCTTGTTTTTAACCGCTCTGTCGGTTATCGTTATTGCTTTCAACTGCATTTGCAGTTGCTACAACCGAGTTTGGAGCTCCTTTAGCTTTCGCGATATTTTGTTCCAAACCATGTCGGTGCTCATGGGAGTGACCGTAATCATTGTCACCAATATCATTTCGGCTGAAACCGGCAGTATGCCCATTTTCAGCAAAAACACCGCCCTTTCCTTTTACGTCATTTGGACGTTGACCTTGTTGGTACTGTCGATTTACGGGCGCGGCTTTGCCCGTTTTGTCAGCACGGTTCGTTCGGCATTTCGCAAAAACAAAGAATCCCAAACCCCCGTGGTGGTCTACGGCGCAGGGGAATCGGGCAGTTATTTGCAAAAAACCGGTGCCGATCTATCCAATCCGATTCGGGTGGTTTCCTTTGTTGACGACGAACCCTCGTTGTGGGGCAAATTCATTGGCAACGCCAAGGTCGTAGGGGGCTTTGACAAGCTTCATGAAACCTTGGAAAAAACCGGTGCCAAACAAGTGGTGGTGGCAATCCCCACCGCAACCCGTTCCCTGTTGCAAGACGTTTTGAACGTATGCAAAGAGCACCAATGTACCGTTCGTCGGTTCGGCACCATTGACGATGCCAACCCCTCCGACATGAAGGTATCGGACATTAATTTAGAGGATCTGTTGCACCGCGGCAGTGTTCATTTGAACATGGACGTGGTAGAAAACTTTATCAAAGACCGTGTGGTTTTGGTGTCAGGCGGTGCCGGCTCTATCGGCAGTGAGCTGTGTCGCCAAGCCTTGCGCTTCGGTTGCAAACAATTGGTGGTACTGGACTTTAACGAAAACGGTCTGTTCCACATCGGCAATGAGCTGGAAGAAAATTATTCGGGTAAATACGCATTGCGGTTGGCATCCATTCGTGACCGCAACCGGTTGGAAGAAGTATTTAACGAATTCTCCCCCGAGATCGTATTCCACGCCGCCGCCCACAAGCACGTACCCATGATGGAGCTCAACCCCCGCGAAGCGATCAAAAATAACGTGTTGGGTACGGTCAACATGTGTCAGGTAGCCATTACCCATAAGGTAGCAAAATTCATAACCATTTCCACCGACAAGGCGGTAAACCCCACCAATATCATGGGGGCTTCCAAACGCATTACCGAATTGATCATGCAAATGGTAGACGCCGTGTCCGACACCGAATTTGCCGCCGTACGGTTTGGCAACGTGTTGGGTTCCAACGGCAGTGTTGTTCCCTTTTTCAAAAAACAAATTGAAAAAGGCGGTCCGGTAACGGTAACCCACCCCGAAATGCGGCGGTATTTCATGACCATACCCGAAGCGTGTCAATTGGTACTGGAAGCAGGCGCCATGGCAGGCGGCGGTGAGATCTTTGTGCTGGACATGGGCGAACCGGTGCTCATTTCCGACTTGGCACGGGACATGATCCGTCTGTCGGGGTTAGAGCCCGACAAGGACATTGAGATCATTTACACCGGTCTGCGGCCGGGAGAAAAATTGTTTGAAGAAATCTCGCTGGCAGACGAAGACGTAGACCGCACCACCAACAAAAAGATCATGATCATGAAACCCATGGTGTTTGACCACGAAGAATTGGCTCGCACCGTCAAGAATATGGAAGAAGCCATTCGCCAAGAAGACGACCCCACCATGTTCTCGCTGGTCAAAGAATTGGTACCCACCTTTAACCACAACAAAAACAATTGATCTCAGCCCCTTTTCCCACAACGGAAAAGGGGCTTTTTTGTGGTCTGTCATCAAAACGCACCGTTTTTCAATAAAAAAAGAAGTAAAAATTGCAGTTTGCCCTTCATAACCATTGACATATTGTCCCAACATTGGTATAATGTAAGCAATTGTACCCTGCATGATTGCGGCTTTTTTTGTCGAGAGCCGTCGTTTGCCGAGGTCAACGCATTTTCCCTTATCCCTTGCAATCATAAATCTGTTAATAAAAGAGTAGGAGAGATCACTATGTATTATCAACAACTCAAAGATAAAATCGACAACCGCTCGGCCGTGCTGGGCGTGTTGGGTTTGGGCTATGTCGGCCTGCCTTTGGCGGTAGAAAAAGCCAAAGCCGGTTTCAAAGTAGTAGGCTTTGACGTGCAAGCCGAAAAGGTTGACCTGGTAAACCAAGGTCACAACTACATTGGCGACGTAGTAGACAGCGACCTGAAAGATCTGACCGCTGCCGGTCAATTGGTTGCCACTACCGATTTTTCCAAGATCGCCGATTGCGATTGTGTGGCTATTTGCGTGCCCACCCCCTTGGACGAGCACTTCCAACCCGATATTTCTTACGTAAGCAGTTCGGCTGACCAAATCGCCAAATACGCCCACAAGGGTATGTTGGTGGTTTTGGAAAGCACCACCTATCCCGGCACCACCGAAGAAGTCATTATGCCTCTGCTTACCCAAAAGGGCTTTACCGTAGGCGAAGACGTGTTCCTTGCCTTCTCCCCCGAACGGGTCGATCCCGGTAACGTGGTTTACAAAACCAAAAACACCCCCAAGGTAGTAGGCGGTGTAACCCCCAAATGCGGCGAATTGGCTGCTTCTATTTATCGCAGTGTACTGGAAAGTGACGTAAAAGTGGTTTCCAGCCCCGCCGTTGCCGAAATGGAAAAGATTTTGGAAAACACCTTCCGCAACATCAACATTGCTTTGGCAAACGAAATGGCTGTACTGTGCAACCGCATGGGCATCTCGGTTTGGGAAGTAATCGACGCCGCCAAAACCAAGCCCTACGGCTTTATGGCCTTTTATCCCGGTCCCGGTCTGGGCGGTCACTGCATTCCCATTGACCCCTTCTACCTGACCTGGAAAGCACGTGAATACAACTATCACACCCGTTTGATCGAATCTGCCGGTGAAATCAACACCGCCATGCCCGAATACTGCGTAAGTCGTGTTTCTAACATGCTCAACGAAGTGGCCAAGCCCTTGCGTGGTTCCAAAGTGCTCATGTTGGGTGTTGCTTACAAGCCCGACATTGACGACATGCGTGAATCCCCCTCTTTGGAATTGGCACAGATCTTCACCGAAAAGGGTTGCATTCTCACCTATAACGATCCTCATATTCCCTCTTTCAAACACAAGGGACTTCAAATGGAATCGGTAGAACTCACCGACCAAGCTTTGGCCGATGCCGATATCGTTGTCATTGCTACCAACCACTCGGCTTATGATGCCGCCAATATCGTTGCCAAATCCAAATTGGTATTTGACACCCGCAACCTGACCGCCGGCATTGATGCCGACAATTTGGAAAGGCTGTAAACCATGGCAAACAACATTCATCCCTCGGCAAAGATCGGGGAATATTGCGTCATTGGCGACAACGTGACCATTGGCGAAGGTTGCGTGATCGGTCACCACGTGGTCATTCACGAGGACTCGGTGATTGGTGACAACGTGCGCATTGACGATTTCACTTGCATTGGCAAGCGACCCATGAAAGCCGCCAACTCCGCCGTGACCGTTGAATCCGACCTGCCTGCCTGCGTCATCGGTTCGGGTTGCATTATCGGTACCGGTGCGGTCATTTACCGCGGTTGTACCTTGGGCGAGCGTGTGCTTGCCGCCGACCTTGCCACCGTGCGGGAGCGGGTAACCATTGGGGAACGCACCATCATCGGCAGAGGCGCCAGTGTAGAATGTGACTGTACCGTCGGTCGCAAATGCAAGATTGAAACCAACGCCTATATTACCGCCTACTCCACCCTGGGAGATATGTGCTTCATCGCTCCCGGTGTGGTGACCAGCAACGACAATTTTGCCGGTCGCAGTGAGGAACGGTTTAAACATTTTAAAGGGGTCACGGTACAAAACGGTGGACGCATTGCCGCCGGTAGCGTGATCTTGCCCGGCAAGGTGATCGGCGAACAAGCCATGGCCGCCGCCGGCAGCGTGGTCACCAAGGATGTCCCTGAAAAAACTGTTGTGGTTGGCTCTCCCGCCCGCGTGCTGCGCGCTGTGCCTGAGGACCAACTGTTACAAGAAGGAGATTATTTAAAATGAAACTTCGTTACGCTCTCATCGGTTGCGGCCGTATCGCCCCCAACCACATTGCCGCTGTCATGAACAACGCCGAAAAGGTGGAATTGGTTGCGGTGTGCGATCCCATCCCCGAAAATATGGAAAAGGTGCTCACCCCTGTGGCAGATACCTCCTCCATCGCCCGTTATACCGATTACAAGGATATGCTGGCTGAGCTGAAGCCCGATCTGTGTGCCATCGCCACCGAAAGCGGATATCACGCCGCCATCGCCATGGATTGCCTGAATGCAGGCGCTAACTTGATCGTAGAAAAGCCCATCGCCCTGTCTTTGAAGGATGCCGACGCCATGATCGCCTTGGCAGAAGAAAAGGGTCTGGTGCTGTGCGCTTGCCACCAAAATCGCTTTAACAAATCGGTGCAAAAGATTCGTGAGGCGGTAGAAGCCGACCGGTTCGGCGGATTGCTCCACGGTGCGGCTCATATTCGTTGGGCCCGCAACGAAAACTATTACAAGCAAGCCCCTTGGCGTGGTACTTGGGCTCAAGACGGCGGTGCTTTGATGAACCAATGCATCCACAACATCGACCTGTTGCGCTGGATGATGGGGGACGAAGTCACCCAGGTTATGGCTTATACCGACCGCTTGATGCACGATTACATTGAAGCCGAAGACTTAGGGCTGGCTGTGGTGAAATTCGCCAACGGCGCTTACGGCCTCATCGAAGGCACCACCAACGTGTATCCCGTCAACTTGGAAGAAACTCTCTATCTGTTCGGTCGTGAAGGTACCGTCAAAGCAGGCGGTCGCTCGGTCAACCTGATCGAAGAGTGGAAATTTGCCGACGAGACCGAAGACAGCGAAGCCATCAAAGCTGAGTTTGGCGAGAATCCTCCCAACATTTACGGTTTCGGTCACACCCCCTTGTATGCCGACGTCATCGATGCCGTGATCAACAAACGTCCCGCATACGTAGACGGCAGAGCCGGCCGCAGAGCGTTGGAAATGGTACTTGCCATTTATCGCTCCGCCGCCACCGGCAAACCGGTGGATCTGCCCCTGGCAGATGCTTCTACCCTGGAATTTGAAGGTCGTTTCTGATGAATATTTTATATATTGAACACTATGCCGGATCGGACAAGTACGGCATGGAGTTCCGCCCCTTTTACATGGCAAGAGAATGGGTGAAAATGGGTCATTCCGTCACTATTTTAGCGGCGGATTTTTCCCATTTAAGGAAGGTCAATCCCACCGTTACCAAAGATTTTCAATCCGAAACCGACAGCGGTGTGGAATTCGTTTGGCTCAAAACCAACAAATATCGTCGGAACGATCATATGCGAATTTTCAATATGATGGGTTTTATGAAAAAGGTGAAAAAACACGCCAAATTCATTGCCGAAACCTACGCCCCCGACGTGATCATTCACTCCTCCACCTACCCTATGGACGTATATGCCGCCCAAGCGGTGAAAAAGTACTGCGGAGCCCCCTGCTTTTATGAGATCCACGACCTGTGGCCCATGTCGCTGACTGCTATGGCTTCGTGGTTGAAAGAAAGCAATCCGCTGGTCAAATACGTACAAAAAGCCGAGGATGCTTGCTACACCTTAGACGACGGTGTGGTTTCTATCTTGCCGGGTGCGTTGCGCCACATTGAAGAGCGGGGATTTACCAACGTCAATTACCACAACGTACCCAACGGGGTGGTGTTAAAAGACATACCCGAGCCCGCTCCCCTGCCAAAAGAAATTACCGACCGCTTTGCCCAGTGGAAAGCACAAGGAAAATTCATTTTGCTGTATGCCGGCGGACACGCCCGCTCCAATGCCTTAGATTGCCTGATTGAAGCCGCCAAATTGGCCGACGATTCGGTGCAGATTGTGCTGGTGGGCAAAGGCGAGCAAAAAGAGCGGCTGATCGAGCTTGCCAAAGGTCTGAACAACGTCACCTTTTTGCCTCCTGTGGAAAAAAACCAAGTGCCCTCGCTGTTGGCTTTGGCAGATACCCTTTATTTGGGTGCCAAAGACGACCCGCTTTACACCTACGGTGTGGGTATGAACAAAATTTTTGACTATATGTTGGCCGCCAAACCGGTAATCAACGGCATTCGTTCTGACGGCAACCCCTTAGATCTGTCGGGTTGTGCCATCACCATTCCCCCCGAAGATCCCCAAGCCTTGGCCGATGCTATTGGCAGTTTCATGCAAAAAGATGCCGCCGAGTTGGCCGAAATGGGGCAAAAAGGGGCGGATTACGTTATCGCCAATCATGAGTACACCGTTTTGGCACAAAAATTCATCGATGCCCTCAGCTCCGCAACGAAAGGAAATGATGCTACATGAAAATTCGTGAAGAATTTTTATCTTACAACAAACCCTGCTTTGGTCAGGAAGAATTAGACGGCGTAGTAGAATCCCTCAAATCCGGTTGGTGGTCCAAAGGACCCAAGGTATTGGAATTTGAAAAACGCTTTGCCGAATACGTAGGGGTCAAGCACGCAATCGCCCTGAATTCTTGTACCGCAGGTCTGTTTTTGGGATTACAGGTATTGGGTGTCGGCCCCGGAGATGAGGTCATTACTACTCCCATGACCTTTTGCGCTTCGTCCAACACCATCGTGCATTGCGGGGCTACTCCCGTGTTTGCCGACGTGGACCCCGAAACCGGTCTGATTAATCCCAAAGAAATCGAAAAGAAGATCACCCCCCGTACCAAAGGAATCGTACCGGTGCACTATGCCGGTCGTGCCTGTGATATGGACGCAATCAACGCCATTGCCAAAAAGCACGGCTTGTTTGTGCTGGAAGATGCCGCCCACGCGGTATATACCACCTATGAAAACGGAAACATGGTGGGCAATTGCGACAACATTGCCGCATTCAGCTTTTATGCCACCAAAAACCTCGCCACCGGCGAAGGCGGCATGATCACCACCAATGACGACGCCCTGTACGAAAAACTGCAAGTATTGTCGCTCCACGGCATGAGCAAAGGGGCTTGGAACCGATTCTCCGCCGCAGGCAGTTGGAAATACGACGTGGTGGAAGCCGGTTTTAAGTACAACATGACCGACATGGCCGCCGCTTTGGGTCTGGCTCAGTTGGATCGTTTGCAAGAAATGCAAAACAAGCGGGAAGAATTTGCCGCCGTTTACAACCAAGCCTTTGCGGACGTAAAGGGCATTTCGGTTTTGCCCGACGGTCCTTGGGGCCGTAACGCATGGCATTTGTACATGATCAAAATCGAGCGAAACGGTCTGGCGATCAGCCGTGACAAGTTCATCCGCTTGCTCAATGAGGAATATAAGATCGGAACCGGCGTACATTATATACCGGTGCCCTTGCATCCCTTCTACCGCATCAATTACGGCACTCGTCAAGGGGACTACCCCAACGCCGAGCGGTTGTATTCCCAAATTATTTCGATTCCCCTCAACCCTTCACTCACAAGAGAGGATGTTGACTATGTATGTGAAGCAGTTCGAGAAATTGCCCAAAGATTTTCAAAATGAGGCGGTTCGCCCCTATTTTGACTATTTGAGATCCCGCCGCGGCTCCTTGTTTGCCAAGCGAGCCATGGATCTTGTTGTCTCGTTTATTTTGCTGATCTTAATGTCGCCCTTTATGTTGGCGGCGGCGGTGGCGGTAAAGGTGTCTTCCAAAGGCCCCATCTTTTATCTGCAAAAACGGGTGGGCATTTACGGCAAACCGTTTTCCATTTACAAATTCCGCACCATGGTGCAAAATGCCGACAAAATGGGGGCGCACGTTACGGTAGGCGAGCGGGATCCCCGTATCACCAAGGTGGGGCATTTTTTGCGAGTCACCCGTATTGACGAATTTCCCCAAATGCTCAACGTGCTCAAGGGCGACATGACCATTATCGGAACCCGTCCCGAGGTACCTCGCTACGTGGAAAAATACACCGACGAAATGAAAGCCACCCTGCTCATGCAACCCGGTGCCTCAGGTGCCGCCAGCATTGAGTACAGCAAAGAAAATGAAATGCTCAAAGACCAAACCGACCCCGAACAATATTACATAGACGTGATTTTGCCCGACAAAATGGCGATCAATCTGAAATATTTACGAAGCTTTTCGGTTTGGAAGGATTTTGTTTTGATCTTCCGCACGGTTTTGTGCGTGTTTAAAAAATAAGTTGACAAGTGCAAGTCCTGTCGACTTTTAAGGAGAATTATTATGCAATTTATTGATCTTGCCGCTCAATATCAACGCATTGCCCCCCAAGTACAAGAAAAAATGGACGAGGTACTGAATACCGGCCGTTATATCATGGGGCCTATGGTAACCGACCTGGAACAACGTTTGGCTGACTACGTGGGCAAAAAATATTGTGTTTCGTGCTCCAACGGCACCGACGGTTTGATTTTGCCCCTGCTTGCCATGGACATTCACGAGGGTGATGCGGTATTTGTACCCGACTTTACCTTCTTTGCTTCTGCCGAATCGGTATGCGCCGTGGGTGCTACCCCCGTGTTTGTAGACATTTTGCCCGACAGCTACAACATGGATCCCGCTCATTTGATCAAAATGATTGAAAAAACCAAGGCAGAAGGCAAGCTTACCCCAAAAGCCATTATCCCCGTGGACTTGTTTGGTCTGCCCGCCGACTATGCCGCCATTGAAAAGATCGCAAAGGATTACGGCTTAAAGGTGCTGGAAGACGGCGCCCAAGGCTTTGGCGGTACCCAAAACGGCAAAAAGGCTTGCTCGTTTGGTGACGTTTCGTCCACCTCTTTCTTCCCTGCCAAGCCCCTGGGCTGCTACGGGGACGGCGGTGCTATGTTCACCGACAGCGAAGAAATTCGCGATCTGCTGATCTCCTTGCGGGTACACGGCTCGAACCCTGCCGACAAATACGACAACATTCGCATTGGTCGCAACTGCCGTTTAGATGCCTTGCAAGCCGCCGTACTGCATTGCAAATTAGACATTTTTGACGACGAAGTGGAAAAACGCCACATTGCCGCCGCCGAATACAACAAGCGGTTGAGCAACTACGTTGCCACTCCCGTTTTGGGCGAAGGATTTACTTCCTCTTATGCCCAATATACCATTCGCTTGGAAAGTGAAGCCCAACGTACCCAAGTCATGGCCGCCATGAAAGAAGCGGGCGTGCCCACCATGGTGTACTATCCCCGTCCCATGCACGGACAAACCGCCTTTGCCGGCATGGCAAATGCCGCCGATTATCCGGTAGCCGAAGCCGCCTGCAAACAGGTCATGTCGTTGCCCATGCACCCCTACCTGACCACCGAGATCATTGACAAAGTGTGTGCTGAGCTGTTAAAGGCCTTGGGTAAATAATCATGGCAGGAAACGTTGCTACCAAGGCAAAGTTACTGCATTTGTTGGAGATCTTGCATACCCAATCCGACGAAGACCATCCCTTAGATGCCGCCGCATTGATCACCCAATTGGAAAAACGGGGGATCTCTGCCGAACGGAAATCCATTTATCGGGACATAGAAGTGTTGCGGGATTTCGGATTCGATATTTTACTGACCAAATCTCACCCGTCGGGGTACTTTTTGGCAGAGCGCAAATTTGAATTGGCCGAGATCCGCTTGCTGATGGATGCGGTGCTGTCCGCCAATTTTATCACCCGCAAAAAAAGCTTGCAGCTGGTGGAAAAACTGCAACAAACCTGCAGTCAGTACCAAGCGGTCGCCCTAAAGCATCAGGTGTATATCGACAAGCGCAACAAGCACAACAACGAGGAAATTTACTATTCCATCCACATCATTAACCAAGCGATCGAGCAAAAGAAAAAAATCACCTTTTCATACGGCCGCAGGGTGTTGTCAAACGAGGGTAAGGTGACTATGTCCTACCGTACCTTTACGGTCAGTCCCTATGCCCTGCTTTGGTATGACGATTGCTACTACGTCATAGGCAACAACCAAAAATACGACAACCTTATGCACCTGCGACTGGATCGTATGAGCAAGGTCACCATGACCAAACAGCCCTCTCGCTCGTTTGAAGAGGTTTCGGTCTATCGCAACCATTTCGACGTTGCCGACTATGCCGCAAAGCTGTCAAATGCCTTTGGGGGTCAACCCATGACCATAGAACTGCTGTGTCGCGACGATCTGTTAGAAGCAATTTTGGATCGGTTTGGTGACCAAATCTCGTTACGCAACAACTTTGACGGTCGTTTCCGTTTTCGTACCGAAATGGCCATCAGCGACGGCTTGGTGCGAGATATCATTGGTTTGGGGGACGGGGTAGAGGTTGTTTCTCCCTCGGTTTTGCGTGAGAAAGTAGCCCTGCAGTTAAAAAAACTTTGCCAAATTTATCAACAAGACCCATAACTGCCGAAAAAACGCAGAAAAATGTAAAAATAGGGTTGCGTTCAGCGCCCGAATTATGTATAATATAGGTTGAATTGAGCTGTACTTTTACAGCTTCTCCCATATTTTTTGGAGGTTATATTTATGCCACTCGTAAACACAAAAGAAATGTTCCAAAAAGCATACGACGGCGGCTATGCGATCGGTGCTTTTAACGTAAATGACATGGAGATTGTACAAGGTATCATCGATGCCTGCAAAGCACACAAAGCTCCTGTTATTTTGCAAGTGTCGGCCAGCGCACGGAAATACGCTCGTCACGACTATTTGGTTGCTTTGGTCAAAGCCGCAGAACAAGAAACCGGCTTGCCCATTGCCCTGCACTTGGACCACGGTCCCGATTTTGAAACCTGCAAAGCCTGTATCGACGGCGGCTTTACCTCGGTTATGATCGACGGTTCTTCTTTGCCTTATGAAGAAAACGTAGCCGTTACCAAAAAGGTTGTGGAATACGCCCATGCCCACGGTGTTACCGTAGAGGGTGAATTGGGTCAGTTGGCAGGGGTAGAAGACGAAGTTAACGTTTCTGCTGAAGATGCTTCTTACACCGACCCCGCTCAAGTAGAAGATTTCGTAACCCGTACCGGCGTAGACTCTTTGGCAATCGCCATTGGTACCAGCCACGGTGCTTACAAATTCAAACCCGGTCAAAAGCCCCAACTGCGGTTCGACATTTTGGAAGAAGTTCCCAAACGTCTGCCCGGCTTCCCCATTGTGTTGCACGGTGCTTCTTCGGTTTCGCAAGAACACATTGCAATCGTAAATCAATACGGCGGCAACATGCCCGACGCCATCGGTATTCCCGAAGAAATGCTGCGTGAAGCCTCTGCCATGTCGGTTTGCAAGATCAACATTGACTCTGACCTGCGCTTGGCTATGACCGCAGGCATTCGCAAACACTTTGCCGAACATCCCGACCACTTTGACCCCCGTCAATATCTGGGCGAAGCAAGAGATGAAATCCGCAAGGTGGTAGAACACAAACTGACCCACGTGCTTGGTTGTGCCGGTCGTTTGGAAGATTAGTTTGTTAATAATTTTGGAGGTATATATACTATGATTACTGCTGGCGATTTTAGAAACGGCGCAACGTTCGAAATGGACGGCGGCGTATTCCAAGTTGTGGAATTCCAACACGTAAAACCCGGTAAAGGTGCCGCTTTTGTACGTACCAAGTTCAAAAACGTGATCACCGGTGCTGTGGTAGAACGCAGCTTTAACCCCACCGAAAAATTCCCCACCGCTTTCATTGAAAGAAAAGAAATGGAATATTCCTACAACGACGGTGACCTGTACTACTTTATGGATCAAGAAACCTATGACCAATTGCCCATCAACGCTTCCGACCTGGGCGACAACTTCAAGTTCGTAAAAGAAGGCATGATCTGCCGTATCTTGTCCTACAAAGGCAAAGTATTTGGTATTGAACCCCCCACATTTGTGGAATTGCTCATTACCGCTACCGAACCCGGCGTTCGTGGCGACACCGCTACCAACGTAACCAAACCCGCAACTACCGAAACCGGTGCCGAAGTGCGTGTACCCTTGTTTGTAAACGAAGGCGACACCATTCGCGTAGACACCCGTACCGGCGAATACATGGAACGGGTATAACCTTGTTGAATCGGGCGGGAGGCATTCTCCCGCCTTTTTTCAAAACTATTTTATTTTGGAGGATTTTATCATGACCATTACCGAAAAAATTGCTTATATCAAAGGGGTAGCCGACACCCTGGAACTGAACGAAGGCGACAAAAAAGATCGCTTGATCATGTCTTTGATCGACGTGATGAACGACATGGCTTTGGCAATTGAAGACCTGGAAACCGGTTTGGACACCTTGAGTGCACAAGTAGACGAGATCGACGAAGATCTGGGCACCTTGGAAGAAGAATGGTACGACGACGATTGCTGCTGCGACGACGATTGCGACTG
>JAZRFL010000189.1:0-6929 GCA_045661365.1 Acutalibacteraceae bacterium | reverse complement strand
ACCACCCTTTACCGATGACGATTGTCCCCCCGAAGCAGAAACGGTGGCAGATCTTGTGCCGGAAATATCTGAGATGGTGCCTCAACCTGCCGCATCTCCTACGGTGGCGGCCAACGGATTGCCCTATTTTTCCCCCTGGGCACAGGTGATCGACACCTTGGCTCAAAAGCACCGCATGATGGCGTCGGTGCTTATGGGGTCAGAGGCATTTTTACAAGACGATATAGTGCTGATCAAAGCCAATAATCCTCAATTTTTAGACTTGATTCGTATGCCGCAAAACCGCAATGCGGTGCGGGACGCGATTGTGACGGTTACCGGTAAAACCTATCGCTTAGGACCGTACAAGGAACAAGCAAACACACCGCAACAAGATCCGTTGCAAGCGTTTTTACAAGGCTTGCAAGGAAAAGTAGCGGTAGAAGATTTGGACAAAACGCAACAATAATCATACCGAAAGGACGTTATAATTATGAAAGCAAGATTACCTCAAGGGTACGGTGGCGGCCCCGGCAATATGAATCAAATGCTCAAACAAGCCCAAAAAATGCAACAAGATGCCCAAAATCTGCAAGCTGAATTGGACGAACGGGAATATACTGCTTCGTCGGGTGGCATGGTAGAAGTAACCATTGACGGTACGCACCACATCAAAGCAATTAATATCAAACCCGAAGCCGTAGATCCCGACGACGTGGAAATGTTGCAAGATATGATCGTAGCGGCAATCAACTCAGCGGTAGATACTGCCGTGCAAACTGCCGAAGAAGAAATGAGCAAAATTACCGGGGGACTGAACATTCCCGGTATGAACGGACTGTTTTAAGCCATGTCGTCTTATCGAGTAGCGCCTTTGGAAAGGCTGATCGAACAGTTTGAAAAGTTGCCGGGTATTGGTCGCAAAACCGCGCAACGGTTGGCATTTTTTATGCTCAATATGCCCGAAGGGCAGGCAGAACAATTTGCCGAAGCAATTGTAGATGCGCGGCAAAAAATTCATCAGTGCTCGGTTTGTCAAAACCTGACCGATGGTGACACCTGCAATATTTGCGCTGCCACCGACCGAGATAAAACCACCATATGTGTGGTCGAAGATCCGCGAGACGTGGTGGCATTTGAGCGAACCCGTGAGTACAACGGCTTGTATCACGTGTTACATGGCGTAATTTCTCCTATGGACGGCATTGGTCCCGACCAGTTGCGGATCAAAGAATTGCTTGCCCGTGTGGGGAGCGGCGAGGTGCAAGAGGTGATCATGGCGACCAATCCCACCGTAGAGGGGGAAGCCACCGCTATGTATGTGTCTCGTTTGTTAAAACCCTTAGAGGTCAAGGTTACTCGCCTTGCCTACGGGATTCCCGTAGGGGGCGACCTGGAATATGCCGACGAGGTCACCTTGTCTCGGGCATTGGAAGGCAGAAATTTGTTGTAATTCCATCGTATATGGTGTGAAAGGAGCGAGCGGCTTGGCAAAAGAATCGGTAAAAATCGTGGCGGTCAACAAAAAGGCTTATCACGACTATTTTGTGGACGACAAAATGGAAGCCGGCATAGAGCTGTTCGGTACCGAAGTAAAATCCATTCGAGGGGGCGGCATCAATTTAAAAGATGCTTGGTGTTCCATTGACAACGGGGAATTGTTTGTCAACGGTATGCATATCAGCCCCTATGAAAAAGGGAATATTTTTAATCGGGATGCCTATCGGGTGCGTAAATTGTTGATGCACAAGCGTGAAATTATGCGGCTGCTGGGTGTCACCAAGCAACAAGGATTGACCTTGATTCCCTTGCAGGTGTATTTCAAGGGCAGTCGTGTCAAGGTAGAAGTGGGTCTGTGTCGCGGTAAAAAGCTTTATGACAAACGAGAAGATGCCGCCAAACGAGACGCCAAACGAGAAATCGACCGTACCATGAAGGAAAAAATGGCACGGTAAGGGGAGAATGGTATTATGGCAAGTTTTTGCGGAAGATGCGGTAGCGGGTTAGACCCTGCCAGTGGCTTGTGTCCCAATTGTGACCGTGAACAGTTGGCGGCGCAAATGCAAGCGCAAGAGAATCTTTCTGCGGCGTTTTGCGGTAATTGCGGTGGGAGTGTGGATCCTCAAACCGGCAATTGTCCCAATTGCGGTAACGGCGGTTTTCAACCGGTAGAAAATAACTACTATGGCGAAAACGGTGGTTATCAACAGGCGGACAATACCTATTACGGCGAAAACAGCGGTTTTCAACAGGCAGACAATGCCTATTACGGCGAAAACAGTGGTTTTCAACCGATGAATACCGCTCCTGCTGTAGTACAAAAACCCGCCAAAAAAGCGAGTGTGGGTACAACCATCGTTACCGTGTTGCTGGCATTTGTGTTGGTTATTACCTCGCTGGTGTGGACAACTATTTTCCAAATTCGCGGTACCATAGATGAAGATAATATAGAGGATTTGTTGGATCAAGTACAGGTGAGTGACCTGCTCAACGAAATCGATTTGATTTCTTCGAGCGAACGTCGCGACTTTTACAATTATTTGGATCAAACCTATGGGATCCAAGTAAGCGACCGCAAGATCGACGATTTTATTGAACGCACCTCGATCAAAGAATTTTTAAGCGAAAAAATCAGCGACTGTTGTGACGACGTTTTTGAAGACGAGGTGTTAGACGTCACCTTTAGCCGCAAAGACGTGCGAGATCTGTTGATCGACAACCGCGACGTGATTTATGATGAGTTTGGTGTGTATCTGGATGATTATCAATTAATTGACATTGCAGGCCAAATCATGGTAGAGGAGCGGGTTGTGGCAACCATAGACCTGCAAGAACAATTGCCGGACGGACTGTATGATCTGGTGTACGTGGGACTTTCGTATACCACCATGCTGATTTTTTTGGTGATTAGTTTGTTGGTTGTCTTTTTGATGTTGAAAAACGACCTGTCGCAAGGTCTTTGCACTGCGGGTACCGTGTTTTTGGTGCTGGGTGGATTGGCTTGCTTGGTAGCATTGTTGGCAAGCTGGCTCACACCCCAATGGGCAGATCTGTGGGGCAGCGAATTGATTGGAAAATTGCTCGGCAGTATTTTGTTAGAAGGCGTTTGGATCAACCTGATCATGGCGATCATTGGCGCCGGTATGCTTTCTGCCAAAAAAATATTTGTCAAAAAAAGGTAATACATATTTGCTCCTACACTGGATAAAATAATAAGGAAAAATAAAAAAGGTATTGATGTGCGCATATTTGTTTATGCGCCCGTGACAAGGGATAAGGGTGCAGAATGGCCTTTTCTTCGGCACGATAGGCGTATGTGATACGCCGAGTGGCGAAAAAAGGACAAAAATATGCGAAGGAACGAGCCCTCGATGGGGGAGTTTCTTGAAGAGTAACCCTTGTCAAAAAACTCATCGTAAACAATGAGGGAAAATAAAATAGTTATTGATGTGCGCATATTTGTTTATGCGCCCTTAGAGCATACTGTTGAGAATGGTGCAGAATGCCGTTTTCTTCGCCCCGAAGGTGTACAATGGTACATCGAGAGGGCGAAAAAATGGCAAATCTATGCACAAGAGGGAATCCCTCGATGGGGGACCTCTTGTTTCAAATAGTGTGCCGAACTTTTCCAACTTCTCAAATCTAATAGAATAATTGCATAGATGTTTCTGTGCCGTTATCAATTGTATGAGGGGCCGTAAAGGTTTCGACGGGGGTTTTGCACTAAGATAAGCGAGCTGTGTTGCGGACACACGTAAAACGCCGTACTTTTAAAAATAAACGACAACAATCAAGTTGCCTACGCTGCTTAATTAAGCAGCCATCCTGCCTCGGAGTACCGCGGCCGAGAGTCGGGGTGTCACTTAGCGGTGAACGCATTTAGGGAAACGCTTTCGTCCCTCTTTGTGTATTAGACGAGCTACCGAGCGAAATAGCCTGTCATTCGGCGATTTTGTAAGGGAATCTTAAAGGAATGACTGCGCTCGGAGAAAGTTTTAGGAATAGGCTTTCGGACAGGGGTTCGACTCCCCTCGGCTCCACCAAAAATGAAAACCGCCCAAGAGGGCGGTTTTTGTTTTTGAACGAAAGAAAAAAGAGGGGAGTCGAACCCGAGAGGGTCAGAGCGTAAAGAAAAGAGTCCGGTGGACTCTTTTTAGCGAAGAGCGGTGAGGCGGGTACTGTTGCGAAGCAACGGTCGCCGAGCTATAAGGGGGCACGGCACCGCCGTAGCCACCGTCGCTCCCCTCGGCTCCACCACGCAGTCACACGTTTTGTGACATAGTACAAAGATAAGCCACCTGAGCAAACTTACTTGGCTCAGGTGGCTTATTTCTTTGTTGGGGATTGGATAGGTAAATGAATTGAATTTATAGTTTCGGTAAAAGTTTGAAAAACAATCAACTATGCTGATTGGGATGACTGTAGGGTCGATGAGTACGGTTGATAAGAGAGCGAAAGGTTTTGTCGTTTTTGCTCGTGGTATATGGGTTTTCTTGAACAACGTAACCGTAACACAGGTTACTCCTATTCGCTATTTTTTTACTTTTTGTCACACATCATTGTAACACTTATAGTAAATATTTTATGTTATTCTAAAAACTATTGCATTTTGCGGTGGACGGGTGTATAATAGTTTCGACAATTAAATCAACGGGAGCTTGTATTACAGGCTGAGAGGAAGGTATAACCTTCGACCGAGAACCTGATTTGGATAATGCCAACGTAGGGATGCCTGATACAAGGATATTGGGAAGAACAAAGTTTATTTAGGAAGTTACCAAATCGGTAACTTCCTTTTTTTGTTGCTTTTGGAGGTGTTTTTATGGTAAAGATCAACGGAGAAGAATGGAATATTGCAGGTAAGACAGTAGCGGAATACCTTGCAACCACAAATTATGACCCGAAGCGGATTGCAGTAGAGCGCAACGGAGATATTGTCCCCAAAGCGCAGTATGCCGAAACCGTTTTAAAAGATGGCGACAGCGTAGAGGTGGTCAGCTTTGTGGGAGGTGGTTAATTTGATTCCGACAAAAGAAGAATGGAATAAGGCTTTATCCGAGCGACACGGAGAAGATGTGCAAAAGAAATTTTCGTCTGCAACAGTTGCCATTTGTGGACTTGGCGGACTTGGCTCCAATATTGCGATTGCTCTTGCCCGTGCCGGTGTTGGCAAACTGATTCTCATTGATTTTGACAAGGTGGATATTACCAATTTGCATCGACAGCAATATAAGGTAAATCAAATTGGGATGGATAAGACCGATGCACTTTCTGAAAATCTTAAAGACATTGCGCCGTATATTGAACTTGAAATGCATACCGTTCGTATTACAGAGGACAACGCTGTGGAGCTTCTGCAGGATGCCGATATTATCTGTGAAGCCTTTGATGATGCTGAAGCAAAGGCGATGCTGACAAACCTTGTGCTTGAAACAATGCCGGATAAGTTTCTTGTGGCGGCATCGGGGATGGCAGGATTTGGTAATGCCAACACTATCAGAACAAGAAAAATCACAAGCAAGTTTTATTTGTGTGGCGATGAACAAAGTGACGTGCAATGGGAAGGCAGTCTTATTTCTTCCCGAGTTATGCTCTGTGCCGCACATCAAGCTCACACAGTGCTCAGAATTCTAACAGAACAATTTGAAACTGAATGAAAGAAGGACATAAAAATGAACAACGATAAACTGATTATTGGCGGACACGAGTTTAACTCCCGTTTTATTCTCGGCTCCGGTAAGTATTCTATGAAGCTGATTGAAGCGGCTATAAAGGATGCGGGGGCAGAAATCATCACCCTTGCGGTTCGCCGCGCAAACACCAAGGAGCAGGAGAGCATTCTCGACTACATTCCCGAAGGAATTACCTTGCTTCCCAATACCAGCGGAGCAAGAAATGCCGAAGAAGCAGTGCGTATTGCACGTCTTGCCCGTGAGCTTGGCTGCGGTAATTTCGTAAAAATTGAAATTATGCGTGACTCCAAGTATCTGCTTCCCGACAATCAGGAAACCATCAGGGCAACCGAAATTCTTGCCAAAGAAGGTTTTGTGGTTATGCCGTATATGTATCCCGATTTGAACGTGGCCCGTGACCTTGTAAACGCAGGCGCGGCAAGTGTTATGCCTTTGGCTTCTCCCATCGGCTCTAACAAAGGTCTTGCCACAAAAGAATTCATTCAGATTCTGATTGATGAGATCGACCTGCCTATTATTGTAGATGCAGGTATTGGCAGACCTTCTCAGGCTTGTGAAGCAATGGAAATGGGTGCCGCCGCTATTATGGCAAACACCGCACTTGCCACCGCAGGAGATCTGACCATGATGGCTTCTGCTTTCAAGAATGCCATTGAAGCCGGTCGTAAGGCATATCTTTCCGGTCTTGGCAGAGTGCTGACGAGAGGTGCATCGGCATCCGACCCTCTGACCGGATTCCTCAGAGATTAAGGTGAAAACTATGGAAAATCAATTTTTTGTGGATTCGGAGCATTTGTCTTCCGAAGCACTTGCAAAAAAACACAGACTTGAAACCGATCCTTCCTCACGCAAAAACCATATGGAATATCTGCTGGGGATGGAAGTGATTAAGTCGGATGTTTGCGCAAATGTGATGGCACAGATGAACTCCTACGACTATTCAAAATACACAGCCGCTGACGTAAAGGCAGCTTTGGAGAACGACACCTGCTCGATTGAGGATTTTAAGGCACTTCTGTCGCCTGCGGCAGAGCCGTTCCTTGAGCAGATGGCGCAGAGAGCACGACTTGAAACAAGCAAGCACTTTGGCAACACTGTATATCTGTTCACTCCTCTTTACATAGCTAATTACTGCGAAAACTACTGTGTGTACTGCGGTTTTAACTGCTATAACCACATTAAGCGTATGAAACTGAGTATGGAGCAGATTGAAAAAGAGATGAAGGTCATTGCCGACAGCGGTATGGAAGAAATACT
>JAZRFL010000188.1:0-1949 GCA_045661365.1 Acutalibacteraceae bacterium | reverse complement strand
ACTGGTGGCGTATCGGCTTGGGCGGCATCGGATATACTTCGGACGGTGGGCAGTCTTATGTTGTTGCTATGACCCGGTTGGGCCAGTTAGTCAGTTATTTTGCGGTTATCGGCGGTTGGGAAGTCAACAGCGAAGGGTTATACAAAACTGTTGCAGATCCACTGGATACAAATAAGCGTTACCGGGTGACGATTTATACACCGAATGCCAGTACCCCGGACACATCCCCGGTCATTGACTTTACAATGTCAACAGATGGTGGGCAGTCATGGCGGCAGATGTTCTATATACCCGGAAATGGCTCATTGACTGTATTTTCCGAGAATTCAAACGGTGCAGAACGTGTGAATGTTGTTGAACGTGGCAACAGTAGCAACTATTCAAGAATGAATAGCAATGGTGTCCATGTCAGAAAACCCGGCACGATTACAGATGTCGAGGACACACATCTTGTGGCGAATATGATTTACCAGATGGATTCGGACAGGATATACAGAACTATACTTGGCGAAACCGGGTTGTTCTTCAGAAATTCAGATGGCGAATTATCTGCTTCGTATCCTTCAAACGGTTGGACAGAATATGAAGTGCAAGATGCGTATGTTGTCGGCGGCAAAACCAAATGGAGGTGCTTGCATAACGGCAATTTTTTGATGGCAGTGTGTCGGCGTGAATTCAACAATGTGAACGTGAATTATCAATGGGGCGGCATCTGGAATGGTTTTAGTTCCGCACAGTATCCAAACGGAACAGATTGTCATTTCAAATCCTGCCCGTATCCGTTTATATTCACATCCGCACCGATTGTCCTTGCCCAACTTGATGCACCGAATGGCGGCAATGATGGGTGGCTGGTTACAAACGCACTATGGACACAATCAAACGCAAATTCGTTTCTTCCAGCTTATGACCTTGCCCGTGGTACATCGGCAACAGTTCCGACAATAGCGGTAAACTATTTGGTTTTCGGCTATTTGCTGAATGTTTACACAATCACGTACAATTTGACCGATGTTTCAAGCAGCAGTTCGGTTGGCGCAATATATGACGGTAACACATACCAGACAACACTGACACCGAGCGCAGGATACGCAATGGATTCTATTGTTATCACGGTCGGCGGCATTGATGTTACGGAAGAAGTCTACAACGAATCGACTGGTTCAGTTGAAATTGATTATGTCAGCGGTGACATTATTATCACGGCAGTCGCACTTGACTTGCCTGACCCACCAGTTGGTGACTAACACGGAGGACAAAACGATGAGCGCAGAAATGATTATGGCAATCGGCGCATTGATAGCGGCGTTGGGTGGTATCCTGTCGGCGATCCTGTTGAACCGCAAAACGGTTGCATTACTGGAGTGGCGCATGGGCGAAATCGAACGCAAGTTGGATGACAGTAATACGGCAGACCGAATTGCCCGGATGGAGACAGATATTGCGGTAATTAAGACCACAATGGAATTCTTGAAGAAGGAGGTCGGTAAACTGTGAAGGATTGGCAGATTAGAGCATTAAAAACCTTTGTAGAAGCATTTGGCGGCACGTTTGTTCCTGCTGTTGTAATTGTACTTAGCGATATTGGTAATAAGTTGCCAAATAGTTGGAATAGCGCATTGCTCACGTTCGTTCCGATTATTTGTAGTTCTCTTGCGGCAGGAATAGCGGCTGTTTGGAATATTATACTTGAACATTTAAAGGGGAGGGATAAGTAATGGCACTTATTCAGACAGTTCATTTAAGCATGGCAAACTTTAAGAGTGCGCCAGTAGTACCAGCGGTTCAGAACGATTCCGACCGTCAGGTGAAGATGATTATTGATGATTATACACTGACATCTGGCTTAACTGGCAAGATCGCATTCGAACGGTCAGATGGTACGCATTACGAAACCGCTGCCGAACTGGTTCTGGCAGACAATGCGTTCGTTGCCGACATAGATCAGG
>JAZRFL010000187.1:0-12753 GCA_045661365.1 Acutalibacteraceae bacterium | reverse complement strand
CCAAACAACGGGAGTATTGCTTTACTTCTTCGGGAAAATGCCGTTCTAAGCAGGCGTTGAATTCATATAGCCGTGCCGAAACCCCCAAGGCTTCGTATAACTGCTTGCGGCTCATACCCTCGTACCCCGAGGGTAGGGCTTCTCCTCGATAAGCGCGGTCGTCATACCAACAATCGATCCGAGGTTGAAAAATCGTTTTTCCACCTGCTTGTTTAAACAGAACCTTACGGTTTAATTCTTGAAAATCGGTCATGGCGTTTCCTCCTTTACTATTCCATCCACATTATAGAGGGGGTTGCGTAAAAAGTCAAATATAATTTATGTCAAACGAAATCGGCCTCACCCATAGGGCAAGACCGATTCCGTTGTAGGGGAAATATGAAAAAAGGAGCGTTCCTCTTTTAGGAACAAGTTTAGTATACAGGGGAAATATGAACTAAATATGACGTAATTGTGAACAGTTCATGAATTTTTCTTTTTTAGTTGTTGGCGGTACCCAAAGTCACTTGGACAGTATAGGTTTTGGGTTGACGGTATACTGTCAGCTCGATCGTGTCACCCGGCTTGTATTTTTCTTTTTCGTTGTTAAATTGGGTGTAAGAGGTAACCGCAACACCGTTGAAATGGGTAATAATATCGTACTTGATCAGCCCTGCGTTGTCGGCGGGACTGTCGTCTACTACCCGATCGACCACCACTCCCGCGGGGTAGCCTATGGCTTCTAACGTGTCACCGTCATAATAGGTGTTTAGCTGGATCCCAATATAGGGCTTGGGGGCATCTACATTGTTGATGATACGATCGACAATAGCCATGGCATGATTGACCGGAATGGCAAAGCCCATCCCTTCAAAATTAGAAGCGGCCATTTTGGCGCTGTTGATGCCGATCAATTTCCCTTGGGCGTCCACCAACGCGCCACCCGAATTACCCGGATTGATGGCGGCATCGGTTTGGATCAGATTGATCACAGTATTGGAATTTTCCAACTGCAGCTTGCGGTCTAACCCGCTGATGATCCCCATGCTTACCGACCCCATAAAGTCCATGCCGCCGGGACTGCCTATGGCAATGGCGCTTTGTCCTACGCTCAAGGTGTCGGAATCACCGATTTCCATGGGTAACAGATTGGTCGCTTCGATCTTAACCACCGCCAGGTCAGAGCTTATGTCGTACCCCACAACGGTGGCGGTATGTCCGCGGGAGGTGTTAGAAGGCAAAAACACTTGTACCCGACCGTTGTATACCACAGCGGCTTCGATTACATGGTAGTTGGTGATTACGTAACCGTCGGCGGTGTATACGATTCCCGAACCTTCACTGCCTTGCTCCGAAACGCCGTAAAAATAGTCGTTGACCTGTGCGGTGGTTACGATACTGACCACCGAAGGCAACGCCTTTTTGGCCACCGCTTCGGCTGAGGCGGCGTTACCGTTTACCACAATGGGTCCGGTTTCGGTTACCGACGCACCGCTGACCGCCGAATCGGATGTGTTGTCAGAATCTTTGACTCCTAACTGACCGAAGCCTATGCTCCACACCATGATCAGTGCTACCAAAACCCCCGACAAGATCGAGGCACCGGTGCCGGTCAATACGGCTACTGCCAACGGTACCTTGCGTTTTTCTTTGGAAACGGTTGGTTTGGGCAGGGGTGTGTTTGGCAGACTTTGTGTATCTATATTGGTTGCCGAAAATCGATCGTACGTGGGGGCGGTGTAGCTTTTTACCGGAGCGGGCTCCCATTGATTTTGCGGTGGTGTTGCATAAGAAGGTGGTTGAGCCGACGGCTCTTGACCCGAGGGAGGGAAGGGATAATCGTTCATAAACATCCGAATCCTTTCTTGAAATGGTACTGTAATTTCACTATAATCCTGAAATGTGAATAAAGTTTGAACATAGCCCAAACTTTTGTTTTTATTTTTCCCAAAAAGCATTGACAAAACCCATGGCATAGCCATATAATTACTTAGTTGTTTAATTATTAGCCGATTAATCGGTTTCAAAGGAGATACAGACATGGAAATTACCTCTGCGGAATTGTCGCAGTTGGATCGTCAATTGCATTGTTGCCAACGCAATATTCACCAAAAAGCCGTAGGCAGTTTGGGGTTGCATTACGGACAACCGCTTATGCTTATGATCTTGTTGGACCATCAGCCCCTGTTTCAAAAAGAATTGGCCCACCGCATGAACGTGACACCTGCTTCGGTGACCGTTTCGGTCAAACGAATGGAAAAAAGCGGATGGATCGAAAAGATCACCAACCAAGAGGATCTGCGGTACGTTGCCATTCGCCTGACCGCCAAAGGGGAGGCGATTGCCCGACGGTGTCGGGAAGAACTGCAACGCATTGATCAAGAAAAATACGTGGGATTCACCCCGCAAGAAAGAGAACAATTGGCAGATTTTTACCGCCGTATGGCAGCCAATCTGCAAATCATGAAAGAGGAGACAGAAGCATGAAACAATGGATGAAATACATTAAGCCTTATCGGACTTACTTTATCTTAGGGCCTCTTTGTATGATCGTGGAGGTAATCGGTGAAGTGCTTATGCCTCGCTATTTGGCTATGATCATTAACCATGCCGCAGGTGAAGGCGTGGGGTATAGCGTAGGGGTGACCGTCATGATGATCGTCACCGCGCTTATGATGATGATCGGCGGGGTCGGCGGCGCTTATTTCGGCGCCAAAGCGTCGGTGAATTTTGCTGCCGATATGCGAGAAGACGTGTACCGCAAGATCCAAGGTTTTTCCTTTGCCAATATCGACCGTTTTTCCACCGGTTCCTTGGTGACCCGTGCCACCAATGACGTGACACAGGTGCAGAATTTTGTCAATATGCTGTTGCGCATGGCATTGCGCTCACCCGGTATGCTGATCGGCGGGGTGATCATGGCGGTCAATCTTCGCCCCGATCTGGCGGTGATCTTGGCGGTGTCCATTCCCCTTATGCTTATTTCCATAGGCAGTATTATTGCCAAAGGGTTTTCTCGTTTTTCCACCGTGCAAACCAAGATCGACGGGTTAAACTCCACCGTGCAGGAAAATATTACCAACGTGCGGGTGGTCAAATCCTTTGTGCGAGAAGAGCACGAGCAACAAAAATTCCGCAAGGCCAACGGCGACTTGCGAAATGCCAATATGCGGGCGTTAAAGATCATGATCTACATCGGCCCGATCGTTACCTTGTTTATGAATCTTACCGTGCTTACGGTGTTGTGGTTTGGCGGCAATCGAGTAGTAGCAGGCGACATGCCTTACGGTGACCTATCTGCCTTTATTACCTACGTGACTCAAATTTTGACTTCGCTTATGATGGTTACCATGATGCTCATGACCTCTTCTCGTGCGTTGGCTTCCGCCAAACGGATCAAAGAGGTGCTGAACGAGCAACCTGACCTAAACGATTTGAACGCCGCTTGCACAGACAAGATGGTGGAACGTGGCGACATTGAATTTAAAAACGTTACCTTCCGTTATTACAAAGACAGCCAAGATTGTGTGCTCAACAACATCAATCTGACCATTCGGGGAGGCAGTACTGTGGGTATTATTGGGTCTACGGGTTGTGGCAAAACCACCCTGGTTTCCATGATCCCCCGCTTTTACGATCCCGATGAGGGCGAGGTGTTGGTGGACGGAATCAACGTAAAGGACTATTCCTTGTACCATTTGCGGGAAGGGGTAGGCATGGTACTGCAAAAAAACGTGCTGTTTTCGGGTACCATAGAAGAAAACCTGCGTTGGGGGAACGGTGACGCCACCGAAGAAGAACTGCGGCAGGCGGCGGCCAATGCCCAAGCAGACAAGTTTATCGACAGCTTTACCAACGGGTACCAAACTGACTTGGATCAAGGGGGTACCAACGTGTCGGGGGGACAAAAACAACGGCTGTGTATTGCCCGCGCTTTGCTGAAAAAGCCCAAAATCTTGATTTTGGACGATTCGACGTCGGCGGTGGATACCGCAACCGAAGCCCACATTCGCAAAGCCTTTGCCCGCGAGTTGCAAGACACCACCAAGATCATTATTGCCCAACGCATTGGTTCGGTGATCGAAGCCGATCAGATCATTGTTATGGACAACGGTACCGTTACCGGTGTGGGGACCCATGACCAGTTGTTGGCAAGCAACGTGGAATATCAAGAAATCTACTATTCGCAAACCGAAAAGAAGGAGGGGTAAACCATGGCAAAACGAACGCTTTCCGATTTGCAACGGCAATATGCCAATTCCGCCAAAGCAGGACATGGCGGACCGCCTCACGGACCCGGTCGGGGTGGCCCCGGCGGCAGAAATCAACATATGGCGGGAGGAAAACCCAAAAATACCAAGCACACCATTGGGCGTTTAATGGCATATCTAAAACCCTGCAAATCCCATTTGGTTGTGGTTGTGGTTTGTATGCTGCTTAACACGATGTGTACTTTGGTGGGCGGGTATTTACTGGCACCCATCATTGACCGATTGGCAGGCACCGACCTGAATCAAATGTCGGCGGTGGGGCGTGCTATGACCGGCATGATCGAAGGGGTGCGAAACACCTTTTTCCCCTGGTTGGCCGACTTGTTTCTCCAATATGCCGATGCGATCAGTTATTTGATCGTTGGCATTATATTGATGTTTATTGTATACGGAATCGGGATCGTTACCAACTATTTGCAATCTCGTTTAATGCTTACGGTATCGCAACGCACCACCGAAACCATTCGCAACGATCTGTTTGACAAGGTGCAAGCCTTGCCGGTGCGGTTTTTTGACCGAAATCCCACAGGGGAGACCATGAGCCGCTTTACCAACGACGTGGACAACGTGGGTATGATGCTGGACCATTCGTTGGTACAGGTTATTTCGGGTATTATCAATTTGTCGGGTACCATTTTCTTTATGATCACCACCAACTGGATCTTGACCTTGATCACCATGGCGTTTATTCCCGCTCTGCTGTATGCTAGCGGCATGATCGCCAAACGCAGTCGCAAGTATTATTCCGGTCAGCAATCCGCCTTGGGTGCGGTGAACGGATATATAGAAGAAACGGTTACCGGGCAAAAGGTGGTTAAAGTATTTAATCACGAAGACGTGTGTGTGGAAGAATTCGGACTGCTCAACGACGATTTGCGACACAAACAATTCAAAGCACAGTACTACGGTGGGGTTATGGGGCCCATTATGCACAACATTAGCATGATTTCCTACGGCGTTACGGTAGGGGTCGGCGGTGTCTTGCTGTTCTTTGGTTATTTGTCTGCCGGGGGATTAACGGTATTTGCCAACTATTCCCGACAATTTTCCATGCCTATTAATATGCTGTCCATGCAAATGACCACCATTTTTTCTGCTTTGGCAGGTGCCGAGCGGGTATTTTCGGTTATGGACACCGAGCCGGAGCCGTCCAACAGCTACGATGCGGTTTCGGCAGAGAAAATGCAGGGGTACGTAAAATTTGAAAACGTGACCTTTGGGTATAATCCTGACAAAACGGTGCTGAAAAACATTAGCTTGTACGCCAAGCCGGGACAAAAGATTGCTTTTGTCGGGTCGACTGGGGCAGGCAAAACCACCGTGACCAATTTGATCAATCGCTTTTATGATATCGAAGAAGGCCGCATTACCATAGACGATATCGACATCAAAAATTATAAACGGGAAGAGTTGCGGGAAAAGATCGCCATGGTTTTGCAAGATACCCATTTGTTTAGCGGAACCATTATGGAAAACATTCGTTACGGTCGATTAGATGCTACCGACGACGAGGTGATCGCGGCGGCAAAAACCGCCAGCGCCCATTCCTTTATCATGCGGTTGTCCAAAGGGTACGACACCATGATCGAAGGGGACGGTACCAACCTTTCACAGGGACAACGGCAATTGCTTAACATTGCCCGTGCCGCTCTGTCCAAAGCGCCTATTTTGATTTTGGACGAAGCCACCAGCTCAGTAGATACCCGCACCGAACGGCATATTGAGCATGGGTTGGATCGCCTTATGCAAGGCCGCACTACCTTTGTGATCGCCCATCGGCTGTCTACCGTACGCAACGCCAACGCAATTATGGTATTGGAGCACGGAGAAATTATAGAGCGGGGTGACCATGACGACCTGCTGGCGCAAAAGGGTCGGTATTGGCAGTTGTATACCGGTGCCGTAGAATTGGATTGAGTACTTTTTACGAAATTTAAAAACTAAATCTAAAAATAATACTTGTAATCGAACAAAGTTAATGCTATAATAGCATAAATATCTATAGTAAAGTAGGCTTCGTGTACCTTCTTGGTACGGATGTTCGATTTCGGTAGAAAAAGGAGCGGTATTATGCGTGCCATTGAGCAAATGAAACAGTATTTTTCTGCGTTGCCCTTTCAAAGGGTTATGTGTAATAAATTGACCGCTTCTTTGGTTGCCGAAATGTATAAAGAATTGGCCGAAAAAAAGGTTTATGAACCCTCGCGGACCTTTTACTACACATACATAGGTAAATTGGAAAAATATTTGACCTACTACGACGTAGGCGAAGCAGTCCCTGTGGACGAAGACGGCGTGTTCAGCAGCGAAGCCTCCAAAAACGTTCATCATAGCTTAATGGTGCTCAACGGTGCGTTGGCACAAGATCCCAACTTGACCAAAGAGGAAACGGTTGGCTTTGAACTTTTGCGGCAGGCTATGGAATTTCGCTACGAGCATTTCGACGGTACCGGTGGACCCGGTCGCTTCCAAGAGGAGCAAATCCCCCCCGTGGCACGTATGCTGGCGGTGGCACAAGTAGTTGCCCAAAACATGCTGCAACAAGCAAGCCAAAAAGATCTGTTCAACAAGCTGGATCGTCAAGACGGAAAAGAATTAGACCCGTCTATGGTGGCTTTGGCAAAAGAAATCGTTACACGGCGATACGAGCAACAAGAAGCATGGCTTCGGCGGTATTTGCATACCGACACTCCTGCGGTGGAATTGCAATATTTACCGGTGTACGACGTTCCCAAAGAAAAGGTCTTTGCCTACCGTGGTCGTTTGGTACTAAACGACGACAAGCAAGGCACCATTCAACCCGAGGTGTACCTTTCGGTTGCTGAAAAAAACGGTCGTTTGCCTGCCTTGACCTTGTTGGGAATGACTCGTTTGTGCGAACGCTTGGCGTTGTCTAAATTCGACCAATCGGCTTCCTCCTTGCCTGTTACGGTAGAGGTTTCTCCCTCTTGCCTGCGGAAAAAGAGCTTTTTGGCAGGCTTGGAAAAACTGTTTTCCGACTATTTGATCGACCCTGCCATGGTACGATTTGCCTTGAGCGAAACCGTGTTGGCATATGAAGACAAACCCATGACCGACGTACTCGGTCGGCTCAAAAGCATGGGGATCGGCTTGACCCTCAGCAATTTCGGCAGCGAATATGCCAATCTGGCCAAGCTGAGCGAATGGGATTTCGACGTGATTGAATTGTCCGGCAGTTTGATCGATAACGTGGCAGACAATCACAAAACCTACGAGATCGTGAAAAGCATTATGCAATTGGCAAAAACGTTGGAGACCAAGGTATATGCTTTTGGTGTCAATCAAGCAAAACAACAAGAACGTTTGGCAGAATTAGGCTGCCGATATATGCAAGGGAATTGCTTTAATGCATGGTGATTCCGACAGAATGATTCCTTATTATTATCACAAACAAAGGCGGTGAAACGGTATGAACGAAGGCATGGGGCGATTTGCGGCGCGGGTGACCGCTCGTAAGCTAAATCGTCGTAAAATGTTTTTAAGAGTTGCTGTTGTGGTAGCGCTTATCGCCGTTACTTTGTTGGCGCTCTTTTATGGTTTGTCGGTGTTTGTAAACAAAGCGGGTAACTTTACGGTTATGGTTCCCGAAGAGTTCGCCGGTTCGCTTTCGTTGTGCAATACCGCCGATTTCAGCAAACCCACTACGGTGATTCAAGCTGACGTGGTACCTGAAATGACCAATATTACCAAAGCGTGGTTGCCCGAAGACCTTCATGAGGTAGACGGTGCCCATAACGGTGAGGACTATATTGCCCACACCTTTTACGTGAAAAACATAGGCATAGACGAAATCGACTATCAAGCCGAGATCGTGATCGAATCGGCCGCCCTGGGGGCAGATGAAGCGGTTCGCGTTATGGTGATTCGCAACGGTACCGAAACGGTCTATGCCAAACCCCAAAAGGGCTCTACACAGCCGGAACCCGACGCCACCAAAAACTTTGCTTCTGCCTCGCGGGTAATGAGCGAGCCGGTCGGCGGCTTTGCCCCGGGCAAGGTCGACAAATACACGGTGGTTATTTGGCTGGAAGGAAACGATCCTGAATGTGTTGACGACATAAAAGGAGGAGAGGTCAAGATGTCGATGAACCTGCGAGTCACCGGCACCAAGACACCCGTTTAGGGTAGGTACAAACAGCAAGGGCGTTTGCCCTGTACCGATCTCTTGCTTTATGTTGCCAACCATTGGTGATAAATTCTTTTAAAGGAGAAATGTAAAATGAGCAAAAACCTGAAGAAAAAAGCATTATTGCCCGTGATTGCTATGGTATTGGTTTCCGTTGTTGCTTTGTCCAGCGCAACCTACGCATGGTTTACCACCGGTAACGATGCTACCATCAACAATTTGCAAGTACAAGTTGTTGCCGCAGACGGTATTCAAATCTCTGTTGACGGTACTAACTGGACTTCCAGCCTCGACACCGCCGCTTTGTCCGATATCGCTGCAATCCAAGCTGCCGGTTACACCGGTGTTGTTAACCAATTGCCTGCCGGTCAAGTAAACCCTGTTTCTACTGCCGGTAACGTGGTTAACGGTAAAATGGAAATGTTCACCGGTACTTTGGATGGCACCGGTAACCTGACCACCAGCGCTGACGTTGAAGTTGCCGGTACCAACGGTAACTTTATCGCCTTCGACTTGTTCTTCAAAATGGACAGCACCAAAACCATCAAATTGGGTTACACCGGTTCTCAAGTTATTGCTGGTACCACCGATTCCGATGCTGAAACTGCTGTACGTGTAGCTTTCATCGACTTGGGCAACGCTGCTACCGCTGCTAACGCCCGTAGCTTGAACACTGCTGCTTCCACCAAAATTTGGGAACCCAACGCTACTGTTCGTTCCGCTGCTGCTAATGCTCAATTTGCTGATGCCAATGATGGTCAAAAATTGACCTATAACGGCGTTAAAGAAGCCGGCGTCAACATTGGCGATAGCCAAAAACAACAAGTTGAAACCTTCACCATGACTGCCGATACCGACATTTTGACCCTTGAAAAAGGCTACAACAAAGTTCGTATCTACATCTGGATGGAAGGCGAAGACCTCGACTGCTTGAACGGTACTTCCGGCGGTGTATTTAACACCACTTTGAAATTTATTGCTCCCGAAGCATAAATCTCCGCTTTTACTTACCCAAGGGCTGTGAAAACAGCCCTTGGGAAAAGTTGTTTATGTAATGTTTAAATTATAAAGGATCTGTTATCATGAACCCTGTAATGAAAAAGATTTTGAACATTGCTTTGGATGTTGTGATTGCCATCTTGGTAATTTTTGCTGTTTTTATTTCCATGGTGGCTGTCTCGTCCAATGCCAATCAAAACGTTCCCCAAGTATTTGGTTACAGTCCTTTGTCGGTACAATCCGGCTCAATGTCGCCCACCTTTGACGAAGGAGACTACATTTTTGTAGAATCCTTTGAGAGTGAAGATGAAGTAAAACAAACCCTGAAAAAAGGGGATGTTATTACCTTCTGGACCTATGAAAACGGTCAAAGAATTCTCAACACCCACAGAATCGTAACAGTTGTCGACAACGACGGTACCTTGTTCTACGAAACCAAGGGTGACGCCAACACGAAGGCAGACGATGTATTGATCACCCCCGGTGACGTTGTGGGGAAATACACCGGCACCTCCATCCCTTGTATGGGCGATGTTATGGACTTTTTGAGCTCGAAATGGGGCTTTTTCTGTGTGATTTTGCTTCCCATTTTGTTGTTTACTCTGTATCAAGTTTACCGTTTGGTTTCCACCATTATGCATAATAAAAAGGTGGATATGGCAAATGAAGTGGCAGAACTTGCGTCCGACGACGTGAAAGATGCTATTATTGCACAGTACTTGGAACAACAAGCGCTGGAGCAACAAACTGCCCAACCAACGGAAGACCAACAATCGCAAGACGAGATTTCTGAATAAAATGCGCAATTGAAAGCAGGTGCCAAACAGCCGTATTCAGGTGCGGTTGGTTCATTGTGCGGTTTTTATTCATTAAATTCAGCGCGGGACAATCTCGGCTTGCTTCCAATTGCGCATTTTTCATCGAAAGGATAGTTAATTATGGACGTTTTCGTGAAATTTCTTTCCGATTTTCTTGCCACGTTTTTCGGCTCCTTGTGGTCGGCAATTTCCGGCTTTTTCGGCGGCCTGGCAGGCATGTTTAACGTACCCCGTTACGTAGAGATCTTTAAGACCTATTCGGGGAGCTTTGACGCCGTAGCATGGATCTTGGCCATTTTGGTGGTCATTTTGCTGGTGGCGGCTTTGGTCGCGTTGGCATTTGTGATCTATTTGCTGATTCGCAAATACGTGCGTATTCGCAACACCTTGGTCAGCCAAGAAGAACTGCTGAACGAAGTGGGCAACTTGAATCGGGAAATTGTGAAATTGACCACCGAAAAAGAACGCATTTTGGCCATGAAGGTTTCTCAAATCGGCTTGAAACCGGGCGAATCTGCCGAATTGGACGAAGTAGAAGAAATGCACAAAAAACCCATCGAAGAAGGGGAAAGTCGCTTCTACAAATTGTCACAGGTGGACAAGGAATTCGAAAACTACCAACAAAAGGATTTCGACTACGAAATCACCCTGCCTGAAATCTGCGACAGATTCCGCAACTTCGCTTGCTCTCGCATGGGACTTTATTACGAACCTCGTATCATTCGACTGTTCTTGGCGGCTTTTGCCTCCACTCGTCTGATTATTTTGCAAGGTATTTCCGGTACCGGTAAAACGTCGTTGCCTTACGCATTTGGTAAATTTATAGAAAACGATACCAACATTGCATCGGTACAGCCTTCTTGGCGTGACCGTTCCGAATTGTTTGGGTACTTCAACGAATTTACCAAACGGTTTAACGAGACCGAAACCCTTAAGCGTATGTACGAAGCCACCTATAAGGATGACATTCATTTGACCATCTTGGACGAAATGAATATTGCCCGTGTGGAATACTACTTCGCCGAAATGCTGTCTATTTTGGAAATGCCAACCCGTACCGAATGGGTCATCGACTTGGTACCCAGTGGTTGGGACAGCGACCCCATTCACTTGGAAAACGGTCGGTTCCGCTTGCCCGAAAACATGTGGTATATCGGCACCGCCAACAACGACGACTCCACCTTTGCCATTTCCGACAAGGTATATGACCGTGCCTTGCCCATCAACATCGACTCCAAGGGTGTGTATTTTGATGCACCTTATACCGAAAATCTGCACATTGACTACAAGCATTTGGAAGCCATGTTTGCCGAAGCCAAGGAAAAATACAAGGTTTCTGAAGAAAACCTGAAAAAACTGGAAAAGCTGGACGACTACGTAATCGAGCATTTCCGTTTGGCGTTCGGTAACCGTATTGTTAAGCAGTTGCGTGAATTTGTTCCTGCTTACGTAGGTTGCGGCGGTACCGAAATCGACGGGATCGACTACGTACTGGCAAACAAGATCTTGCGTAAGTTTGAAAGCTTGAACTTGGCTTTTATCCGCGATGAGATCGAAGGCTTGATTGAATATTTGGATGCCGAATTCGGCAAAGAAAACATGGGCGAATCCAAAGCCTATCTGCATCGTCTGCAAAAATTGTTCTAATATATATTTTTTTGATGGGAGAGATCATCCTTGGGCCGAGATATTGAAACAGTATATGACGTATATAATAGGGATTTTATCTCGCAGATTCAACAGCAGGATTTCTATTCCCATTTTATGAACATTGCCAAAAGTGGTAAAGGCGAGGTTGCCTTTATGCACCGCTTTGTTGACAAGCAGATCGACCTTCGTTGGATCGAAGCGATCGAGCAATGTATTATCCCCTTGGACACCATCATTCGGAATCCTCGGCGGTTTATTTCTCAGGAAGAGGAAATTATTCCCATTGAGTTGGCGCGAAAGATCACCACCGACTCGATCAAGCATTTGGCACAGCATACCAACATGATTGCCAAGGTAGAAGGGGACAACGTGACCCCCAACCGTATTTTAAACATTTATAAAGAAGAAAGTTACGAAACATACGAAAATCGCTTCATCTATACCTTGCTTTTCAATATCCAATATTTTATTGACAAACGCTTGAATGAAATGAAAAGCGGAACCACCGGCGAGGACGTTTCTTCTTTGTATTTTAAGGATGAGTTTGAAAACGGACAAGAACGCATTCGCTACACCTTGGAAATGAGTACCCAAACCAAAGGGTACAAACAAGAAACTCACGTAGACCTGCATGCCGACACCTCTAAAATGAGCCGTTTTGAACGGGTGGAACGGATTCGCAAAATCTTGTTTGACTTCCAAAACTCCCCGGTTATGAAGGCCTTGAGCGGTTGCGCTTTGGTACGTCCTCCGATTATGCGTACCAACGTTATTGCCAAAAACCCCGATTTCAAAAAGGCAAAAGAATTGTGGGATTTTATTGAAACCTACCGTGAGGCAGGGTTCCAGGTAGAGGTTACCGAGTACAACGAAATGCCCAGTAACGAAT
>JAZRFL010000186.1:0-13761 GCA_045661365.1 Acutalibacteraceae bacterium | reverse complement strand
TGCCACCATTTGTCCTATAACGGTAGCATATGCCGCACCTTTTATCCCCAATTCGGGACAGCCCAACCACCCTTCAATCATAATCGGGTCCAAAATAATATTGGTGACCGCCCCTGCCCCCTGGGTAACCATAGACAGCATGGTACGTCCGGTAGATTGCAACAATCGTTCCATGATCACCTGCATAAATACACCAAAGGAAAGCACACAGCATATTTTCAAATAATCTTCCGCAAAGCCGATCACATTGGTTTGATCGGATTGGGCACGAACAATGGGCGAAGTCCCAAAAATACCAACAAACAAAAACAGCACGTAGCAGGCAAATGCCAACACGATCCCCTGCATGCCGATTTTGTCGGCTTTGGCTTGATTTTTTTCACCCAACGAGCGGGAAAGCAAGGCATTTACCCCTACCCCGGTGCCAACCGCCACCGCAATCATAAGGTTTTGTACGGGAAATGCCAATCCCAAAGCAGAAGTCCCCACGTCGCCGGCATAACGCGCTACAAAAAAAGTGTCTACCACGTTGTACAGGGCTTGTACCAACATAGAGATCATAATGGGAACAGACATATTCAAAAGCAATTTGTTTTCGGGCCAAGTGCCCATTTTGTTTTCTTTTACGGCTGTCAAAACCAATTCACCTTCTTGCAAAAATACGATTTATTATATCACAAACCATTCCTCTTGTAAACCCGAGATTTTACTCCCCCCAAAAAAATCAAGTGGATTTTTCACTGATCGTATGGTATAATGAAGCACACACAGTAAAACCGAACAATACATGATAAAGGAGCCAATCCATGAAACGATTTTTATCGGTACTGCTGATCATACATTTCATGTTGACCGTTTATACGCCCCCACACGCCCATGCGACACCCGCTTACACCTACGGTGACGTAGACCGTGACGGCAAGGTTACCGCCACCGACGCTCTTGTTACCTTGCAGGTAGTGGTGGGAAAAATCTATTTGGAACGAGACGGTTACTATGCCGCCGATGTAACGGGCGACGTTTTTACCTTGGGCTATTTTGAACATACTGCCGAAGATGCCCTGCTCATTTTAAAATACGTTGTGGGTAAAATAAACCGTTTCCCTGCAGAAGATTTGGACCCCAACGCCCCACCTGTCACGCCCGATTTCACCCCCGACGGGGTCTTAACGCCGGGACAAGAGGTTGATTTTGTATTAGACATTCCCGAGGGGCGAAATATTAAAATTTTGCAACTGTGTGACCTGCAACCCACTTATTTGGAAGCAGGCGAAGTCACCCGCCACGGATACAGCGGTCCTTTTGGCGGTACCATGAGCCAAACAGTGTGGCCCTATGTGACCGAAGCGATCAATGCCACCGATCCCGACTTAATTGTATTGGGTGGCGACAACGTAGAAGGCGCGTTTGACGACACCGGTGCGGAATGGGAAGAACTGTGCATGGTCATGGATTCTTACAAAATTCCATGGATGATTATATTTGGTAATCACGACCGTGAAAGCATTACCGGCACCACTTGGCAAAAAGCCATGTTAACACAAAGTACGTATTGTCTGTTTGCCTCGGCCGATTGTACGGGAGATTCCAACTACACCGTAGCCCTTCGCCAAGGGGGCAAATACAAATACGTTTTGTGGGCGCTGGACACCAACGGCACCAACGCCGCTTTGCTAAGCGGCAATCCCCAAGCTGATTTGATCTGCACCGAATCGGGTCTGCAATCGGATCAGATCAACTGGATCAAAAACACCGCCTACGGCATTGAATACGATTTGGGCAAACAGATTCCTTCTCTTATGTTCATGCATATTCCTCCTGTTTGTGTTTCGTCTATGCTGAACAAGTATTATCCCGAATATATGGAACTGCCATTTACCCCCACCGAGGAGGGCGACTTTGGCATTGCCACCGAAATTCCCGGGGGTTGGGGCAGCACCGATTTGGACAAAATCGCCGCCAATATGGGATGCAAAGGTATGTTTTTCGGGCATCAACACCAAGTAGCTCTCAGCATTGTTCAAGATGAGATTCGCTATACGTGGGGGCTAAAAAGCAGTACCAATTCGTATTTGGATCGCACCATGGTCGGCAGTACCTTAATTACCATAGACCATAACACCAATCAATTTGACGTAACCTATTTGTTTAGCTCATTGCTGTAACCTACAAAAAACAGGCTTGCCCGCCAAAAACGGGTAAGCCTGTTTTTCTCTGTTAGCCAAACCATAGTAACTTGAACTCGCCGAAACGTATGATTTGGTTAAGTTTGTAAACTTCTGAAACGATAAAACTCGCCTTTTTTGTCAATCAATTCTTGCCAAGTGCCGTACTCAACACATACCCCATCTTTGATTACCGCGATCTTGTCGGCGTTGCGTATGGTAGACAACCGATGTGCCACGATAAAGGTCGTACGGTCTTTTGCCAATTTGTCAATGGAATCTTGAATCAGTTTTTCCGAAACCGTATCCAACGCCGAAGTGGCTTCGTCAAAAATGATCACCTTGGCGTTTCGTATTACCGCACGAGCAATGGCAATTCGTTGACGTTGACCGCCCGACAGCTTGTCGCCATGCTCCCCTACCATGGTACCCAATCCGTAAGGAAGCTTGTCGATCACTTCTTGCAAATTGGCTATGCGAATCGCCTCTTGCAATTGTTCTTCGGTACATTCTTCCATACCAAAGGTAATATTATCACGAATCGTGCCGGAAAAAAGCACCGACGTTTGCGGAACCGTAGCAATATGGGAACGGTAACTTTGCAAATTCAATTCGGTCATGTCCTTCCCGTCGATCAGCACCTTACCCTCGGTAGGCTGATAAAAGCCGATCACCATGTTAAGCACGGTGGATTTTCCCGAACCCGATTCCCCAACCAAAGCAATGGTTTCTCCTTTATGAACGGTTAAATTCAACCCATTTAACACCGGGTGCGGATCATCGTGGTAATGAAAATGTACGTTTTGGAATTCGTAAACCCCTTCCAACGTTTCCAGTTTTTCTTTTCCTTTGTTGTCTTCCACGTCCATGGCCCACATAATATCCCCAATGCTTCGCACCGATTCAAATCCGCGGGTTATGATGGGAAGCAGGGCAATGACCGCCGTTACCTGCGCCACTATGGTAGCAAAGTAAGATTGGTACATGGTAATATCCCCAATGG
Source organism: Acutalibacteraceae bacterium (assembly GCA_045661365.1). Lineage (GTDB taxonomy): Bacteria > Bacillota > Clostridia > Oscillospirales > Acutalibacteraceae > UMGS1484. Next base: position 10,593 of record JAZRFL010000186.1, on the reverse strand, counting down.
GAATTTTTTTGGTGTAAGCAAGATATCCGGTAAAAGCAAGGCACACCAATTGGAAAAACTGAAAAGTCACCCAACAAATGGCGCCAAACACCGCATTGATACGGTCCAAGGCGTGCCCGCTGGTAGCCATGCGGAACAGATTTTGATTCAAGCGGGTCAAAGCGGTGTTTTCTAACGCGTGTGCTTTGGTTACGGGAACCAGCTCCACCATTTCCATTACTTGCCCGGAGGTGTTTTCCACCTCGTGGCGATAATCGGCATTTACCCGACGAAGCTTCTTGCTAAAAGCCATCATAATAATCACCGCAACAGGCACCGAAATTAAAAAGAACACAAACACCATGGGACTGCGGGACAACGTTACACACAACGCCGCACCGCCGCTGTATAGAATAGAAACCGCCGTAGTAAACACGCTGGAGGTCATAGCCTCTATGTTTTCCACGTCTCGCATGATCTTGGACTGGATCTTACCCGATTTCATTTCTTTGTGAAAGGTAATAGACAGCTGTTGCAGTTTGCGCGCCATAGATGCCCGCAAATTCAGCTCCGCACGACGAATGGCCACACTTCGGTTTTTGGTGCACATAAAAGTAGACCACACGTTTTGCAAGATCAGCACGCCCAAAATCCCCGCATTGACCCAAAGATAGGTCAAGCTGTACTGCTCGGAATAGGTAGCAGCATTGATAATATTGGCAGTAATAATCGGCATAACAATAACCGGCGAATGTTGCAACAAATAAAAAAGCACCGATTTACACAACGACCAATAGTTCCCCTTAAAGATCCGAAACAGGATTTTTACAGGGCTCTTGCCGCACTCCATAAAGGTACGGTAAAAGGCTTCTTGGGTGTGTTCATCGGTTCTGACTTGCTTGAAATCATTGGTTTTCATCACGATTTCCTCCTTAGACAAGCCGTTATCACCACGGTATTGTAACGGCGGCTTCGGTTGGTGATTCACTTCGCTTTTTGTATAACACACCACAAAGAAAAAGTCAATGGTTTTACAAAAAAACCATTGACTTTTTATAAATTAAAGGCATTCCGTTTTAAGCAAGCTCCGCCATTTTATCGGTGACAAAATTATCTACGGTAATTTTCCATTCTTCCACCTTCACAAGGCCGCTCTTGCGGGCTTGGTCGGCAAATTTGGCAAGCATGGCTTTGCGATTTTCTTTGGTGTCGTACTTCAAGCACACACCGGTGTAGTACAAGGGCAAACGAGCGGTTTTGACACGAAACAAAGTTTCAGGGTCAAGGGCAGTTGCCGCTTCGGCAGCATCGAACAGTTGGCTGTATTTAAAGAACAGCTCTTCGGTCATAAAGGTTTCGGCGGCATCTTGAGGCTCGCCGAAAATATTAAGCAGACCGCCCCCTGCTTCCATCGCATCGTGCATCACGTTGATGTATTCCAAAATATAAGGCGCGGCTTGTTTATAATAGCCTTCTACAAATTCTTTGATTACCTCATTCTCGTCCCGATAAGGATCCCACATCATTTTGGCAAGCAAATACCCACGCAGTTCGCAGAATTCGCCACCTTCTTCACGGTTGCATTGGCTAAACAGCGAACGCACGTTGTTTTCTACAAAATAACGGATGTTTTTGGGGATCACCCGCAGATTGGGGAAAGGATTGACCAAATTGTGGAACTGAATGCAGTAATCCCACAAAAACAGATTGCCGCAGATTTCTTTCCAATCCAACATAGCCTGACGGTTGTTCACCGTGCCGGGTTGCTTACATTCCCCAAAGGGAGTGCCACGGTTGGATTCAATGTTGCACAACATAATTTGCACGTTGTCGGCAGGTTTCATGTGCTTGGGCGCTTTGGTGGAATATTGATAAGCCAAGGTAGAAATGATCTTGTCGGGGAACTCGGCCGCCACCTTGTTTACAAAAGTAAGCAGAGAGCCCATGGGGGCTTCTTCTCTGTCGTCCAACTTTTTGCACTCGTCGCACAAGCAATGGTAACCGCTGTCATTGGAACTCACCGACCAGTATTTTGCCTGCGGCTTTTGGTCCATGAATTTTTTCAAATTTTTCACCGCAATGTCAAACACGTCGGGATTGGTGCAACAAATTTGGGTGAATTCTTTTTGCCGACCACCGTTAAAATAGGCAAAGTATTCGGGGTGCTCGTCATAATATTCTTTCACCGGCACCAGTTTGTCGAAAGAGTGATCCCAAAATCCCCATTCGCTATGATCCCACATGGCGGTCATTTTATGCTTTTCGGCAAAGGTCTTGTCCACAAATCCTTTGTAATATACCTCACGGTATTTTAAAATGGGCTGAAATTCATAATCGTCAAACAACACCGACAGATTGGCGTCAAAGGGTACGTATTCCACGTCCTTGGTGTAATAACGGCAACCAATGATCCGTTCCAAAAAATCGTATACCGCATAAACGGCGGCTTGCTCGTTTTTTGCTTCAAAAATCAGGTTTTTGCCGGTCAATTTATAGGCAAAGCCTGCATCGCCGTGATCCGCTTCCACAAAAAACACAAAAGGATGTACATCTTCCACCGGCGAAACCGCAAGACGACCACCTGTGATTTTTTCAATGTAATTCAAAAAGATATCGGTAGCACGAGTCCAATCGTTTTTCATTACAACGGCATAGGGCTTTTTATTTTCGGTAAACACAAAGGGAAGAATACTGCTCATAGGGGAAGACTCCTTTCACGATTCAACTATAGTTTTTTAATAACACATCTGCGACCCGTTGTCAAGAGTTTTGGCACAAAAAGAAGCAAAGCATAAATCGCAATAGAAACAAAGTCGTTTCTATTGCGATTTAACCACTTTATAACGATGATTGAACTATGCTTTCTACGGTTTGTTGGAGTTTTTGGATTTTTTCTTTTGCGATCCGCTTGCTTTCGCCATTCACAAAAAGATAAAATTTCAGTTTCGGCTCTGTGCCAGACGGACGAATGATCACAGAACAATCCTCGTTAAGCACGAATTCCAAAACATCGGATTTTGGCAAACCGCCTACACCAACCGAATAATCGGTACTGCTTAACAGTTGAAATTCCCCAAAAGAATCCCCAATTCGGCGCATAGAAGCCATAAAATCGTTCATTTTTTGCATTCCTACTTCGCCTTCAAAGGTAAAGGAAAGAAGGGAATTCAAGCTATACCCGTAGGTATGATAAATTTCTGCCAGTTTTTCGGCAAGGCTTATACCGAGAGATTTGTAAAACCCGCACATTTCGCAAATAAGGAGCGCCGCATTCACGCCGTCCTTATCTCTAACGTGGGAACCGCTTAAATATCCGCAACTTTCTTCAAATCCAAATATATAGCGTTCCTTTTGACCCATTTGCTCAAGCGCACCGATTCTCTCGCCGATAAACTTAAAACCGGTAAGAACGTTTACCATCTCTACCCCATAGTTTTTAGCAATTTTTTCTGCAAGAGAAGTGGTTACAATGGTTTTAACACAAACGGGATCTTTGGGCATGGTTCCCATTTCGGTTTTTCTGAAGCAGATATAATCAAACAGAAGAATTCCTACCTCGTTGCCCGTGAGCAATTGATAGTCGTTTCCTTGCCTTACGGCGACGCCTACGCGGTCACAATCAGGGTCGGTAGCAAGCAGAATTTCAGCATGGTGCTTCTTGGCGTATTCCAGTCCCAATGCCATGGCTTCGGGCAGTTCGGGGTTGGGGAATGGGCAGGTGGGAAAATTCCCGTTGTGCTCTGCCTGTTCTTTCACCACAATAATATTTTGATACCCGTTGCGCTTTAAAATATCGGTAACCGGCTCCATGCCTGTTCCGTTAAGGGGGGTATAAACCACCGAAATGCTTTTATCTGTATTTTCTGCCAGAGATAACTCATTTACCGAAGCGATGAATTTTTCGTACACCTCTTGGGGAACTTCGTTTATCTTTTCTCCTGCTTGTTCGGGCAAGGACTCAAAATATCCAAGGCGGGAAATTTCGTTGTAAATTGCATCCGCCGCTTTGGTGGTTATTTGACAACCGTCGGCACCATACACCTTATAACCATTATAAACAGCAGGATTATGGGAAGCGGTTATCATGATCCCCGCGCTACATCCCAGTTCCCGAACCGCAAAGGAAAGCATGGGTGTGGGAAGGGGGCGGTTGAATAAAAACACCGTAATGTTTTTACTGCTTAACACCTTCGCTGCTGTTTCGGCAAAAAGCTTAGATTTGATTCGTGTATCGTACCCTATGGCAACCTTTTTTTCGCCCGAACAGGTATGCAAAATAAAATTCGCCAATCCCAAGGTGGCACGTGCAACGGTATATACGTTCATGCGGTTTGTACCCGCACCGATCTTACCCCGAAGTCCACCTGTTCCAAACGCCAATTCTTTAAAAAACGCATCGTTTATTTTGGACGAATCGTTTTTGATTGCCAAAAGTTCCGCTTTTAAATCCTCATCAGCCAAGGCGTTTTGGCACCATTCTTCAAACAAATTGTTAATGTTTGCCATTATAATTCCTCAGTACATAAGGCGATAAGGTCATCTACATGAGCGGTAGCAACACACTCAACGGTATCACTTGCGCCATAGTAGATTTTAACCTGACCGTCGTCTTCCAAAATCATGCCGCCGGGGAAAATCACGTTCTGTCTGAATCCCTCGTCGGTTTCATAGGGAAGTTCGGGAGCGATCAAAGGCAATTTGCTCATGCCGATCACTTTGGAAGGGGCTTCTAAATCAAGCAGAGCGATCCCTGCGGTGTAACGCTTGTTCCAGCAAAGATCCCAAGTGGTCTGACCTCTGCCGTCTCTTTCAACGTCAACCGCATGGAAGGTGATCAGCCAGCCTTTATCGGTTTTAACGGGAGGGGCAGCAGGACCGATTTTGTTATTGGCGTAAGGCACATTTTCTACGCCCATGACCAATTGGCTTTCACCCCAGAATTTCAGGTCGGGAGATTTTGAAATCCACATATCAAAGCGGTCTTTGCCGCCGCGACCGTATACAGGAAAAGGCCGTTCCAAACGATAGTAATATCCACCGATTTTTTCAGGGAAAAGTACCATATTGCGGTTGTCTGGCACCGTTGCACTAATGATTTCATAACCGGAAAAATCATCCTTTACCTTGGCAATCGCCCCACGAATCCCGTGATGGGTGTCCATAGCAAGGCAAAGATAAATTTCACCATCGATCACGGTCAGTCTGGGATCATACAACCGCAAAATGTCGGGTACGTCTTTTTCTTTCCCAAGCATATTTTTTCCCACTTGATAGTCAACCAGCGGAACTTCCTTTACCTGCCAATTGGTAACGCCGTCATCGCTAAAGGCGATACCGACAGAAGTACCTTTGAAGCCAATTTTTTGATTTACAAATTTATCGCTGTCGGTTCCGTAATCGTTACGAAAAACCATAACGTATTTCCCGTTGATCTTTTCAACACCTGCGTTAAAGATCAAAGCGGCGTCATAAGGAATATCATCCTTGGTTAAAATCGGTTTTTCTAATTTTTTAAGACAATCTGCACTTTTCAGAATCGGTTCCCAAATAGCCATAAAAAACAACCTTTCTTTATTTTAAAATTTTAAATTTGACAATTAAATCATACAATACATAAGGATATATTGCAAGAATAATACACATATATTCCGTGCTACTTTTTCCTTATCGGGATGGTATTTACCGATCGGAATCAACCACTTGATAAGCGATCACGAGCCAACCGGCATGTTCTTGGTTACCGGTGTCCGAGCCGCCCCCTTCGGGCAACCAACTTTCCCGCACCACTTGGTCGCAACAATCTTCCAAAAAGACGGTGAGTTCTTGCAAGCGATCGGTATAGCCCATTTTTTTACAATACATCATTTCCCAGGCAAGACCTTTGCCCAGCACGTGAGTACCTTTGGTGGCGGGGCTAAGCTCGGTTTCAAAGGCGGTAAAGCTGTCTAACATTTGGTATTTGCCGTAATATTCCACACAGCCGTATTTTAAATAGGCTTGATAGGTGTTTTCCAAAATTTCGGGGTCGGCGGCATACCAATCGCAACTCATGGGCGCCAAATTGACCCAAGAAAAACCGCGGATATCCCGACGGGGGGCATTGGGATTGGCGTCGATGGATTTTTGACTGCGACCGATGAGTTCGGCATAGATCTTTTTGCCGTCTACTTCCCCTACCAGGAAGTTATGCACACCCTTAACGATTTTTTCGGCGGCAGATTCCCACACTTTGGCATTTTCGGGGTCGGCTTCGGCTACCAACTGTGCCAATTCGTGCAGGGCTTGAGAAGCGTACACGTTGGTAAGCAAATCGTAGCATTGGAAATAAGAACGGTCACGGGAATGCTCTAAACTTTGGTTAAAAAGCAAACCGTAGGGGTTGTCAAAATCCCCGTTTTGCAAAAAGTAGTGGGCAAGGATTTTCACCCGCTCATAAGAATTTTCCAAAAACGCCTTATTTTCATCGGTTTTGGGAGCAGTATTGGCAAAAGTCACCCAGGTATGCAAAAAGAAGAAGGTGGCATCGGCTTGACATTTCAAGCAGGGATTATTATGGGCAGGATCCAGCACGTGAATGAGATAATCAAAGCCGTGTTGATTGTGGTACTCCACGGTGTATTCCATGATTTTGCGCGCCAAGTCAAAATCCCCTGCCAAGGTATGGCACAAAGCGTGCACCGACGCGTCCCGTCCGTACATGCCGCCGTATGCCCCTGTTACCGAGGTGGGAGCATAGCCGTCTTCCCGAATGCGGTCAGCCAGCGAACGATAGGTATTTTCAAGCAACAAGTTACTTTTTTCGGTCATAGAAAAACAACTCCTAATCAAAACCACCGACGAATCGGTGGTTTCAATCTCAATTATTGTCCCAATTCGGGATAAATGGTTTTATGGGTATACAGCATCCAGCTGGCGTGTTCTTGGTTGGCAGTATCCGAGCCGCCACCAACGTAGTGCCAGGTTTCACGGTACATATCTTCGCTGAAATCTTCCACGAATTTGGTCAGTTCCGCAAGACGTTCGGTGTAACCCATTTTTTTGCAATACAGCATTTCCCAAGCAAGACCTTTGCCGATTACGTGACCGCCACGGGTGATGGGAGCAAGGTCGGTTTCAAACTGGGTGCAAACGTCCAACATATAGTTGGTGTTGTAATAATCGCAAGCGCCGTATTTCAAGTACATTTGATAGGTGTTTTCCAAAATTTCGGGGTCGGCGCCGTACCAATCGCAACCCATGGGAGCAAGGTTTACCCAAGAGAACCCGCGAATATAACGGGTGGAAGCATTGGGATTGGCATGCACCGCATTGTAACTGCGACCAATGAGTTCGCAATAGATTTTTTTGCCGTCTACTTCGGCGGTGAGGAATTTATGCACCCCGCCTACGATTTTGGTGGCAGCGGCTTCCCATTTTTGGGCGTTTTCAGGGTCGCAATCGGCCACAAAGGCTGCCAATTCGTGTAAGCCTTGAGAAGCGTACACGTTGGTCAGCAGGTCGTAGCAATAAAAGTAAGAACCGTCGCGGGAATGCTCCAAACAATCGTTGAACAGCATTTCATAGGGGTTATCCAGATTGCCGGCATCCAAATAATAGTTGGCAAATTTTTGAATCATACTGTACGAGCTTGCCAAGAAAGCATCCTTTTCAGCCGATTGGGGTGCGGCATTCATATACATCACCCAAGCGTGGATAAAGAAGAAGGCGGTATCGGCTTGTTTGCGCAAAGAAGGAGGGGCATCGTTTTCAAAAATCACGTGAATGGCAAAATCGTAGCCGTGGGTTTCGTGATAGCCGATGATGTAGTTCATCAGCTTGCGGGCTTGGTCATAGTCGCCATGCGCCACGTGGCACATGATTTGAATGGAGGTATCACGGCAGAACATACCGTTATAATGCCCCGTAATGGAAGTGTCGGCATAGCCGTCTTCGTGGGTGCGGTCCAGCATGGATTGATAGGTTTTGTTATACAACGAAATTGCTTTTTGCGTTACCATAGCAAGATTCTCCTTTAAAACGTAATATCGGCATACAGCATGTTATGGTCGGAGTGACCTTTGTTCACCATGGTGCCTTTGCCTACGGTCCATTTTTTGCATACCACAATGTTGTCAATGGCGCCATCTTCCCCGTTGGTGATAAAGGTATCGGTAGCATTGTTTACAATGTTACCGCCAAACACATTAAACGCGGAGAAGTTTTCGCAGTTGAAGTCGCCGGTGATGATGAAGTTGTCCAAACCGCTCAATCGGTCGGCAATTTCTTGGAATTGACCCGATTGCAAGGCGGTCCAGGTGGTGTGGGTGTTAAAGAAGTTGATGGTTTGGGTACCCACTTGAATCACCGCGTGACCGCATACCCGTTGTTCCTCGGTGCCCGAAGGCAGTTGGAAGGTGCTATAGCTTTTAATGGGATACTTGGATATAATGGCATGGCCGTAAGCGCCGCCTTCCAAATCAATGGCTTTGGAATAGCCGTAGTACCAACCAAGTTCGTCTGCCAACAGCTTGGCTTGGTCTTTTTTGCCGGTACGAATGGTGTTATTGTCTACTTCTTGCAAGCCTACAATATCCAAGCCGGCATCGGTAATGTCTTTGGCAATGGTGGCAACAGAAGCATCACTTAAAATATGAATGTTAAAGGTAGCAACTCGCAAGCCGTCCACTTCTTCCACAGGAGGTTGTGCGTTGGGGTCTTTTTTGGTAAGTTCGGGGTGACAATATTTATGAGCAAACAACATCCAACTGGCGTGTTCTTGGTTGGCGGTGTCCGAACCGCCGCCGCTGGCTTGCCAGGTTTCGCGATACATTTGGTCGCTGTATTTTTCAATGAACGCTTCCAAGGTGCGAATGCGGTCGGTGTTGCCTACCATTTTGCAATACATCAATTCCCAAGCAAGGCCTTTCCCAATGATTTCGCGAGCGCGAACGTTGGTGGAACCGGTATAGTTGGTGTGTACTTCCAGCATTTTGTATTTACCAAACCAACTGCCTGCGCCGTATTTCATATACAGTTCGTAGGTATTGGCCATGATTGCCTTATCCATAGCATACCACTCACAACCCACGGGAGCCATATTAACCCAAGAAAAACCTTTTACGAATTTATCGTTTTCAATATCATACAATTCGGCATACATGGTTTTACCGTCAATTTCGGTTACCAAATGCTTATGAACCCCTTGTACGATCAAATCTGCGCCTTCTCTCCAAGCTTTGGCGCGGGCGGGATCCTTGGTAGCAAAATATTTCGACAGCTCGTACCATGCCTGAGAAGCATATACGTTGGTCAGCAGGTCGTAGGAATTCCATTCTCGTTTATCGCGAGAGTGTTCCAAATAGGGGTTTTCCATCAATCCTTTTTCCCGATTGAAGTACATATCGTCAATAAAGTAATCGGCAAAATCTTTGACCTTGCTTTCACTGGCATTCAGCAAAGCGGTTTTTTCAGCCGAAGCGGGTGCTTTGGTAGCATACATATACCATGCATGCAAGAAAAAGAAGGTGGTGTCGGTTTGCAGTTTGTCAGAATACGGGCCTTTGTTCTCTTGCATAATATGCAACACGTAGTCTTTTTTGTATTCCTTGTGATAATCCACAATATACTTTAAGATCTTGGCGGCGTAATCATAATCCCCTTGGGCGATGTGCGCCATTGCTTGGATCGAAGAGTCGCGTCCAAACATACCCACGTAAGCCCCGTTAAGCGAGGTTTGTGCATAACCGTTTTCATGGGTGCGGTCTAACATGGATTGATAGGTTTCGGCGTACAAAGAACCGCCTTTTACCGAGTAAAGGGGTAATGCGTGCTTTACGGGTTCAATGGGATCGGTAGCGGTTTCTTTGTCAGCGGGGAATTTGTCGATTTTACCCACTACGTATTGCAGTACCATCAATGCGTCGGCGGCAGAAATATTACTGTCGTCATCCACGTCAGCCAATTCCTTTTGCTGGTCGGTCATGGCTTCTTTGCCAACCACTTGCTTGAGAATCATCAACGCGTCGGCGGCGGCAATCGATTTGTTCCCATCGGGATCACCGTACAACGGTTTTTCGGAGACGTTGTCCAAAGCGTTGAAGGTCTCTACTGCATCCAGATAGGTTTGATAATTTTCAATATCTGCTACAATTTCGGAGCCGTTGGCAAAAGCGTAATCGTATAGCATTTGATCGATTTGTACCAACGCATCTCGAGAATCGGCGGTAATGGTGCCAAGTGCGGTAATGGCATCTTCAATATCGAACCGTTCTTTATGTTCTTCGCGGTAGATCAAGTCTTCGATTTTGTTTTTGGCATAGATCAGCTTTGGCGCGTCTGTTACCTTGCTACGATCGCTGCTGCTCAAGGAAGTGTATTCACTGTAAAGAGCCATAACCAGTTCTTCGTCTTCCAAGGTAAGCTCTTCCAAGGCGGGCAAGGCGGCAATTTTTTGGGACACTTTTTCATAAGCAGGGACGGATGCTACCGCGCCCACAAACTCAAAAGCGGCCACGTTTCCCTGTACCCAGCCACCGTATGCGCCTACGTCATAGTTCCAGGCTTTGCAGGCGACGTTGGCGGTGGTGGAACCATTCCAAACTGCACGGTTGGCGGTATGAATGGTAAAGGAGTGCA